>JAFXDC010000052.1 GCA_017516345.1 Clostridia bacterium | reverse complement strand
GTGATTTTTATAGGCGGTCTCAAAATCAAACAGTCACTGCTCGACTGCTAAAACACTGTGAGGGTTCAGGCACTGCTAAAAATGACGAGAAAATATCTCGTATGTAGTCGCTTCACAAAAAAATTAGAGGTCTACTTTTGTAGACCTCTAATTTTTTTGCTTACGGGCAGTCGGTAAAACGAACCAACAGGTTCGTCGTAGCAGGCAAAAAGCCGCGCAGGGGTTGAACTGCGAAGTCGGGAGCACGAAGGTTTTTCCGTCACGGCTCGGAGCCGTAGGAAAAACCGAGAGCGCACCGTATCCGACTGCGACAAAATAACCACCCACAAGGGTGGTACTTTTTTTGGTATCAGCAGTCGGTAAAACGAACCAACAGGTTCGTCGTAGCAGACGACGCGCAACCTTTAAAAAATATGTTGAAATTTATTTAAATATATAATATAATATTGTCGCTTTGTAGAAAAGATACACCAATATATAGATATGAAAGGAAATATTATGTCTATTACCACTATTCTATTGTTAGCTAGTTTCAATAATCAAACTACGAATATTATTATCATAGCATTGCCCCTCGCAATCCTTGCAATCATTATAACAATTCTGATAATACGCAATATTAATGAAAAAAAATATAAAGAATTTGAAGATATTGTTCTAAAAGAACTAAACCTTGCGAGTTGGAATATAATAAATTTTTCTGATTCAGACGTAACCGTAAAGAGCCGTCAAGCACTCGATAAGTATGACGATATCAAATTTTTTAAAGAAGATGCAGAAAGACTAGACCGTGCCGAAAAAACGACAAAAAGGAAAAAGGAAGTTTCAAATCTTTTAAACAATTATATAAAAAATAATAAGCATAAGGATCATCCAAAATATAATAGGTTATTATCGCAAATTAATACTGTATTATATAACGCAAAAACTTACCGAATAAGGGTAACATACATATCACAAGCCGGGAATAATCTGGGTTCAAAAACTATAGAGATAAGTCCATACCGTATAAATCAACTCAAAAATGACCCCTCACTGCTAATGACCAAAGGCGAATACACAAAGTATCTGAAAGAATTAGAAAAGGAAGCGTTAAGCAAAAAACAGCACGAATACTACGAGAGGGTAAACGCCATTATTGATACTGCTAATAATTCAAAGGACACCTTCATTATAAAGGGTAGTGCTGAAAAGCTTGATAATTTAATTGCTCAATTATTCGATAGGACAGTAAACAGCATTAAAAAAATAAAAGCAACAAATAGCGAAGAATGGACCGTTATCCGCAATTTGATCGACCACATTGATAGCGAGATGCAAAGTATTATCGACAAAAACAAATAGATCCTTGAATACTACGAGTCAGATGACTTTGCTAAAATAAAAGAAACCTGCGAAGGATTAATGAGCACCCAACGCGAGTTTAATGAATATATCAACGAAAAGATAGAGGTGGTTTCCCATCTTTTCGGAACAAGAATCGTACGAGACGAAACGGTCAACGAGGACACCTACGATTACATACGCCCATACAAAAAGACCATAACCCCTTTTACCGCAGAGGTATCTGCAGCTGTATTTGCAAGTGCAGAGAATAATCCGCTTGACTACGTAGTAAAGAATTTTTACCCAAACAAGCAAAAATATCCCGAGCAGATCCAAAAGCTCCAATTATTCATAGAAGAATTGGAAACATTAAAGGAAGCAAAACAAATAATCGAGAATTACAAGGCAGAGTATCAACAATATCTTAAGGACGTTCCTGATTATGTTATGTTAAATGATGAAGCAGGCTTCTATTCAAGACTCGGTTTTGCCAATATTGACGAAAGTGTTCTTACTGTGGAATACAGATTTTCTTACACCTCCGGTGGCGGAAAGGCGCAACGCTCGTTCCCTGTACCAATGACAGAGGATACCATAGTAGAGCTTATCAATGCTCTGGAGAGCAAATTGACCGCAAGTTATTTCGCAAAAGAGCAACGAACTCTTATGACAAAAAAGCTGCGCGAATTCATCAAGGAAAGAGACCATTTCACATGCTGTAGCTGCGGTAACTCCACAAACGCAGAGCCCAATCTTTTGCTTGAAATAGACCATATCATTCCCGTTTCAAAGGGTGGCTATACCGTGGAGGAAAATCTACAAACGCTTTGTTGGAAATGCAACAGAGCAAAAAGCAATAAAATACAATAAGCAATCCAAATTATATTATCCCCCAAAACCCAAAGCATCCGACCCGTTCCGGGTCGGATGCTTTTTATTATTTTCCGTATTTTTCAAGATGTCTTTCAAGTGCGTCCATGGTCTCGTCGCTTATGTGATGCTCTATCTTACAGGCATCCTCCGCGGCGACCTCCCTGCTTACCCCAAGGAGGCTGAAAAGCTCGGTGAGCACGGTATGGCGTCTGTAGGTCTTTTCCGCTTTTTCCCTTCCCTTTTCGGTCAGCACGAGGCTTCCTCCGACCTCCACCGTAAGATATCCTCCGGATTTAAGCAGGCTGACCGCGCGGCTGACGCTGGGCTTGGAATAGCCCATATGCTCGCACACGTCAATGGCGCGTATGCTTTTACCCCCGCTTGTAAGCAAGTATATGGTTTCAAGGTACATTTCGCCCGATTCCTGCAATTGCATATCGTCCTCCTACGCTTAAATATTGTTCGTTTTAATAAGAATATCATAAAAACAAGTGTAAGTCAAGACTCAAAGTTACAAATCATCCCTATTATAACGACATTTTTCCGCAATGTAAAAAAGATGGTGACAACATGCGTTTACTTTGGTATAATTATATTAAACAATAAATTCTACAGGTGATATATGAAAAAATTCAACACGCTTGAAAAGGTGCTTGCCCTGCTTGGGGTACTCCTTACCGTACTTCCCCTTGTCTTGGCGGCAAATTATTATAAGCTCCAACCATCCTTCCCTATTATTGACGTGGTAATAATTGCGTGCTATCTGCTCGCATCGGTGTTGCTTGTCTACTGTCTTTGCAGACTTATATTGAGCATGAACGGCAATTTCCGCTCTCAGATACTTCTGCCCGCGGCAGTGGTGGCTCTGCTTGGTGCTCTGTCCCTTACCATGATAGGTGACATCGACATAAAGACCGTAAAGAATGATTTTGCGCGCGACCGCGCCATCTACGACCAAGCGGTGACATATCTTAACGAGCAGGAAGCAAGCCAAAAAATAAAGCTTCCCGAGCAATACGCCGCCCTATCCCTTGACGGCGAGGTCATATCCTACAGCTGTAACGACGGGAAGCACACCTGTTATCTTTTCGTGATGCTGGAGACCGACAAGCGGCTTGAAGGCATACTTTACGTTGCGGGCAATTCCCCATCGATATATTATGATATAGTATCCCAATACTCAAGCTACAGCTACGAGGATCTGCTATCCAATTACGTATTTATCGCATTTACAAAATAATCAAAAAACTACCGAGGAGTGAATAACGTCTTGACATTTGAAGAGCTTGAGCTTTCCCACGAGGTGGCGCGTGCAATAAACGCCACCAAATACACAGAGGTGACCGAGATACAGCGAAAGGCCATCCCCGAGATGCGAAGAGGGCGGGACATAATAGCCAAGGCCCCTACCGGCACGGGCAAGACCTTCGCCTTCGGCATTCCCCTTGTTGAGGGCATAGATCCCAAGGATAAAAACGTGCAAGCCCTCGTGCTTGCCCCCACCCGCGAGCTTACCATACAGATAGCCGAGCAGCTCCGCCTGCTTGCGCAATTTAAAAACGGAGTGCGCATCCAGGCCGTGTACGGCGGACAATCCATCAATAAGCAAATGGAAAATCTGCGCCGCCGTCCCAACGTAATAGTTGCCACCCCCGGCAGACTCACCGACCTTATGAACCGCAAGGCTATAAACCTTGACAGCACCACCCTGGCGGTGCTTGACGAGGCGGACGAGATGCTTGATATGGGCTTTATTAACGACGTTCGCGCAATTCTTGACAGGCTTCCCTCAATGAAGCAGATGGCAATGTTCTCCGCCACCATATCCCGCGAGGTAATGGATATAGGCTGGCTGTATCAGCGCGACGCCGCAGAGATCACGGTGGAGCCCCTTGCCGAAAGCATGCCCCTTATAGACCAATACGCGGTGGAGTGCTACTCGGGCTCAAAGCTTCCCACTCTGCTTGATATTATGGAGTGCAAGGGCTACCGCAGGGTCATAATCTTTACAAATACCAAGAAGATGACCGACCGACTCTACACCCAGCTTGCCGCCAAGGGCTTTTTGGTGGACTGTCTGCACGGCGATATCAGACAAAGCACCCGAAACCGCATAATGCAGGAGTTCAAGCAAGGGGATATCGATATGCTGGTTGCCACCGACGTTGCGGCGCGCGGCATCGACGTTTCGGGCATCGATGCGGTATTCTCCTACGACGTACCTCAGGAGAACGCCTACTATCTGCACCGCATCGGCAGAACGGGCAGGGCGCGAAATACAGGCGCAAGCTACATATTCTACACTCTTGCGGAGAAATTCAAGCTTGACGATATCATCCGTCTTACCAAAAGCGATGTAACGTTTATTAAGATAAATAATCACAGGATCGAAGAAATAAAATAATAAAAAACTATTAAAGTAAAGGAGAATTATTATGGGACTTATTAAAGCAGGTATCGGTGCGCTTGGCGGCGTTTTGGCCGATCAATGGAAAGAATTTTTCTACTGCGAAGCAATGGATATGGACACCCTTGTGATTAAGGGGTCCAAGCGCGTAAGCGGCCGTAGCTCCAATACAAAGGGCGAAGATAATATTATTTCCAACGGCTCCGGTATTGCCGTTGCCGACGGTCAGTGTATGATCATCGTGGAGCAGGGCAAGGTGGTTGAGGTTTGCGCCGAACCCGGCGAATATACATACGATACCTCTACCGAGCCTTCCATCTTTGCAGGCAGCTTCGGCGAGAGCCTGAAGAACACCTTCAAGGCCATCGGCAAGCGTTTTACCTACGGCGGTGACACCGGTAAGGATCAGAGAGTTTACTACTTCAACACCAAGGAGATCATGGGCAACAAGTTCGGCACTCCCAGCCCCATCATCTTTGAGGTCATGAATAAGCGTATCGGCTTCAGCCGTACCGTCAATGTCCGCTGCAACGGTGTCTACTCCTACATCATTACCAACCCCTTGTTGTTCTACACCAAGGTTTGCGGTAATGTGGAGCAGGCCTTCACCCGTGACCAGATCGACGAGCAGATGAAGACCGAGTTCGTTTCCGCTCTGCAGCCTGCCTTTGGTGCGCTGGCAGAAATGGAACTGCGTCCCGCCCAGCTGCCTGCCAAGGTCAACGAGCTGAAGAAGGCCATGAACGACGCTCTGCAGTATGAGTGGGTGGAGTCCCGTGGTATTTCGGTTGAGAAGATCGCTCTGAATCCCATTACCCTGAACCCCGAGGATATGAAGAAGATCCAGGAGATGGAGGATTCCATGTCCTATGGCTCCAATGCAGCTATGATGGCAGGCCGTATGACCACCGCCACTGCCAATGCTATGGAGACCGCAGCCGGTAACTCTGCCGGTGCTATGACAGGCTTTATGGGTATGGGTATGGCAGGCGGCGCAATGGGCGGCGGCTTCAATGCAGCTCAGAATTTCTATCAGATGGGTCAGCAACAGCAGCAACAGGCTACTCCCGCACCTGCAGCACCTACTGCTGACGGCTGGAAGTGCGCTTGCGGTGCAACCGCTACCGGCAAATTCTGTCCCGAGTGTGGCGCCAAGAAGCCTGAGCCTCAGGCAGCAGGTGGCTGGAAGTGCTCCTGCGGTGCAACCGCTACCGGCAAGTTCTGCCCCGAGTGCGGCGCTAAAAAGCCCGAGGACGGCTGGAGGTGCGACTGTGGTACTGTTAATAAGGGTAAATTCTGCTCCGAATGCGGCGCAAAGAAGCCTGCGGGCGCTCTGCTTTACAGGTGTGATAAATGCGGCTGGGAGCCCGAGGATCCTGCGAATCCCCCAAAATTCTGCCCCGAGTGCGGCGACCCCTTTAACGATAACGATATAAAATAATACATGGAGTTCGATATGTCGGAAATGATACAATATAAATGTCCCTGCTGCAACGGTGCAATAGAGTTTGACAGCACGGCTCAAAAGATGAAGTGTCCCTACTGCGACACCGAATTTGAGACCGAGACCCTGAAGCAGGTGGACGAGGCGCTCTCCGCAGAGGGGGATGAGCTTGACTGGGCATCCTCCGAGCAGAGCGAGTGGACACAGGACGGCATGATGCTCTACAGCTGCACAAGCTGCGGAGGAGAGCTTATATGCCACGAGACCACCGCCGCCACCTTTTGCCCGTTCTGTAATAACCCCGTAATTCTATCCGGAAGGCTTTCAGGTCAGCTCAGGCCCGATCTTGTAATTCCCTTCAAGCTTGACAAGGAGGCGGCAAAAAAAGCCCTCTTTGCTCATCTTAAGGGTAAAACTCTGCTTCCCTCCGCCTTTAAGGATCAAAACAGAATAGACGAGATCAAGGGCGTGTACGTTCCCTTCTGGCTCTTCAACGCTAATGCCGAGGCACATATGCGCTATCACGCCACAAGGGTGCATACCTGGAGTGACTCAAGATACATATACACCAAAACAAGCCACTATATGCTGGTACGCAACGGCAATCTGAGCTTTGCCAACATCCCCGTGGACGGCTCATCCAAGATGGATGACGACCTTATGGAGTCCTTAGAGCCCTTTGATTTTTCCCAGGCGGTGGATTTTCAGTCGGCTTATCTTGCGGGATATCTTGCAGATAAGTATGACGTTGATAAGGATGCCTGCCAAGGCAACGCCAACACCAGGCTCAAGAGCTCCACAGAGCAGAAATTCTATTCCACCACCGCAGGCTACGCAAGCGTTATTCCGGAAAATACCTCGGTGAAGCTTTCGGATAGCTCGGTGCGCTACGCCCTTTTGCCGGTATGGATACTAAACACCACCTATAAGGATAAAAAATACACCTTTGCAATGAACGGGCAGACCGGCAAGATGGTGGGCGATCTCCCAATGGACACGGGCAAGTTCTGGGGCTGGCTTCTCGGGCTTACCGCAGGCATTGCCGCCGTGGCTTTTGGCTTATGGCAGCTTGCGGGCTTGTTTTAGGAGGTGCGGAGTATGAAAAAAACACTTATCCTTTTGCTTATCACAGTGATGCTCTGCATTGCTTCCATTCCCTGCCTTGCTGCTGATGGGTATATTGGCGGCGAATATCTTTTGGATGATGCGGATCTGCTCTCTGCCTCAGAGGAGGACAGCATACTTGAGGAGCTCGCCTCCCTTTCGGAGGAGTTCGGCTGCAACGTAGGCATCATCACGGTGGATCATCTTGATCAAAGCGCCCTGTCCTATGCTCACGGGCAGTACGACGCCATCTACGGCGGTCAGACCTACGACGGCATACTGCTTGTTATAAATATGGAAGCAGGCGACCGTGAATGGGCCATCAGCTTTAACGGCAAGTACGCCTCCTATGATGACTACGATCTTATGAGCTCCTCGGTCATTTATCTTACACAGGGAGATTACTACACCGCGCTTACAAGCTTCACCTCTGCCTGCTACGGTATGTTCATCTCTCAGGAATATGACCATCCCGCACCCAACCCCACGGCGGATCTTTTTACCGGCATTGCCATTTGCGTGCTGATAGGAATCGTCGTTGCACTTATCGTGGTGCTTTCCATGAAAAGCAAGCTTAAAAGCGTGCGCAGTAAGGCAAACGCCAACGATTACGTGGTACATAACAGCTTTGTGCTCACCGGCCACAGCGATCTGTATCTTTACTCTAACATAACAAGGGTGCCCGTACCAAGGAATACCTCGGGCGGCTCGGGTGGCTCGGGCGGCTCGCGCGGCGGCGCAAGCGGACGCTTCTAGCATATAAAAACACACGCCTTTCGCGTTTGCGGAAGGCTTTTTTTAACCTTTTAAGATTATTTTTCATATTATTGTTAATAATGAAGCTGTAGCCCTTTATAAAAATAAAAAGGAGTGATCTTTACGGACTATATTTGTCATCTTTGCGGTTACGTTTACAATCCCGCACAAGGGGATACTGCTCACGGGATCGACAAGGGAGTGCAGTTTACCGATCTCCCCGACGATTGGGTATGCCCCGTCTGTCACGCAAGCAAGGACGCCTTTTCCAAGGCGTAGCCTGCTCGGAGCGCTGTAGCGCTCTACATATTTTTTACCAAACTGTAAACTTTTTTGCCGCGAGTAATTATTTTTCCAAGAAAATGGCACTTTTACTTTACTGAAATCAAAAACAGTTGTATAATTAAGCAAATTCAAGCAATTCGGAGATTTTTGCCAATAACAAGCCTTAAAAGTTCAATTCGACGGTTTTAAACTTAAAAGCAATATTGCAAATCACGGATTTTTTGATATTATATGTCTTGTTAGCACTCGAAGCTAAAGAGTGCTAACACTAAATAAAGGAGGTTTTATTATGACCATCAGACCGTTGTTTGATAGAGTAGTAGTTAAGTCTGTAGACACCGAGGAGACCACCAAGAGCGGCATCGTGCTTCCCGGCGCAGCAAAGGAAAAGCCCCAGATGGCAGAGGTCGTGGCAGTCGGTCCCGGCGGATGCATCGACGGCAAGGAGGTCACCATGCAGGTTAAGCTTGGCGACAAGGTCATTTACAGCAAATACGCAGGCAACGAGGTAAAGCTGGACGGGGTTGAATACATCGTTATCCGTCAGAGCGACATCCTTGCGGTAGTTGAATAATAAAGGAGTGTTTTAATTATGGCAAAGCAGTTTAAATACGGCGAGGAAGCCCGCCGCTCGTTAGAGACAGGCGTAAATATCCTTGCCGATACCGTTAAGATCACACTTGGACCCAAGGGCAGAAACGTAGTTCTTGACAAGAAATACGGCTCCCCCCTTATCAATAACGACGGTGTTACCATCGCTAAGGAGATCGAGCTTGAGGATCCCTTCGAGAACATGGGCGCTCAGCTTGTTAAGGAGGTCTCCGTTAAGACCAACGACGTAGCAGGTGACGGTACCACCACCGCCGCAGTTCTTGCCCAGGCCATCTTCCGCGAGGGCGTTAAGAACATCGCCGCAGGCGCAAACCCCATGGTGCTTCGTAAGGGCATCATGAAGGCTGTTGACGCCGCTGTTGATTCCTTAAAGGCCATCAGCAAGCCCATCGAAAATAAGACCGCCATCTCCCAGGTCGCTTCCATCTCCGCAGGCGACGAGTCTGTAGGCGCTCTGATCGCAGACGCTATGGAGAAGGTAGGCAAGGACGGCGTTATAACCGTTGAGGAGGCAAAAACTCTGGAGACCAACCTCACCATCGTTGAGGGTATGCAGTTCGACCGCGGCTATGCTTCGGCTTACATGGTAACCGATACCGATAAGATGGAGGCCATTCTTGACAATCCCCTTATCCTTATCACCGAGAAGAAGATCAGCTCCATTCAGGAGATCCTCCCCGTGCTTGAGCAGGTGGTTCAGTCGGGCAGAAAGCTCCTTATCATCGCCGAGGACATCGAGGGCGAGGCCCTTGCTACCCTGGTTGTAAACAAGATCCGCGGCACCTTCACCTGCGTTGCAGTTAAGGCCCCCGGCTTTGGCGATCGCAGAAAGGCCATGCTTCAGGATATCGCCATCCTTACAGGCGGTCAGGTAATAAGCGAGGAGCTCGGTCTTGAGCTTAAGGACACCACCGTTGATATGCTGGGTAATGCCCGTCAGGTCAAGGTTGATAAGGAGAACACCACCATCGTTGAGGGTGCAGGCGACATTGCCTCCATCAAGGCTCGCGTTGCTTCCATCAAGGCTCAGATGGAGGAGACCACAAGTGATTACGACCGCGAGAAGCTTGCTGAGCGTCTTGCCAAGCTTGCAGGCGGCGTAGCAGTTATTAACGTAGGTGCCGCTACCGAGGTAGAGATGAAGGAGCGTAAGCTTCGCATCGAGGACGCTCTGGCAGCTACTCGTGCCGCAGTTGAGGAGGGCATCGTGCCCGGCGGCGGAACAAGCTTCATCAGCGCCATCCCCGCAGTTAAGGCTCTTGTTGAGACCCTCAGCGGCGACGAGAAGACCGGCGCCACCATCATCATGAAGGCTCTTGAGGCTCCCATCCGTCAGATCGCTACCAACGCAGGTCTTGAGGGCAGTGTTATCGTTGACAAGGTTCTTGCAAGCGGCGAGGTCGGCTTTGGCTTCGATGCCGCTAAGGACGAGTACGGCAACATGGTTCAGAAGGGTATCATCGATCCTACCAAGGTCAGCCGCAGCGCTCTTCAGAACGCCGCAAGCGTTGCAAGCGTAATGCTTACCACCGAGTGCCTTGTGGCAGACATCCCCGCTCCCTAACCCGCGGCTCCCGCAGGCGCTGCCGGTATGGGCGGAATGTACTAAGCATAAATAAATTAAGGACTGCCAAAGCAGTCCTTTTTTTATTTTATAGCATTATTTTCCCAAGCGCTTTTATATTGACACCCACCTTCCCATACTGTATAATATAAATAAACAAATTTGCAGGAGGTGCTATATGAAAAAGCTATTACCATTGTTACTTATAATGCTGATGTTCGCAGTCGGGTGCAACGGATCCAAGCAACCCACTCAGCCTACCACGTCTAAACAATCCATAACGAGTGTTCCCGACATTACGGTTAGCTCCGTCTCCAAAAGCATAACGCCTTTAAAGGTTTTAGGAAGCTTTACCTCCCTTACCCCCAACGGCGATGTCATGTTTGCGGATTCTATAGACTTCCCAATGCCACAAGACCTCTCACAAGCGCCAATAATAAACAACAGTAGCTTTTCCGTTTCGGGTGCCTACCACGATTTTCGTTCTGCAAGGATATACACCTCAACCAAAACATATACCAGTTACAGCTCTTTAGACGAGTTATGTCAAGCACTAAACACAATGCAGGGTGAGTACGTTATAGGCTTGGAATACCTCGCCAAAGGGGAATACTTACCCTCTTACGACTCACACGAAATAGCTTTCTACCATTATTATTTTAAAGTATCTATCTAAAAAACAACACAAAAAACATAGGACACACTTTTAAAGTGTGTCCCTTTTTTAATCCTCAAGACCCAAAAGATAATTTGGCGTTACGCCCAAAATTTTGCACAAAGCCGATATCTCGTAATCGGCAACAAAGCGAGTTCCCAATTCGATCCGACTTACGCTGTCGCGCTCGATAATTACTCCCTCTACCTGCAGCTTTGCCGCCAGCTCCTGCTGTGACAGCTTGAGTCTTTTGCGCGCAAGCAAAACACGCTCTCCGCAAATATTCTTTTTTCCGTTATAATCGTAAATTTTCATATAGCCTCTTTATGTTATTATTAAGAATTTTCTTGACTTTAACACATATTTGGGCGATCAATGTGTTAATGATCAGAATTATAATGATGATATCTGCTTTTATTGCATCAAGTTGAAACGCGAAGCCGCGGCGGAAGGGCGAAGCGCGGAAGTCGCGCGGCGAAGCGTCAAGCTCACGTCATAAGATATCGCATTATGCCGTCAAAAATACTGTAAGCCACAATATCCTGATATTCCTGCTCTAAAAGCAGCCTTTCCTCCTCGGGACAGGTAAGAAATCCGCACTCAACAAGAGCAGACGGCCCCGCATACGTCCTTAAAAGAAAGAAATCCCCCTCCTTTATCACCCTTTTGTTCTCCTTATCCGCATGCATTACAAAGGATTCCTGTATTTTTCCCGCAAGAGCCTCCCCCTGCTCGGAATCCGGATAATAAAACACCTGCGCTCCCTTGACGCTCGCATTAGGGTAGGAATTCATATGCACCGAAACCACTATATCGGGCGCGGCATCGTTTATAAGCCTTGCCCTGAGCTGCATATCCCTCTGCTTACTGTAGGGTTCTCCGCAAAGCGAGCCCTCGTTGTCACGCGTCAGCACCACGTGCACCTGCGCGCTCTCAAGCAGTGCCTTGGTCTTGAGAGTTATCGCAAGGTTGATATCCGCCTCCTTGCATCCCGTGGTTATACCGAGCGCTCCCCCGTCGGTGCCGCCGTGTCCCGCATCAAGCACAACGCTGTAGCTACGGTCGACCTCGCCGCACACCTCCCTTCGCGGAGTCTCCCACCATGTAAGGCACAATAGCAATATCAATATAATAATTATAACGGTAAATATCTTTTTCATTGCTTCACCACATTTTTTTGCTAAATTATATGCTTGCAGGGCAAGATAATAGAAGGTGATGTTATGTTAAATATCTTATTGCGCGCACTTATTTTATTCGCGCTTGTCTATATCGTAATACGCTTGATGGGTAAGCGTCAGGTGGGCGAGCTTCAGCCCACCGAATTCGTGGTGGCTCTCATGGCGGCAGACCTTGCCACCATGCCTATGGGTGACCTCGCCATCCCCCTTTTATGGGGTATCATCTCCCTTATGGTATTGCTTTTGATGCAGGTGGTGATATCCTATGCCTCCATGAAGAGCGTGCGCGTCCGCCGCATACTGTGTGGCGAGCCCACGGTGCTGATCTCCAAGGGTATAATAAACGAATATGCCCTCAGAAAGCAGAGATATAACATCAACGATCTGCTCGAGCAGCTTCGTACCAAGGATATCTTTGATATCTCCAAGGTGTGGTATGCCCTGCTTGAGACCAACGGAGAGCTGAGCGTCATTTTAAAAAGCGATTTTGCCGCCCCGTGCAACTCGGATATGAGCCTCTCCCCCGCCCAGGAGGAGCTGTGCCTCACCCTCATCAGCGACGGCAAGATAATGGAAAAAAATCTCGCGGCGGTCAGCCTCAGTAAGGCAAAGCTTGCTCGCGCGATATCCTCAAGCGGGCTTAAGCTAAGCGAAGTGCTGATTGCTCAGTCTAATGGGGATAAGATCTACGTTCAGCCAAGAAAAGAGGAACAGGGATGCTTCATAAGGGTGAAATAAGACACGTAGTTTTAATTATTTGCCTCGTTTTTCTGCTCGCCTTTATTTGCCTGGGAAGCGAAGTATATTTAAATAACTCCTGCCAGGAGCTGATACGGGCACTTCAGGCGGTAGACGACCCGGCAGATCTTGACGGCTTTGATGCCCTCTTTGACAGCATCACAGACACCTGGCTCTTTCTTTTGCCCCACAGCGAGATAGATCGGCTGAGCGAAGCTTATTTTCATATGTACTCGGCTCCCGAGGATGCCTTTGAGCAGGAAAAGCAGGTGCTGATCCATTTTCTTGAAATGATCCCCGACAGAATAAGATTAAGTGCTCAGAACGTATTGTGATTTTTCCTTTTTGATGGTATAATATATCATCAAATAAAGGAGATCCGAAATGCTTATAAAACAGCTAACCGCGCCCGAGGAGCTTCACGATGCATACCTTCTTGTGCGGCGCACCTTCAATAAAACACAAAAGCAATACTATAGCGAGCAAGGGACAAGGAATTTTTACGAGCTTCTGAAGGAGGCAATATGCATTTGCACGCTTTTCCCCGACGCCATGCTGTTTGTTGGACTTTACGGTGGAAAAACCCTGAAAGGAGTGTGCATATGCAGAGATGCGCATATAAGCATGCTTTTCGTTGACGTCAAATTTCAAGGCAAAGGCATCGGAGGGATGCTGCTTGACGAGGCATTCGAGCGGTTAAGGGAGCAGAAATATAAAAAGCTTACGGTATACGCCGCACCGAACGCGGTGGAGTTTTACCGTAAGCATGGCTTTGTTGTAATGGGAAGGCAGTGCTGTCACGACGGCATAGAGTACGTGCCCATGCAGGCACTTCTTTAAGCCTTGGTGAAATTAATAAATATCCTGTCGGGTATCAATTTGCTCAATACCCTATAGGCCTTATACAAGGGATGCGGGGTGCACACCCAGCGTCCTTTTTTTGCGGCCTTGAGCGCCCTTTTTGCAACGTATTCGGGGGTCATATGGATAAGGGAATCAAAAAGCTTGGAGTCCTTAATTCCCGCAACGGCAAAAAACTCGGTGTCTATAGGCCCCGGGCAGACCGCCGTGACCGTTATGCCGCGCCCCTTAAGCTCCTTATGCATGGCCTTGGATAATGATAAAACGTATGCCTTGGTGGCACCGTAGACCGCAAGATTGGGCGTGGGAACAAAGGCGGCAATGGACGCCACGTTGATTATCCTTCCTCCGTTTGGCATTTTTGATGCACAGTAAGCGCATATTTTGGTAAGAGCAACGCAGTTAAGCTCCACCATGCCGCATTGCTGTTCATCAGGAAGACTCACCGCCCCCATTTTCCCAAAGCCCGCACAGTTTACAGCAATGCTCAGGCTATCCTCACCAATGGCGGCGTCTATCCTTGCAAGCATATCCTCCCCCGTCAGGTCAAGAGCAAGCACGGAGGCTTTGTCTCCTATCTGTGCGGCGATCTGCTCAAGCAGAGCCTCTCTTCTTGCAATAAGTATTACCCTATCGATGCTCTCCATCTGGGCTATGCGCCTTGCAAGCTCTCTTCCAAGGCCTGAGGATGCACCTGTCACTATGGCTACCTTCATCTTTCCATACCTCTTTTTATTTCATTTAGATAATGATACACTAAATCCGGCATAAAATCAATATATTTATTATCTTTTATAAAAAAACGGCATCGGGAACCCGACGCCGCAACGTACAAAAGCCATTATTTCTTTGCAAAGCTCTTGCAGAAATGAGGGGTGCTTACGCAATCCTCACCCGTCTTCATGTGAGTAACCTCAATGGTCTCAAGGGTGCACTTGTTACAGCCCGCGTTGAAGCGACACTCGCAAACGTCGCACTTTACACCTTTATTATCCATATCCTTCACCTCCTTGTCTTTTCTTATTATTATCAATAAAAAAATAATTATACCGATTTTGCATCTGACAAGCGGCGTCCGGATCGGATACATCTGAAAATAAAACGCCCGACCTTATAAGGTCGGGCAAGGCTTATATCTATTTCTTGGAAAATTCCTTCATAAGAACGTTTAATATCTCCTGCTGTCTGGCGGTAAGTCCGTCGGAATAAACGGCATTATCCTTAAACTCAAAAATTACGGTCTGCAGCAGCTCCTTCTGTTGCACGGTCAATCCCTCAACCGATATCATTTCTTTTTTATCGATTCCTACCAAATAATCAAGCGAAACGTTAAATATAACGGCGATCTTGGTCAAAATATCAAGAGGCGGTATCTTTATATTGTTTTCATAACTGCTTATCACAGATTTACTGCGATCCAACCTTCTGCCAAGCTGATCCTGCGTCATCCTGTGCTTGCGTCGCAGCTCCTTTATTCGCATACCGAAATCAAACATGCTACATCCTCCGATAAAGTTTTCTGACAGGAATATTATAAAACAGTTGTGTTTTCTTTCAGAAAATCGTATAATATATTTGTTCTGTTTTCGAAAACTTTTATTCGAAAAAAATCTCTGATATAAAAACGGTCTACGATAAGGGTGATATTATGATAAAAATTACAATCGGTGGATGTCGCGGCTATAACGACTATGTAGCCTTTAAGGATCACGTTGATAAAGCATCGCCCGACCGTATCGGTCGGGCGAAAATTTTTTAATCGTTAGGAAAAAGCTCCTTCATCTGCTGTTGTGTAAGTCCGCAAACGTCCTTTATCTCCTGAAGCACCGAGGCTCTGCGGTTGGTAATGGTCTGTCGCATATCCTCAACGTCGCTTTTCCACTTACTCATGCTGTTTGGGGTGCTCCACCTTTTTATATGCCGCTCCATCTCGGGTTCAAGGGAGGATACCATGCCCTCAAAGAGGGAGAGCAGATTGTCTGTTGAAAGGCTCGTGTTAAGAAGGAATGCGTATCTTTGCGCAAATCTAAAGCGCCACTGCTTGTTCTCGTAAAGCTGATTAAACAAAACGGTCTCCATTTTAAGTCCGCTCGGAGTGAACAGTCCTCCATCCTTAAAGAAGTTTCTTAACACCTTGCGGTTCTTTCCGTTTGCGGGCATGCCGCTGTCAAGGTCATAGAGTATCGGCTGCCACTTGACTATACCGTCCATGCTTCGCACGGATTTCTGGTTGTAGATATCGGTAAGCACGAAGAAGCCCACCGCTATCATGTAGTCGGTATACGCCTCCTCATCCACCCATTCAAGGTACCTTGCAAACACCTCGGGGTCGTTTCCGTTGGTCTCGGTAGCAAACTTAATAAGGGCCTTTATATCCCGATCGTCTCCGTTACCGTTATATACCTTGACGTTGTTTCGCACAAGCTGTACGCTGTCGCGCTCGCATCCGTAATGGGATACGAAGTAATCCTCGTTCTGATTCTCCTTCATCTCGTAAACGCCGTGATACTTACCGTTAAGATACACTATAATAAAATAGGTCTTGGCGTTATTCATGTGCATGCCGTCGGTCGCCATGCTGACAAAGGCGTCGCGGATGCGGGTGTAATATCCGTCCTGACCGCAATTGCGCAGACACAGTGACTGGTAGCTTACAATGCCGCCATTGCTTTTAAAGAAGGGATATATCACCTCGCTCTGCCCGTACGCGCCGCGCATATGCAGATTAAAGGTCTTTTGCGGATATTTTCTTGTGCCGTTGCCGCCTATGGAGAAGCCTGCGGGGAAGGTCACATGCTGAGCACCGGTAACGTCATAATACTCGACGTAACCACCCCTTTCGCGAAGGTCAAGCCTGTCCTTGCTTGCGCAAACGTAGTCAAGATCGCTCTTGGTCATGCTCAGGCACATCACGGGAAGGGTGTGCTTATCTGCACCCGTTCTGAAGGTACCCACCGTCTCAGCGCTCGGGGCGTAGCCGTCCCTGACTGCAATTGCACGGATGACCGTGGTCTTTTCCATCATTATCGGCTCTTTATATTCCTTTGATCTCTCACTTGGAGTGCTTCCGTCGGTGGTGTAATATATCTTATCTCCATCGCCTGCAGTGATGCTAAGCTCCAGGCCCTCGGCATAATAGCCGCCGTCACAGGAAAACACGGGTGCATCGGTGTAGCCAACCAATACCTCGGAAACATTTTTGCCCCCCTTTGTCGGGCTCATTAAATATATTCCGTTTTGAGGCTCTATGTCCTTGTTTTCGGGGGTCAAGCTTGCGCCGTTCAGCCTTCCCGCGCTGTACTGCGGCAAAAGCTTTGGCGTATCGAAGATATCAATGTAACAGTTGCCATCCGAAAGATACACCCTCTCTCCCTCAGCTGCAAGGGTAAGTCCCTCAAAAACGGCGTATTCTCCCGCCTTGACGGTTCCCTTTAATGCAAGCTGCTCGTTTTTTTCGGGCGAGTCTGTAAGATACATTCCGTCAAGAGTCACGTCCTTGTCGGTGGGGTTATATATCTCCACCCAATCCTCAAGGCCGCTTTTTGCCTCATGTACCGACTTTACCTCGTTTATAATAAGCTCAAGCCTGCTGATTTTTGTTTGGTTGTCGCCATATGGAGTGGCAAAATCAAGATATTTGCCGTCGGAGTCCACGCTCTTATCCTCTGCGGCATTATTAAGAGGTACCACCTGGCAGGTCCTGTTGTGAATATCTGTCAAATAAAGCGCGTCTGCATCGGGCGATATCTCATCCAAAGCGACCACCCTTGCATCCTTAGCATCCTTGGCGAAATACACCAAAAAATGTTTCTTGCCAAGCAGGCTCACATTGGGAAGCGCCCATTTAAACAGATCTCCCGCATCGTCGCTTAAAAACATTCCACCTAAGGAAAAAGGCTCATCCTCGGGATTATAAAGCTCCGCCCATGCAGACCTCTTACCCGAAAGACTTGCAATGCCCGTCTTATTTTTAAGCATTACCTCGTTTATGTATATCCTGCCCTTTTTTATTTCAAGGTCGCTCGCGGTTATGGGCTTGCAGTTCTTCCCGCCGGGGGTTGGCACGGGATAATAACAGCTCTTAAGCCCGCTTGCACCGCATGACACCTGCAGTGTGGCTCGATTTATCCTGACGTAGGATACTACGCGCTTGGCGTTAACAAGGGCAAGACTTTCCTCTATCTCAAGATCAAGCTCATCAAAAAATATCACGCTGTAGGAGTCGGGAAGCATTATCCCATCAAGCCTTACGGTATCCTCAAGGTCGCCCGTAAGCCTGTACGCTCCAAGGTCCACCTCTCTGCCTGTGGAATTGTAAAGCTCTATCCATCCCTTATTGTCCCCAAACGCGGGCATTATCTCGCTGATGAGTATATCCTCTGTAAAAACAAGCATATCCTCAAGGGAGTCGTAAAGCTCCCCGTCAAGAGGATTACCAAAGCCCCAAATGCCGTTTTTCTTACTGTAGAAGCACCCCGAAATAAGCTCGGGAAGCTTGACCGCCTCCGTATTTTCGCCCTCAAGGCTCAGGCTTGCTCCCTTTGATGCGGTCTCGGGCAGGGCAATGCTTACGCTCTCCCCCGCCTTAAGGTCGGGCACCTCTATCGCTTCTCCGTCACAGCTCAGGGAATACTCGCTTGCGGAAATATCCCCTCCCTTATTCGTGATGCTTACCGTATAAACGCCATCCTTAAGCTTGAGCGCGGAAAGCTCCACACCCCCCTGAGCAAGGATACCCTCACATCCCGAAAGCATGGGAATGAATATGGCCGCTATCAATAAATATACTGTGCATATTTTAAATGTCTTTTTAAAAAACTTCAATTGTAAGCTCCTCGGTTATGCGCATTTTACGCAAGCAATATTTAACAGATAATAATACATTATTATATAATAGTTTAATATATCCGACCCACTTTGTCAACAAATCGGTGGATTTTCCAAAGGTAATATCTGCCGCCTTGCACCTTATTGTCTTATATCACGGTATTTCGTCTGATTTTCGTCATAATTGTAATATCATTGTAAAATTTGCCAATGCTAAATAATTATAAGTCCCTCGGTGAAGTCCGCAGAGCCTCTCCGTTTTGCAAGGGCGGCACGCAGATCGGTCATCTCGCACTCCTTCCTGAGCACCTCCGCCGCCTCGGGAGAGCAATGGGCAATAAAATCCGCAGTATTTATGCAAACAGGAAGACTCGACCTGCGCGTAAGCTCGCTAAGCAGCTCCTTTTTCTCCTTTTTGACTCCAAGCACCCTTATAAACGGGTAGCCTTGGTTTGCCGCATCGGTCATTTCCTTGGTTATTCCCAAAAATGCACAGCACATTATCCTTGCAAGTCTGGAATAGGTATACCTCTTGCTCTTGCATTTTTTTATAAGCTCATCAAGGCTCTCGGCATCCCTTGCCGCCTCCTTTATAACGTATTCAAGTCCCTCGCTTACTTGGGATATTCCCCTTAACTTATCTAAGGACATGCTTCTGAGCGCGCACAAAACAGGCACGAGCATCTGCTCGCTGTCAACAAAGCCCTCACCGCTTGCGGCGGTGTAGTCCGACACGTCCTCTCCCGCAAGCATGCGGGCGCGCAGATTTGACGCACTCAAATGCCTGCTCTCAAGCATGGAATCATGTCCCGCGCCCCTTCTTAAGACCTGCACGGTATTGATCCGGGGTGCAAGCTCCCCCACCGCCCTTATATACTCCGCACCAAGCAGAGAATTGGGACTGAGCTCGCTTCCAAGCGCCCTGCTGTATGGCTGACCCGCATCAAGCCTTGCTCTTACACGGTTGCTCTGAGCAGGCTCAGCATCGGCAACGTACCTCTCCACACCAAAGGAAAGACTATTAACCATTCCGCTCGCGCCAAGCAGTCTCACCGCGCCGCGCGCAAAAAACTCGGCGCTTTGAAGGGAATAGACCCCCGGAAGCTCAAGCACCATATCCGCACCTCCCTCAAGGGCAAGACGCGTGCGAACAAATTTATCAAGACAAGCGGGAGCGCCGCGTTGTACGAATGACGAGCTCATAATACAAATTACAGCATCCGCATCGCAAATTTCCCTTGTTTTTTGTATGTGATAGCCGTGTCCGGAGTGAAATGGATTATATTCTGCAATAATTGCCGCAATATTCAAAAAATCACCTTTTCTTTTTTTCAATAATGAGTTATAATATCCTTAAGTGTGAGATCTTATATCACCATTTATATTCTACTATATTTTTTCATATATTGAAAGGGGTTTTTATCATGTCTTTAATGGATCACATCAAAAACAAGGCCCGTGCGGACAAAAAGACCATAGTTCTTGCCGAGGGTATGGATATCCGTACCATTCAGGCCGCCGCAATCGTACGCGACGAGGGCATCGCAGACATCGTTATTCTTGGTAACGAGGAAGAAATTCTTGCACGCGGTATCGATCTTACCGGAGTTAAGATCATCGAGCCCGCAAAGAGCGAGTGGGTAGAGGAGTTTGCCAACACCTACTACGAAATGCGTAAGGCTAAGGGCATGACTCCCGAGAAGGCTCTGGAGATCATGAAGACCGACGTTCTTGCATTCGGCGCCATGATGGTCAAGCTCGACAAGGTGGACGGTATGGTCGCCGGTGCAGTTAACTCCACCAGCAACGTTATCCGTGCAGCCGTTACCATCATAAAGATGGCTCCCGGCATCAAGTACGCCTCCTCCTGCTTCATTATGGAGAGTCCTTATCCCGAGTTTGGTGATAACGGCAAAATGGTTTACGGCGACTGCGGCTTCGTAATCGATCCTGACGTAGATCAGCTTTCCGACATTGCCATCGCTACTGCCAAGACCGCCAAGGATGTTGTTGATATCGATCCTAAGGTTGCTATGCTTTCCTTCTCCACCAAGGGCAGCGCAAGCCACCCCTGTGCAGATAAGGTCATCCAGGCCACCGAGCTTGTTAAGCAGAAGGCTCCCGACCTGGCTGTTGACGGCGAGCTTCAGCTCGACGCCGCTCTTGTTCCCTCCGTTGGTCAGTTCAAGAGCCCCGGAAGCCCCGTTGCAGGCTACGCCAACGTTCTCATCTTCCCCAACCTCGATGCAGGTAACATCGGCTATAAGCTCACCCAGCGTCTTGGTAAGGCTTGGGCTCTCGGTCCTATCCTTCAGGGTCTGGCAAAGCCTGTTAACGATCTGTCCCGCGGCTGCACCGCAGAGGATATCGCAGGAGTTGTTGCAGTAACCTGCGTTCAGGCTCAGAACATAGGCAAGTAATAAAAAATAATTCCCCGCCGTAATGCTGCGGGGGAATAAATAAAATTTTTAACAGGAAGGTACTACAATGAAGGTATTAGTAATCAACGCAGGCTCCTCCTCCCTTAAGTATCAGCTTATCGATATGGAAAACGAGTCTGTCATCGCAAAGGGTCTTGTAGAGCGTATCGGTATCGAGGGCTCCAACATCGCTCACAAAAAGGGCGGAGATAAGATCGAGATCAAAAAGCCCCTGGCCAACCACGTTGAGGCAATTCAGCTCGTGCTTGAGGTGCTTCAGAACAAGGAGTACGGCGCTGTTTCCTCCATGGACGAGATCGGCGCAGTAGGTCACCGCGTGGTTCACGGCGGCGAGAGCTTCTCGGGCAGCGTGCTTATCGACGATTCGGTAATGGACGCCATCCGCGCAAACATCGACCTTGCTCCCCTGCACAACCCCGCAAACATCATGGGTATCGAGGCATGCAAGGCAGTTATGCCCAACACCCCCATGGTTGCAGTATTTGATACCGCATTCCATCAGACCATGCCCGCAAGCTCGTTCATCTACGCTCTTCCCTACGAGGTATACGAGCAGTATAAGGTCCGCCGCTACGGCTTCCACGGCACCAGCCACAAATTCGTAGCCGAGCAGGCCGCCATCATGATGAACAAGCCTCTTAAGGATATCAAGCTCATCACCTGCCACCTGGGTAACGGCTCCTCCATTACCGCAATTAAAGACGGCAAGGTTCTTGACACCACCATGGGTCTTACCCCCCTTGAGGGCGTTCCCATGGGTACCAGAAGCGGCGATCTCGATCCCGCCATCCTCGAGTTCCTCATGGCTAAGCTTGATATGAACGTTGCTCAGATCACCAACTACCTCAATAAAAAGAGCGGTATCCTGGGTATCTCGGGCATCAGCTCGGATTTCCGCGACCTCATCGCCGCCTCCAAGGAGGGCAACGAGCGTGCCGCACTTGCTCTGGACGTGTTCTGCTACAGAGTACGCAAGTACATCGGTGCTTACGCCGCCGCTATGGGCGGAGTTGACGCCATCGTATTCACCGCAGGTGTGGGCGAGAACAACAGCGGTCTGCGTAAGAAGATCATGACCGGTATGGAATATCTCGGCTTCATCATTGACGATGCCAAGAACGAGAACGGCAAGGACGCCTTTGTGATGACCGCCGATTCCTCCAAGGTCACGGGCTTCGTTATCCCCACCAACGAGGAGCTTATGATCGCTCGCGACACCAAGGCACTGTGCAAATAATCAACCTAAAAGCTAAAGGCGTATTGCTTGCAATACGCCTTTTTTACCAAAAAAGCAGGCTTTTGCCTGCTTTTCTTATTTATTTTTCCCGTTTTTATCAGTCCTCGGGACGAGCCTCCATTTCAGCCTGGATCTGGGGATCATAGGACAGTATGGGATCTATCTGCTTGCCCTTTATCTTGCGGTCTACGTAGTTTTTGGTTATTTTAATAACCAAGGGGAGCAGAGAAACAACACCGATAAGGTTGGGGAACATCATAAGTCCGTTGAAGGTATCCGAAAGATCCCACGCAAGCGAGGAGGTCATGACCGCGCCGGAGACTATCATCAAAACGAATATGACCTTGTATACCTTGACTCCCTTTGTTCCGAATATGTACTCAACCGCCTTGGAGCCGTACTGCGACCATCCAAGCACGGTGGTAAAGGCAAACAGAAGCATTGCGATGGCTATAAACATCTCGCCCGGCGCTCCAAATACCTGACCAAAGGCCCGAGAAACAAGAGTCGCATCGTTAACTCCCTCAAGCGCCATACCGGTCTCAAGGTTGATAAGTCCCGAGGAAAGCACCGCAAAGGCAGTCATGGTGCAAACGATAAAGGTATCAAAGAACACCTCGAAGATGCCCCACATACCCTGCTTGACCGGCTCCTTAACGTCGGAGGAGGAGTGTACTATTACCGACGAACCAAGTCCCGCCTCATTGGAGAACACGCCGCGCTTGCAGCCCTGGGTTATTACGTTTTTAATTGCAATACCCGCTACACCGCCTGCGACCGCCTCAACGCCGAAGGCAAACTTAAATATGGAGCCAAATACCGCTCCGACCTTGTCTATATTGATAAAGAACAATATAAGACAACCAATAACGTAAAGCACAGCCATAAATGGCACCAGCTTCTCTGCAACCTTTGCAATGCGCTGAAGTCCACCGATGATTATCACTCCGCCTACCAGCATAAGCACAACGCCTATGATGATATTAATTACAGGCATTCCCGCGATCTCTCCAAGGCTTACGTTGCTGAAGAAGGCAGATTCAAGGTTGAGGGTTATCTTATTTACCTGACCCATGTTACCGATACCGAAGGAGGCAAGGATGGCAAATATACTAAAGAGCACCGCAAGCACCTTACCGATATGCTTAAAGCCCTTATATTTACCAAGACCATCCTTAAGATAATACATAGGACCGCCCGACCACTCGCCGTTTTTGTTCTTACGGCGGAAGAATATGCCCAGAATATTCTCGGAGTAGTTGGTTATCATTCCGAAGAATGCCGCCACCCACATCCAGAATACAGCACCCGGACCGCCGATAACTATGGCGGCTGCTACGCCGGCAATATTGCCCGTTCCCACAGTCGCCGCCAAGGCAGTACATAGGGACTGAAACTGAGTAATGGCCTTTTTATCCTGTTTTTTTGTAGCCGAGCTGTTCTTTTTAAACAGCGAGCCTACGGTCTGCTTGAACCAATGTGCTATATGCGAGACCTGAAAAAATTTGGTACAGCAGGTAAGCAGTATGCCGGTACCGATAAGCAATATCAGTCCTACCTCGCCCCAAACAAAGCTGTTTACTGCACCGTTTACGTTTTCCACTTGTTCAATAAACTTGTCCATATTTTTTCTCCTTTAAATTATAAGCGTGAGCATCACGCCTTTAACCTTAATAAACAAAAAACAGAGCACGCACGCGCACTCTGCAAGCAAATATGAACAATACGCCTAAAAGGCTTAAACTTTGTCCTTTTGCCTGAGAGATTAGCGCTTCCTGCGCCTTGCACCTTCGGCACCCAACCTAATGGGTTTCTCCAAAGCTCCGTCAACCTACAGTCCCCATCCTTACGGACGCCTGAGAGTGTTACTCCTTCAGCCGCTTTAAAAAGCATCTCCTGCAAGTCTCACACGGAATCTATTTGATTGTGGTTTATTATACATATTACCCCCATTTTTGACAAGCATTTTTTCATAATTACCGACATCCTTGCACATTTTCCCGCAAATGTTACCCAAAACGGTTGCAGAATATAGGCATATACATTATAATAATTTAGCATAGTAAAGTACGGCCATTATAATAATGCCGTTACATTTGTTTTTAGGAGGACATTATGGATTACACAGAACTGATAGTCTTTTGCGCATATCTGCTGTTCATGCTGGGTATAGGCATATTCTTCTTTTTCCGCACTAAGAATGCAGGCGAAAAGGGATACTTCCTTGGCAACAGACAAATGGGTCCTTGGGTGTCAGCCCTTTCGGCAGGCGCCTCGGATATGAGCGCATGGGTGCTCATGGGACTCCCCGCCTCCATCTACGCGGTGGGTCTTGGAGAGACCTGGATAGCCATCGGCCTCGCCTTGGGCTATATCTTAAGCTGGATATTTGAGGCTCCAAGGCTTCGCAAATACTCCATCGCCGCAAACGACTCCATTACCATCCCGCAGTTTCTTACCAACCGTTTCTTAAGCGCCAACCGCTCACTTCAGGTCATCTGCGCGGTCATCTTCATCGTGGCATATACCATCTACGCCGCATCCAGCATCAAGGCGTGCGGAACCCTGTTCCATACGGTCATGGGCATCGACCCCACCATCGCCATGTACATAGCCGCCGCCATCATAATCTCCTATACCTTCCTTGGTGGCTTCTCCGCCGTTTGCTGGACCGACTTCTTCCAGGGTCTTTTGATGCTGGGCGCACTGCTCATCGCACCCATCTTTGCTCTTAGTGTGGTAAACTCGGGTCAGGGTGCCACCGACATCACTCAGCTTCCCGAAAACTATTGGAATATGTTCTCGGATTGGAAAAGCATCGTTTCGGGCCTCGGCTGGGGTCTTGGATACTTCGGTATGCCCCATATCATTGTCCGCTTTATGTCTCTGCGCTCCCATAAGGACCTTCGCAAAAGCTCTGCCATCGGCATCACCTGGACGGTGCTTATCCTGGCATTCTCGGTTGCCGCCGGCATTATAGGTCATCTGCTGCTTGGCGAGATAGACGACAGCTCCGTGGTATTTATCACCATGGTGCGCAAGCTCTTCCCCGCCATCATAAGCGGTCTGCTGCTCTCTGCAATTCTTGCCGCCGCAATGAGCACCGCCGACTCTCAGCTTCTTGCCTCTGCATCCTCCTTTGCAAGCGATGTATATAAGCCCATCCTCCGCAAAAATAAGGCAAGCGATAAGGAGATGCTCTGGGCGGGCAGGATCATAGTGGTCATCATAGCCGTGGTCGCCGTGCTCATTGCCTCCAACCCCGAATCGGGCACCATTATGGGCCTTGTAGAAAACGCATGGGGCGTTTTCGGCGCCGCCTTCGGTCCCGCCATACTGCTTGCTCTCTTCTGGCGCAGGTTTAACTTCGCAGGTGCAGTTGCCGGTATCCTTACAGGTGCGGCCGTTGATATCCTCTGGCTCGTCCTGCTTAAGAGCACAGGCATTTACGAGATCATCCCCGGCTTCATCGCAAGCCTTATAGTGGCTGTCATCGTATCCCTTGCAACCAAGGCTCCCGATGCAAGCGTCACCGCCTTGTTTGATAAGGTAGCCGATAAAAACAACGATATCTGATACATAGATACACCAAAGGGCAGAGATTTCTCTGCCCTTTTTTATTTCTTTCATTGCTCCCCAAGCTTCATTTTAAGCTCTGATGCCACGCGTGCCGCGTAAAGCTTTGGAGCGGTGGCAATAACGCCGTCAAGTCCCGCCATTGCCTCCTTCTTCATGCCTTTTTTAATAAACACCCTTGCCCTGAGAAGCTCCACCTCCACCCTTGGGGTCAACGGTGCATCCTTGATCTTATCAAGCTTATCAAGCACGCCCTCCATATCGCAATCGTCATAAAGCATCTGCGCCTCATCAAATAAAACAATATTTCTTAACGAATCCTTCGCGCTTCCCTTAAGCTGATGCTCATATATCTGCATCGCTCTCCCGTATAACGCCTTGCACCTCTGCATATCGCCAAGTAAACGGCAAATATCCGCATAATTATGATAATATACAAACTGAATGTACGGAGCCTTTCCCGCACTCTTGTCGATGTCGATCCCCTCAAGCATATCCCTTGCCCTCTCAAGCTCTCCCATCTCCCTTAAGGCAACGCAATGGTTGATGATAAGGTTCAGCCTCTCCGCCTCGTTGTTTTTGTTTTCCATAAGCTCCATTGTAACTGCAAGCAACGGCTCAGGATCACCTGAATTATCAAGCTTATCAAGCGCTCCCTTTGATATCTGACTGTTCACGCTTCCAACGTATATGGCATTTACAAGCGCTCCGATAACAATAAGCACCGCTATCGACGCTCCACCCGCATTGCATTTTAGCAAAATACTGCCGAAAATAACTGTCTCCGCCACAAAAAATAACCAAAACGCCGCCCTTTTATTGCGCGCTATCCATTTTAAAAGCTTCATACGTTTAACCCCTTTTGCATTGTGATTTTAATGTATCACACCCCCCGCACCTTGTCAAGAAAAATAATATCCGCTTGCGGAACACTTAGTTTGAATGAGGTAAAAGGGCGGCCTGGATAAACAAAAAAGATATTTTGGGCTGTTTTTCGTATGAATTCGAACTCTTGCATAAATCACGGCGAAAGCCGTGTATATCATCAATTCCGCAGGAATTGCATATCATCAAAACCAAGTTTTGTATATCATCATTGCGAAAAGAAATGCAGCCTGCGGCTGATGATATACACCTTCGGTGATGAGATGCACGCTTGCGCGTGATGATATACCATTGCTTTCGCAAT
>JAFXDC010000051.1 GCA_017516345.1 Clostridia bacterium | reverse complement strand
CGCCCACCCACCCCCTTGGCGCGCCCGCGCCTCGCCTTCGGCATCGGCGCGCTGCGCCTTGCGCCTTCGCGCAAGTCGTGGCGGCTATCGCCTCGGGCGCGCCATTGTCCTCGGGGTGGTATGCAAAAGAAGGGTGGTAGTCGTGTATTTGTCTGTCCCCTGCGTCCGCAGATGGCGTATAAGAGGAGATAGGATATATGGTATTTCTATGTTTTGTCTCGTCGAGGGCGTGCCCCTACCGGTGCTTGAGAGTAGGATAAAGGTAGAAGGTGGGGCATTTGTATATTTTAGTTATGCTTGCGTCAAAGGCGCAAATTTATGTAATTTCTTCGGAATTGACGATGCGCGCGGCGATTGAAACGGACGGAAATTACCTTAAAAATACAGTTATTTGGAAGATAAAGCCTTAAAAAATTCAATACGTATCGGAAGATGCCGAGCGGCGCAAAAAAAGAATAATATTTTTGATAAATGAAAGACTTTTTTAGCGAAAACGCTTTTTAATTATTGATTTATGTGTTATACTGTATGAGAATGATGTTTAATGCCAAGAGTATGCTTGTGTCGCAAAAATTGCATGAATATCATCACAAAAGACAATCAAAATTAAATCATTCACGAAAGGATGAAAAAAATGAGTCATAAGGTTACAGTTATCGGCGCAGGCAGCGTCGGAAGCACCATTACCTATACAATGGCGGTCAACGGACTTGCTTCGGAGATAGTGCTCATCGACATCAACAAGGAAAAGGCCAGAGGCGAGGCAATGGATATTCAGCAGGGTACTCCGTTCTGCTCTCCCATCAAGGTGTATGCAGGAGATTATAAGGACGCCGTAGGCTCTGACGTTGTAATCATCACCTCGGGTATGCCCAGAAAGGCAAACCAGACTCGTTTGGACCTTACTCAGATAAACGTAAATATCATCAAGACCATCGCTAAGGATATTACCAAGTATGCTCCGGATGCACTTTACGTTATAGTAAGCAATCCCGTTGATATATTGACGTACGTATTCTGTAAGGTAAGCGGAATTCCCGAGCACAGGGTCATCGGCTCGGGCACCATTCTTGATACCGCACGTTTGCGTGCGCGCCTGGCAGAGTATATGTCCATCAGCCAGAAAAACATCCACGCCTACGTTCTTGGTGAGCACGGCGACAGCTCGTTCGTTCCCTGGTCCATTGCTCAGGTGGGTTGTATAAAGCTTACCGATTGCAAGCGCAACATCACCAACGACCAGAAGCAGTGGGAGCTTGATTTTAACGCCATCGAGGAGTATATGCGTACCAGCGGCTCACAGATAATCAGCAGAAAGGGCGCCACCTTCTACGCTATAGCCATTTCGGTTTGCCATATCGTGGACGCTCTGTTCGGAAGCACCAACAGGACCCTTACCGTTTCCTCCATGATGCACGGCGAGTACGGCATAGAAAACGTATGCCTCTCCATTCCCTTCATCGTGGGCCCCAACGGTATCGCAGGTCACGTTCTCCCCGCCCTTACCGAGGATGAGGTAATAAAGCTCCAGCACAGCGCAGGAGTGCTTAAAAATCTTATAAAGCAGATCGAAATTTAAGTCAAAGCCGCCGGAATCACCCTGTTCAGGGGGCTTCCGGCGTAAAATATTTATATCTATAAAGAAGGAGGAAGCCCGTTTACGGGTGTATGGTTATGACTTTTAGTTATTATCCGGGATGTACTCTAAAAACCAAGGCCAAAGAGCTTGATAAGTATGCAAGAGCTTCTGCAGAAGCACTTGGCATCGAGCTCAAGGAGCTGGAGGCATGGCAGTGCTGCGGCGCTTGTTATCCTCAAAGCAAGGACGAGATAGCCACCAGACTTTCCTCTGTGCGCGCTCTTAACGACGCCGCAAGGGAGGGAGGAGTGCTTGTTACTCTTTGCTCTGCATGCCACCACGTTATTACCCGCGTCAACAGAGATATGGCGCTCAAGCCCGAGATCGCAGACAAGGCAAACCGCTATCTTGAGATTGATTATCACGGCACCACCGAGGTGCTCCACTACCTTACCATGCTTCGCGACCGCGTAGGCTTTGACGTTATCAAGTCAAAGGTGGTAAACCCCTTAAAGGGAAGAAAAATAGGCGCATACTACGGCTGTATGCTGCTGAGACCCTCAAAGGAGATGGGATTTGACGATCCCGAAAACCCCACCATTATGGAGGATTTTATCCGCGCCATCGGTGCCACTCCGGTCGTTTATCAGATGCGTAACGAGTGCTGTGGCGGCTACGTTGCCATGAAGGATAAGGCTCAGGCAAAGAAAAACGTCAGCAGGGTGCTTGACAACGCCAAGAACTGCGGCGCTGAGGAGCTCATTACCGCTTGCCCGCTGTGTCTGTACAACCTTAACGAAAACGGCGACAAGGCAATGCCCGTTACATACTTTACAGAGCTTCTTGCAGAGGCTCTGGGCGTAAAGGAGGCGTAAGGATGCATAACAATTCAGATAAACAAAAGGATCAGGTCTTCCGCATGACGGGAGTGGATACCAGAAAATGCATGAAGTGCGGAAAATGCTCTGCTTCCTGCCCTTCCTTTAACGAAATGCAGTACCGTCCCCATCAGTTTGTGGACATGGTGACCAAAGGAAGGATAGAGGAGCTTATGGCTTCCCCATCCATATATCATTGCCTTTCCTGCTTTGCCTGCGTGGAGCGCTGCCCCCGCGGCGTAGAGCCCGCAGTTGTGGTGGAGGCAATAAGAAACCTTGCAGAGCGCAAGCAGGGCGGCACCTACTTCTCGCCCGATGAGGTACCCGAGCTTATCGACGGCACGGTTCCTCAGCAAGCACTTGTAAGTGCTTTCCGTAAATACAGAAAATAAAATTCATAAGTTTGGGAGTGTATATTTTGCAAAGAATAGGTGTTTTTGTTTGTTGGTGCGGCTCCAATATCGCCGCAACGGTAGACGTTGAACGTGTCGCCCAGGTTATGAAAAACGAACCCGGTGTGGTATTTTCAACCGATTACCAATATATGTGTTCCGAGGCGGGTCAGGCCATAATCCGCAATGCCATTGCCGAGCATAAGCTCACGGGCATCGTGGTTTGCTCCTGCTCCCCCAGAATGCACGAGGCTACCTTCCGTAAGACCGCACAGCGTGCAGGCCTTAACCCCTACATGGTGGAGATAGCCAATATCCGTGAGCAATGCTCTTGGATACATAAAGATAAAGAGGAGGGCACCGAGAAGGCCATAGTGTTAGCTCGCGCCGCCCTCGCTAAGGTCATGCTCAATGCCCCCCTCATCGCGGGCCAAAGCTCTGTTACCAAGCGCGCCCTGGTCATCGGCGGCGGTATCGCGGGTATTCAGTCTGCTCTTGATATCGCTGATGCGGGCTACGAGGTGGATATCGTGGAAAAGGAGCCCACCATCGGCGGCAAGATGAGCAAGCTTGATAAGACCTTCCCCACTCTGGACTGCTCGGCTTGTATCCTTACCCCCAAAATGGTGGATGCTGCTCAGAACGAGAAGATAACCCTTTACACCTACAGCGAGGTGGAGGAGGTAAAGGGCTTCGTGGGTAACTTTAACGTAAAGATCCGCCGCAAGGCGCGTTACGTTAAGGAGGACGTATGTACAGGCTGTGGTGCTTGTATGCAGAAATGCCCCTCCAAAAAGGGTCTTAACGAGTTTAACCTGGGCCTTAACAAGAGGACTGCCATCTATATCCCCTTCGCTCAGGCCATCCCCAACGTAGCGGTCATCGACGCTACCCAGTGTATCAAAATTAAAAACAATAAGTGCGGTCTTTGCGATACCGTATGCGCCGCAAAGGCAATCGATTACAATCAGCAGGATGAGTTTATCGAGCGCGAGTACGGCGCCATCGTTATGGCAACCGGCTTTAACCCCATTAAGCTGGATAAGTTTAATGAGTATTCCTATGCCGAGTGCCCCGACGTTATAACCAGCCTTGAGCTTGAGCGTATCATGAACGCCGCAGGCCCCACCGGCGGCAAGCTGGTCAAAATGAGCAACGGCGAGCATCCCCACGACATCACCTTCATTCAGTGCGTGGGCAGCCGTGACATAAGCGGCAGAGGTAAGTGCTATTGCTCCAAGATCTGCTGTATGTACACCGCAAAGCACGCAATGCTTATTCGCGATAAGTATCCCGACGTAAACGTTCACGTGTTCTACATTGACGTTCGTACCCCCGGTAAGAACTTTGATGAGTTCTATCGCCGCGCTGTTGAGGAATACAGCGTGGATTACATAAAGGGTCAGGTCGGAAAGGTGTATCCCGAGGGAGACCACCTCGTGGTTCAGGGCGTGGATATGCTTGCCAACGAGCAGATCATCCATAAGACCGATATGGTGGTGCTTGCAACCGCCATCGAGCCCGATCCCACCGCGCGTAAGATAGCATCCATGCTTACCGCAAGCATCGATACAAATGATTTTATCACCGAGGCTCACCCCAAGCTTCGCCCCGTAGAGAGCCCCACGGCGGGCATCTTCCTCTCGGGCGTTTGCCAGGGACCCAAGGATATCCCCGAAACCGTAGCACAGGCGGGTGCCGCCGCAGTTAAGGTGCTCGGCCTGCTCTCCAAGGATAAGCTGGTAACCAACCCCTGCGTATCCCAGAGCAACGAGCTTCTCTGTAACGGCTGCTCCATGTGCCAGAACGTGTGCCCCTACGGCGCTATCGGCTATGAGGATAAGCTCATTAACGACCACGGCATAAGAGAGACCCGCAGAGTAGCGGTGGTAAACGAGGCCCTCTGCCAGGGCTGCGGTGCTTGTACCGTTACCTGCCCCTCGGGAGCTATGGACCTTAAGGGCTTTACGAATAAACAAATTATGGCGGAGGTTGACGCAATATGCAAGTAGAAAAACAGTTCAAACCCAAAATCGTAGCATTCTGCTGCAACTGGTGCTCCTATGCGGGCGCAGACCTTGCGGGCTCCAGCCGACTTTCCTATCCCGCGGACGTTAAGATAATCCGCGTGCCCTGCTCCTGCAGAGTAAACCCGCTGTTCATCCTGCGCGCCTTTGAGCGCGGCGCCGATGGCGTTATCCTTTGCGGATGCCATCCCGGCGACTGCCACTACAGCACGGGTAACTATTATACCCGCCGCAGAATGACCATGCTCTTCTCCATGCTTGATTACCTTGGCGTAGAGAAGGGACGCACTCGCGTGGAATGGGTATCTGCCGCAGAGGGCGTGAAATTTTCCACCGTTATGAACAACTTTGTAGCCAAGATCTACGAGCTTGGCGAAAACGTGAAATTGGGGGATCTGAGATGCAAGAAATAGAAAAAACTCTGCGCTCCCGTTGCGCGGAGCTCATAAATAATGGTACCTGCGACAAGGTCATCGCTTGGGACAGAGGAGAATTCTTCTACGATAACTCCCCGGCGACCTTTGCCTGCGCAGACTGCGCACAAAAGCTTGTTTACGACTGCTTCTGCGGCGCAAACTTAAGTAAATATTTGATCCAGTACGCCAAGGAGGGCAAGACCGCAGTACTGCTTAAGCCCTGCGATACGTACTCCTTCAACCAGCTCCTTACCGAGCACCGCATAAGCCGCGAGAATATCTATGTTATCGGCGTGGGCTGTGACGGTATGGTGGATATCGACAAGATCCGTGCCATGGGCATTAAGGGTATCACCGCGGTCAAGGAGGATGGCGAGGACCTCGTGGTCTCCACTCTCTACGGCGAAAAGACCGTTAAAAAGGCGGATTGCCTGCTTGAAAAATGCGTAAGCTGTAAGAGCAAGAAGCATTACGTGTTTGACGAGCTCATTCCCGAAGCCGACGGCGAGGACGTAAAGGAAAACGGCCGCTTTGACATGGTGGAAAAGCTTGAGGCGATGACTGCTGAGGAGCGCTTTGAGTTCTGGCAGGAGCAGCTTTCCAAGTGCATCCGCTGTAACGCCTGCCGTAACGCTTGCCCCGCCTGCACCTGCCGCAAGTGCGTGTTCGATAACCCCCACAGCGGCGTAGCAAGTAAGGCAAATGCCGACTCCTTCGAGGAAAAAATGTTCCACATCGTCCGTGCCTTCCACGTTGCGGGCAGATGTACCGACTGCGGCGAGTGCTCCCGCGTATGTCCTCAGAACATACCCCTGCACCTGCTCAACCGCAAGTTTATAAAAGAGATCAATGAATTCTACGGCGAATATCAGGCGGGCGAGACCGCCGATCAGCGCGGACCGTTGGTAAACTACACCACCGAGGACGCAGAGCCCACCGCCGTGAGCGATAGGGGGGATAACTGATGAAAAAGCTGGCCGTAAAGGACCTTAACAAATTCTTTGATGCCATCTCGGCAGATCAGCTTCTTTATATGCCCCTTGAAAAGGGCGGAAGCGTAAACTATGGCATCTATTCCCGGGGCGATAAGTACGATCCCACGGTTCTCCACACCGTTAAGAGCGTTAAGGACGTATTCTTCCCGCAATGTGAGAGCATGGCTTCCTTTGTTACCGCAGGTAAAAAATTCGAGGTCGCTCCCATAGCTCCCGTGGATCAGAGCTTCACGGTGTTCGGCGTTCGCGCCTGCGACGTTCGCGGTATGGAGGCCCTTGATAAGGTGTTCCTTTCCGATCCCGTGGACAGCTACTATGCCGCCCGCAGAGCCCACGGCACTGTCATCTCGGTTGCCTGCAGCGCTCCGGAGGAGACCTGCTTCTGCACCGCCTTCGGTATCGACCCCACCAACCCCGGCGCCGATATTCAGGCAGTTATAGCGGGGGAGGACATCCTCTTTAGTGCCAACACCGAAAAGGGTATTGCCTTACTTGATAAGGTTGCGGATCTCCTTTCCGATACGGACGATTCCGCGGCGGATGACGCCAAGGCAAGCATCAAGGAGATACTTAATAAGCTTCCCCTTGCAGATATCGACCTTTCCGCCTGGGGCGAGGGTAAGACCGAGGAGCTGTTCGACCGTCCCGAGTGGGATGAGCTTTGCAAGAGCTGTCTCGGCTGCGGCACCTGTACATACGTTTGCCCCACCTGCCAGTGCTACGATATCCGCGACTATAAGGTTGGAGATAAGACCACCCGCTACCGTTGCTGGGACTCCTGTATGTACAGCGACTTCACCATGGCGGCCCACGGCACCAACCGCCCCGACAAAAAACAACGCTTCCGTCAGAGATTTATGCATAAGCTTGTATACTTCCCCGACAGATACGGTATGTTCTCCTGCGTAGGCTGCGGCAGATGCGTCGCAAAATGCCCCGTAAGCATGAACATCGTAAAAGTAATTAAAGCTATGGGAGGTAAGAACAATGGCTGAAGAACACATCTGCACCTGTCACGCTAACGACTATATCGATCCGCTTCTTCCTCAAGCGGCGGTAGTAACCAACGTGCGCACCGATACCCCCGACGTTAAGACCTTCCGCGTAGTAGGCAAGGACGGCGGTATCTGCTTTGACCATATGCCCGGTCAGTGCGCCATGCTCACCCTGCCCGGTGTGGGCGAGGCAATGTTCTCCATTACCTCCTCCCCCACAAATACCGAGTATAAGGAATTCTCCATCAAGCGCTGCGGCGTGCTTACCGATGCACTGCACGCTATGGAGGAGGGTCAGGAGATAGGCATCCGCGGACCCTACGGTAAGCCCTTCCCGGTGGAGACCGCCTTCAAGGGTCAGAACCTGCTGTTCATCGCAGGCGGTATAGGCATCGCGCCTCTGCGCTCGGTGATCAACTACGTTCGCGATAATCGCCAGAACTACGGTCACGTGGACGTGCTCTACGGTTCCCGTAGCGCCAACGACCTTGTGGATTATAAGGAAATGTGCGACGAGTGGATGAAGGAGGAGGATTTCAACGTATACCTCACCATCGACCGCGAGCAGGAGGGCTGGGACGGCCACGTAGGCTTCGTTCCCGCATACCTTAAGGAGCTTGCCTTTAAGCCCGATTGCACCGCCATCATCTGCGGACCGCCCATCATGATCAAATTCGTGCTTGCGGCGCTTATCGAGATGGGCTTTAGCAAAACTCAGGTCTATACCACCCTTGAGCTTAAAATGAAATGCGGCGTAGGCAAATGCGGACGCTGTAATATAGGTAGCAAATACGTTTGTAAGGACGGCCCGGTCTTCCGTTGCGACGAGATCGAAGAGCTGCCAAACGAATACTAATAAACGGAGGAAAAGAAAATGGAAGATATGGTAAATATATATCTGATGGGCAAGCAGTACAGCGTACCGGCTTCCCTCACCATCATGAACGCCATGGAGTATGCAGGCTATCAGCACAAGAGAGGCTGTGGCTGCCGTGCAGGCTTCTGCGGCGCTTGCGCAACCATCTATCGTATTAAGGGTCAGAACGAGCTTAAGTTCTGCCTGGCTTGTCAGACCAAGGTAGAGGATAATATGTACATCGCTTCTCTGCCCTTCTTCCCCGGCGTAAAGAAGGTCTACGATATCTACGAGATCAAGCCCACCGAGGATATTATGATGCAGATCTACCCCGAGATCTATAGCTGCATAGGCTGTAACGCCTGCACCAAGGCTTGTCCTCAGGGTCTTAACGTAATGCAGTACATAGCATACGCTCAGCGCGGCGACTATGCCGCCTGCGCCGAGGAAAGCTTCGATTGCATCGCTTGTAATATGTGCTCCTCCCGTTGCCCCGCACAGATCACCCATCCCATGGTATCTCTGCTTGCTCGCCGCCTGTACGGTAAGTACATCGCCCCCGAGACCGAGCACCTGGCTACCAGAGTCAAGGAGATCGAGGACGGCGTGTTCACCGAGGCTGTTGAGGAGCTTGCCGCTAAGCCCCTTGATCAGATCAAAGAGCTTTATAACCACAGAGATATCGAGAAATAAGGGAGGGAACAATAATGCTTACACAGGAAATGTTAGACTCCATCAAAAAGGTGGAGGCATCAAGACCCCAAAGAATTGGCGCGGATCTTCGCAGAATGACCGCCGAGGAAAAGCAGGAGCTGCTTAAGAAGTTCCATCCCGATTACCGCGAGGATGGCTTCGTATATCTGGCAGTAGGCCCCAACAAGGGCGAGAAGGTACCCACGGAGCTGGGTCAGCTTCTCCACGGCAAGAGCCGCGTTCTTGGTAAGGACGTAGATCTTGATGATATTTTTTACGATACCGACGTGCTCATCATCGGCGGTGGCGGAGCAGGTGCTTCGGCTGCCATCGAGGCTGACAATAAGGGCGCAAGGGTAACCATCGTTACCAAGCTCCGTATGGGTGACGCCAATACCATGATGGCCGAGGGCGGAATCCAGGCGGCTGATAAGCCCAACGACTCTCCCGCCATCCACTACCTTGACGCTCTTGGCGGAGGTCACTTCACCAACAAGCCCGAGCTTCTTAAGAAGCTTGTTACCGAGGCTCCCGATTGCATCAAATGGCTCAACGAAATGGGCGTAATGTTTGATAAGGAGGCCGACGGCACCATGGTCACCACCCACGGCGGCGGTACCAGCCGTAAGAGAATGCACGCTTGCGCAGACTATTCCGGCGCAGAGATCATGCGTGTTCTTCGTGACGAGGTCATCAACCGCGGCATCGAGATAGTAGACTTTACCTCTGCCATCGAGCTTATCCTTGACGATAAGGGAGCCGCCGCAGGTGCTGTATTGATGAATATGGAGACCGGCGAGATCCGCATCGCTCGCGCTAAGACCATAGTTATCGCTACCGGCGGCGCAGGCAGACTGCATTATCAGGGCTTCCCCACAAGTAACCACTACGGTGCTACCGCGGACGGACTTATCCTTGGCTACAGAGCAGGCGCAAACCTTCTGTATCAGGATGCCATCCAGTATCACCCCACAGGGGTTGCTTACCCCGCACAGATGTTCGGCGCCCTGGTTACCGAGAAGGTTCGCTCTCTTGGTGCTCAGCTTATCAACGTTGACGGTGAGGCCTTCATGAACCCCCTGGAGACCCGTGACGTTACCGTCGCAAGCATCATTCGTGAGTGCAAGCAGAACGGTAAGGGCGTACCCACTCCCCTTGGAAGCGCAATTTGGCTGGATACTCCCATGATCGAGATCATCAACGGCGCAGGCACCATCGAGAAAAAGCTCCCCGGCATGCTCCGTATGTACGAGAAGTTCGGCATCGATATGCGCACCACGCCTATCCTCATCTATCCTACCCTCCACTATCAGAACGGCGGACTTGAGATAAGCGCAAACGGTATGACCACGGTGGAAAACCTCTTTGTTGCAGGTGAGGCGGTTGGCGGCGTACACGGCCGTAACAGACTTATGGGCAACTCTCTGCTTGATATCATCGTATTTGGCAGAAATGCAGGTAAGAATGCAGGCGATAAGTGCAAGAGCGTTACCGTTGGCAAGCTCAACCTTGATCACGTTGCCAAATATGCCGATGAGCTTGAAAAGGCGGGCGCGGCAAACGATATGGAATCTCCCATGCTGCTTCCCAAGTATACTCACGGCAGTCAGATAAATAAGTTTAACTGATAATTATAAAAAGCTTAATTTCGGTCAAAGGTGCATAAAACACGCCTTTGACCGAAACACTAAAGAAAATAACGTAATATTGAAAGGTAGTTCAAAATGTCTTTTTCCATTACAGGTATAGCCTTCTTTGTTCTTGCGGTTCTTGCGATCGCCGCTGTGGGCTATCTTCTCGGAAGGGTCTCCATTAAGGGGGTCTCCCTCGGTACTGCAGGCGTTTTCATCATTGCTCTGCTCTTTGGTGCTCTGTTTTACAATGTGCTTTCGGAGCAAATGGTTGTAAAGGTGGGCGAGGCAACCGCAAATTACACCTCCAATGCCTTAAAGCTTATAGAGAACATCGGCCTTGTGCTGTTCGTTACCTCGGTAGGCTTTATTGCGGGCCCCAACTTTTTTAAAAACCTCAAAAAGAACTTTAAATCCTATATTACCTTAGGCCTTATCATCATTGTTGCGGGCGGCCTTTCCTGTCTTGCTTGCTACTACATCGGTCTTGGCATCGGCGGGGAGGAGGATCCCAAGGAGTTTATGGCAATGCTCGTAGGTCTGCTTTCGGGCTCGCTTACCAGCACTCCCGCCTTCTCTGCGGCTAAGGACACGGTTGCGGAGAGATATCAGGATGCAGTTACCGTAGGTCACGGTATTGCATACCTCTTCGGCGTTGTGGGCGTGGTTCTCTTCGTTCAGCTCATTCCCAAGCTCACCAAGGCTAATATGGATGAGGAAAGAAGCAAGCTTATGTCTGTAGACACCGGCGAAAAGAAGGCCTACAGCGGTAAGCTTATCAACATCGACAACTTCGGCATCGGCGCCTTTGCAATTGCCGCCATCATCGGTATCGCGGTAGGTAGCGTTAAATTCGGCACCTTCTCCCTTACCACCACGGGCGGCACTCTGCTGGTCTCCCTCGTAGTTGCTCACTTCGGCAGGATCGGAAGACTCAACCTTACCCCCTCCAAGCACACCCTTGAGGTGTTCCGCGAGCTGGGTCTTATGCTATTCCTTATCGGTGCGGGCGTTGCGGGCGGCGCTAAATTTGTGGAGTACTTCCAGGCCATCTACTTCGTATACGGCGTGGTAATGACCATCATACCCATGATCGTGGGCTTCCTCTTTGCTAAATACGTGCTCAAGCTCAGCCTGCTTAATAACCTCGGCTCCATCACCGGCGGTATGACAAGCACCCCGGCTCTTGGCACACTTATCAACGTTGCAGGTACCGACGACGTAGCCTCTGCTTACGCCGCCACCTATCCCATTGCTTTGATCGCAGTTGTCCTTATTTCTCAGGGCCTTATACTGCTGTTCTAAAATAACGCCCGCAATATCGCGGGCTTCTTTGCATTTGCCGCATGGCATTAAGCAACCAAAATAAGAAAAGGAATGAATTTTATGAGAGAGATTAACGTTTCGGCACTTACCGATACCATTCGCGAGATGTGTATCTCGGTAAACCATGAATTGTCAAGCGACATGAAAAACGTCCTTTGCAACGCCGCTGAAACCGAGGAATCCCCCCTCGGCAAGCAGATACTGGGTCAGCTTAAGGATAATATGGACATCGCCAAAAGGGATATGATCCCGATCTGCCAGGACACCGGTATGGCTGTTATCTTTATTGAGATCGGTCAGGACGTGCACTTCGTGGGCGGCTCTGTTGAGGACGCCATCAACGAGGGCGTTCGCCGTGGCTACGTGGATGGCTACCTGCGTAAAAGCGTGGTTGGCGATCCCCTCATCAGGGAAAACACCAAGGACAACACTCCTGCCATCATCCATTACTCCATCGTGGACGGCGAGAGCGTAAAGATCACCCTTTCTCCCAAGGGCTTCGGCAGCGAGAATATGAGCCGCGTGTTCATGCTCAAGCCCGCCGACGGCATTGAAGGTGTTAAGAACGCCGTTATCACCGCGGTCAAGGAAGCAGGCCCCAACGCTTGTCCTCCCCTCGTGGTGGGCGTAGGCGTGGGCGGCGACTTCGAAAAGTGCGCCATCCTTGCTAAAAAGGCTCTTACAAGAAACGTTGAGGAGAGAAGCGAGATCCCCTACGTTCGCGAAATGGAAGCCGAGCTTCTTGAAAGAATAAACAATCTTGGCATCGGACCTGCAGGCCTTGGCGGACGTACCACCGCTTTGGCAGTTAACGTAGAGACCTACGCTACACACATTGCGGGCCTTCCCGTTGGCATCAACATCTGCTGCCACGTAAACCGTCACATCGTAAGAGTGATCTAAAAAAAGAAAAAGGAATGAAATATTATGGATAAGCATCTTAATGTTCCCTTTACCCCCGAGGAAGCCGCCGCTCTTCGTGCAGGTGATTACGTTTATCTCACAGGTGTCATCTATACCGCCCGTGATGCCGCACACAAGCGCATGAACGAGGCTCTTGATGCCGGCGAGCAGCTCCCCATCGACGTAAATAACAACGTGATCTATTATCTCGGACCTACCCCCGCCCGTCCCGGCAAGGTGATCGGCTCTGCAGGCCCCACCACCGCCAGCCGTATGGATAAGTACGCTCCCCGCCTTCTTGACCTTGGCTTAAAGGGCATGATCGGCAAGGGTAAGCGCACTCAGGAGGTCTCCGACGCAGTTGTCCGCAATAAGGCGGTCTATTTCGCCGCTGTTGGCGGCGCAGGTGCCCTGCTTTCTCAGTGCATTAAAAAGGCAGAGGTGGTTGCCTATGATGATCTTGGCACAGAGGCCATCCGCCGTCTTGAGGTGGAAAACCTCCCCGTTATCGTGGTTATCGACTCCACCGGTGACAACCTGTACTTAACCGCACCCGAGCAGTTCAAGCGCTAAGGCTCAAAAAACGCTTTAAAAAACCACAAAAAACAGCTAAAAAACCGCGAAAAAACCATCATTTTTTGATGCATTTTTTGCGGATTTTTTGTTCCGATCGGTGTTAAGTGCCGCTTTTTTTACAATTCAATGCATAATCAATGAGCGCCCCTGCGGGCGCGTCCCCGCCCACCCACCCCCTTGGCGCGCCCGCGCGCCTCG
>JAFXDC010000050.1 GCA_017516345.1 Clostridia bacterium | reverse complement strand
GCGGGGCGCAGTCGCATCCTTGCGGATGCACCCGCGCTTACGCTTGCACGCGTGCTTGCGTACACTCCTGCAAGCGCTTTCGCCCCTTTGGGGCGAGGGCGCGTGTCGGTTCTTCAATGGTGCATAAGAGAAGATAGGACGTAGAGTTTTTCTATGTTTTTTGGGCGTCGGGGCGTACCCCTACCTGCGCCAAGGGCCAAATGATATCGCCTTCGGCAGCGAAGAGCGTATACTTTATACGGTTGCCTTAAAACCGACGAAGGCTTCTTGCGAAATGAGGATGTGCTTATTCTATTTGACAAAAGGGATGGATAACTGATAAAATAACATCATAAATATATTAAAAAAGGCGACAGCCTTAAAAAGAAGGATAATCAAATGGAAAATAAGGATTTTACCTGTGTAATACTTGCGGCCGGTCAAGGTACGCGAATGAAGAGCGATATGCCTAAGGTCCTGCACAAGGTGTGCGGTCTTGCCCTTGTGGAGCACGTTATACAAGCGTGTCGCAGTATCGGCGAGCCCGTGGTCATAATCGGAAACGGAAGCGAAAAAGTCAAGGCGTTGCTTGGTGACGGTGTCTCCTATGCGCTTCAGGCAGAGCGCAAGGGAACCGGACACGCAGTAATGGAATGCTTTGCTCAGGCCGAGATCAATACCGAATATACCCTTGTTTGCGCAGGAGATATGCCTCTTATTACGGGTGCATCTCTTGAAAAGCTTTGCGCCTGCATGGAGGGTAAGGGTGCGTGCGTGCTTTCTGCAAGCATGGAGGATCCCTTTGGTTACGGAAGGATAATAAGAAATGCCGACGGCACGTTTAAAAAGATAGTAGAGCAGAAGGATGCCACTGCAGAGGAGGCCCTTGTTAACGAGGTAAACACCTCGGTATACGTCTTTAAGACCAAGCTTCTGGCTGATGCTCTTAAGAGGATCACCCCTGCAAATGCCCAGGGAGAGTATTATCTGACCGACTGCTTAGAGATAATAAACAGGACCGAGCCTATCGGGGTAATGTGTCTTGAGGACGCCACCGAGGCCTTTGGCATAAACGACCGTATTCAGCTTGCCGAGGCGGCCGCCATCATGCAAAGAAAGATCAATAATATGCATATGCGCAACGGAGTCACCCTTGTGGACCCGTGCAACACCTATATCGAGGCGGGTGTGGAGATCGGAAGTGACACCGTCATCTATCCCGGAAGCTACATCGGCAAGGGAAGTAAGATAGGCAAGAATTGCATCCTTATGGGGGGAAATCGCTTTGATAACGCCGTGGTCGGCGACGGCTGTACGGTGGAGGCGTCGGTGCTGCTTAACTGCAAGGTGGGAGACGGCACGACCGTGGGCCCCAACGCGTACCTGCGTCCCAAGGCGGTCATTGGTAATAACGCCAGGATCGGTGATTTCGTGGAGATCAAAAACGCCACCATTGGGGACGGAAGCAAGGTAAGCCACCTTTCCTACGTGGGTGATGCCACTGTGGGCAAAAAATGTAATATCGGATGTGGCACCGTCTTTGTAAACTACGACGGCAAGCACAAGCATCGCTCGGTGGTTGGGGATAACGTATTCGTTGGCTCCAACAGTAATCTTATTGCTCCCGTGGAGCTTAAGGATGGCGCCTACATTGCGGCGGGAAGCACGGTAACAAGGGATATCCCCTCGGGCTCTCTTTGCGTAGCAAGAAGCCGCGAGTACATTAAAGAGGGCTGGGCAGATGAGCTTCGCAGGTCCTGGGAGAGAGAAAAATAATGGGTCTGTTTTTTAAAAGCTCGGTGGATATTGCCATTATCGGGCTTGGGAATATAGGGGAGCAGTATGCTCAGACAAGGCACAATATGGGCTTTGTAACGGTGGATAAGATCGCACAGAGCCTTTCGGCGCCCCCATTTAAGGCAAGGAAGCAGGGGCTTGAGAGTAAGGTCACTCATAACGGAAAAAAGATACTGCTTGTAAAGCCTACCACCTTTATGAATGAAAGCGGTAACTGCGTGCGCGAGGTAATGGATTTTTATAAGCTCACCCCCGAGCGCATGGTGGTGATATATGACGATATCGACCTGGGCGTGGGCGGACTTCGCTTGCGTCCGTCGGGCGGTGCGGGCACTCATAACGGTATGAGGAGCATCGTTCCGGTAATCGGTGAGGGCTTTATCCGCGTAAGAGTGGGGATCGGCAAGCCTCAATACGGTGATCTTGGCGATTACGTGCTTGCAAGGATACCCAAGGATGAGCAAAAGACCTTAAGTGAAGCCACCGATGCGGCGGCGGATGCGGCAATTGCGGTGGTGCAGGATGGCATCGAAAGGGCCATGCAGAGCTATAACAGAAGGTAAATGACGTGTGCACTTAAGTGCACGTGCATTTGTTGCGCCGCCTGTGGCGGCGCGGGGGGCTCGGGCGCGCGTCGACCGCTAAAGCGACCGACTGCGCACTCCTCGCCAAGCTGTCCTTGTATTATTTTTAAAATAAAAGGGCATATTTGGGTATTTCAATTAAGAATATACAGTATAATAACCATATAGCAAAAAAGGAGCTTTGGGCATGCATTTTATATTCAAAGCGCCGTTTGCAAGGTCGGCAGAGCTTGAAAGACTGCTGAAAAACATCCGAGAGGGGGTAAGTCCCTGCTCGGTTTTTGGCGTTTCGGATGCCTCAAAGCCGTTTATGGCGGCACTTTGCTCACAGCGCAGAAAAATCTTATATCTTACAAGCACTCAGGAGAAGGCAACAAGCGCCGCCTCGGATATAGAGGCCTACAGTGGTGCTCCTTGCGTGTGTCTGCCTCCCAGGGAGCAAATGCTGGGCGTCAGCTCGCGCTCGGGTGAGCTTACCTACCAAACGGTAAGTGCACTCTTTGCAATTGCCGACGGCGCAAGCGCTACCGCAGATATCTCGGTGCTCGCCTCCGCGTTTATGCCGCCTGATGAGTTTTTAAGCCTTAAAAGGGCCTTGGCGGTGGGGGATGACGTGCGCATAGACAGGCTTGCGGCTACCTGCGTGCGCCTTGGCTACGTCCGTACGGATGCAGTGGAGGCGGTGGGTCAGTTTGCCCTGAGGGGAGGCATATTCGATATCTTCCCCGTGGGCTTTGAGCAGCCTGTGCGCATAGAGTTTTTTGATACCGAAATTGAATCCATAAGGGTGGTGGATATCTCCACTCAGCGCTCGGTAGCCCGTCTTGACAGGGTCACAGTGCTTCCTGCGCGTCTTTTCTGTCCCACGGCGCTCTGTGCCCGTGAGGCGGGAGAAAGCATCGGCTCCGCCGTAAGACATGCCGTGCGCAAGCTGAGCAGTACTCCCGAGGCCGCGGCGCGCGCAGAAAGCTTTTCAGCTTGTGCCCAACGGCTTATTGACGGCGACACCTCCTCCTTTGACGATTCCCTCTCGGTCTTTTTAAAGGACAGAGCTACCCTGCTTGATTATCTCCCTGAGGACACCCTTATAGTCCTTGACGAGCCCAAGCGCCTCCGCGAAAGATGTGAAAATCTCTTTCTGGAGTTCAGCGAGATATTTAAGGATCTGCTGGGTCAGGGCAGAGCCCTTGCCCCGCAGGGGGAGCTTGTAATGACCGCCGATAAGGTGCTTGCGGAGGTCACTAAAAGAAGCAGTATACTCGCCCTGCAGGGCATCACCACCACAAATAAGGATATCTCTCCCCGAGCAGTGTTCACCCTCTCGGGCAGAAATATGCAGTCCTTCCAGAATAAGCCCCAAATGCTTGCCCAGGAGCTTGCCGCCATGAAGACAAAGGGCTATACCACCCTGCTGTGCTGTTCATCAAGGGCAAGAGCCAAAAGCCTGCAAGGAGAAATATCGCAGTATTCGGTAAATATAAACTATACAGAGGATCTCTCCCTTATCCCCGCACCCGAGTGCTGCTACGTGCTCCCGGTGCAGCTGTCCCACGGCTTTGAGTTCCCCGAGCTCAAGGTGGCCGTCATAAGCGATGCCGATATCTTTGCCGCGGTGCGCCAAAGGACGGTACGCAGGGCAAAGCATAAGGGCGGAGTAAGCATAAATAGCTTTACCGAGCTCAACGTCGGGGACTTCGTGGTGCACGAGAACAACGGTATCGGCGTGTATCAGGGAATCGAAAAGATAGTTACCGACGGAGTGGCAAGGGACTACATTACCATAGCCTATGCAGGCACCGACAGGCTCTACGTTCCCGTGGAGCAGCTTACCATGGTGCAAAAATATATCGGCGCCAACGAGGATATCAGGCCAAAGCTGTCAAAGCTGGGCACAAAGGAATGGTCAAGCCTTAAAACCAAGGCGAAAAAGAGCATAGAAGATATTACCGATCAGTTAATAAAAATCTACTCCGCCCGTCAAAGCGCCAAGGGCTTTGCCTTCTCCCCCGATACCCCATGGCAGAGGCAGTTTGAGGACGACTTCCCTTACGCAGAGACCCCCGATCAGCTTACCTGTATCGATCAGATAAAGGCGGATATGGAAAAGCCCAAGGTCATGGACAGATTGCTTTGCGGTGACGTGGGCTACGGTAAGACCGAGGTGGCACTGCGCGCCGCCTTTAAGGCGGTGATGGACTCCAAGCAGGTCGCCATCCTTGCGCCCACCACCGTGCTTGCCCAACAGCATTATAATACGGTGTTGAACCGTACCGAGCCCTACGGGGTACGCTGTGAGGTGCTCTCCCGCTTCCGCACCGCTGCCGAGCAAAACAAGATAAAAAAGAAGCTCATCGAGGGCAAGGTGGACATAATTGTGGGCACGCACGCCCTGCTTGCAAAGACCGTGCAGTTCAAGGACCTCGGACTGCTGATAGTTGACGAGGAGCAACGCTTCGGAGTAAAGCATAAGGAAATGATAAAGCAGCTGAAAAGCAACGTTGACGTGCTTACCCTCTCTGCTACCCCCATCCCAAGAACGCTGCACATGTCCCTCGTGGGAATAAGGGATATGTCGGTGCTGGAAAGCCCCCCGCAGGAGCGCTACCCCGTGCAGACCTTCGTGGTGGAATATAATAAGATAATGATACGCGACGCCATAGCACGCGAGCTCTCCCGCGGAGGACAGGTCTACGTGGTGTCAAACAGAGTCCAGGGCATCGAAAGCGTCGCATCGGAGCTCCACTCCCTCGTGCCCGAGGCAAGAATAGCCATAGGACACGGACAGATGGAGCATGGCGAGCTTGAGCAGGTGATGCTCGAGTTTTATAACGGACAGCACGATATATTACTTTGCACGACCATAATCGAAAGCGGCCTCGACGTGCCCAACGTAAACACCATAGTGGTGCTTGATGCGGATAATTTCGGACTTTCTCAGCTCTATCAGCTCCGCGGCCGCGTGGGCAGAAGCAACAGACTTGCCTATGCCTACTTTACCTTCAGACGCAACAAGGTGCTTGGCGAGATAGCCGAAAAGCGCCTTAACGCCCTGCGTGAGTTCACCGAGTTCGGCTCGGGCTTCAAGATAGCCATGCGTGACCTTGAGATAAGGGGAGCGGGCAATCTGCTTGGCGGCGAGCAAAGCGGACATATGCAGAAGATAGGCTACGAGATGTATTGTAAGCTTGTCCGTGAGGCGGTGTCGGGTCAGACCGAGGAGGCTCTGCCCCAGGTGAGCGCAGAGCTTAAGATAGAGGGATACATCGATCAGACCTATATCTCCTCGCAGGTGCAGAAGCTCTCCCTTTATAAGCGCATCGCGGATATCGACTCCCGTCTCGAGCGCGACGAGCTCCTTCAGGAGATGACCGACCGCTACGGCAAGCCGCCCGTGCAGGTGCTCAATCTGCTTGATATATCCTATCTGCGCTCCCTTGCCGCAAGAGCCGGGGTGGATAGGATAAGACAAAAGGAGGAGCGCGTCGTCTGCTATTTTACCGCAGGCCATAGCGTGGATTTTTCACACGTTACAAGGGCGCTGAGCGGCTTCCCCAAAAGGGCAATGCTGTCCGCGGGCGGCTCTCTTGCCATAATGATAAACGGCAAAGGACTCTCCGATCAGGCCCTTTTGAGCCTCTGTTGCCTCATTTTTGAAAAAATTAATGAATAAATCGTAAAATTTGAATAATATCTGCAAATAAAAGGCTAAAAACGGTTGAAATTTTCTTAAAAGGCATTTATAATAGTAGCGTTATGGCAGTTAATGCGTACGTGTTTCGGGGCAGGAAAAATGCATCGTTGCACTTGCAATAAAATGCCCTGTAAAATAAACCCGATATGAAAGGAAAGAACAAACATGAAAAAACTGATTACAGCTGTTCTGGTACTTCTGATGGCGCTCACCGCCGTTGTATTTACCGGTTGTGATTACACTGAGATCGACGAGGAGGCTCTTGGCAACAAGGTCATCGCCACAGTAAACGGAGAGGACATCCTTCGTAAGGAGTGGAGTGCTCAGTACGACTATATGGCTTATATGTACGAGCAGTATTACGGCTACACCAAGTCCCAGTACCCCGACCTGTTCGAGGAGCTCAAGACCAATATCCTTGACGACATCATCAAGAACAAGCTCTGGGAGCAAATGGCTAAGGAGGGCGGCTTCTTTAACTACACCGAGGAGCAGAAGCAGGAGGCCACCAAGGAGATCGAGGACGAGATCGCCGAGGCTATTAAGAAAAGCGCCGACGTATTGTACGATGCCGCTAAGGACGACCCCAACATGACCGAGGATTACGAGTACTATCGCAACCTTGCAGAGGAGAAGTACTTTGCAGACCTTGCAGAATCCGACTACTCCAAGGAAAAGCTCATCGAGGATAGACTCGAGGAGAAGGCATACGAGGCATTCAAGGAGGATCACCTTAAGGAGGTCACCGTTCTTGAGGCCGATATACTTACCGCATTTGGCGACCTTGTAAAGAAGCAGACCGAGGACTTCATCGGTGAGACCGCCGATAAGAACGATTACGCCGCCTTCGTTGAGGCTTGGAATAACGGCGACAACATGGCTGTTATCCTTGACGGCTATGTGCTGGTTCAGCACATCCTCATCTCCTACGGCAAAGATACCGGCAAGGCTGTAACCGATGCTTCCAAGGCATTTACCACCGTTGAGACCGCGCTTGAGAAGCTTAAGACCGAGAAGACCAAGCTCGAGGAGGACCTCGCAAAGCTTACCGACGAGGATAAGAAGGCCGAAAAGCAGGAAGAGATCGACGATAAGCAGAAAGAGATCGACAAGAAGCAGAAGGAATACGACGACGCCAAGAAGGTATACGACGATGCCCGCAAGGCAGCAGAGGATGCCATCAAGGATGACGCTCAGGCGGTTCTTGACAGCGTTAAGGGCGGCGACGAGGCCAAGTTCATCCAGGTTATGATCGAAAAGACTGCCGACTCCATGAACACCGAGGAGCTTGCCAAGAAGGGTTACCTTGTTGGCAAAGAGGACGGCATGGTAGAGGAGTTCCACGATGCGGCTCTTGCTCTTGAGAAGGACGGCGATATCTCCGATTTGGTTGCTACCGATTACGGCTATCACATCATCCGCAGGATCAAGGCTGTTGAGGAGCGCACCGGCAACAACACAGTTACCTACAGTGAGCTTAAGGACGCCATCCATGAGGATCTTCTTGAAACCGAAAAGAGCGAACAGTGGGAGAAGGATATGACCTCCTGGTACGATGCCGCCGATATCACCATCCACAAAAAGTGGCTCAAGGATTATGATATCTGATAAATAAAAGAATCAAGCACCTGCTTAGCAGGTGCTTTTTTTATGCGATCCCTTGCGGAATTGATCATATGCACGCCTGCGGCGTGATGCGCCCCTGCGGGGGCGCCCCCACCCGCCCACCCCCTTGGCGCGCCCGCGCGCCTCGCCTTCGGCATCGGCGCGCTGCGCCTTGCGCTTCGCGCAAGGGGGCGGCTTCACCGCCTCGGGCGCGCTTCTGTCCTCGGGGTGGTATGCAAAGAAAGGGAAAAATCGCGTATTTGTCTGCCCCCGCGCCCGCGCGCCTCGCCTTCGGCATCGGCGCGCTGCGCCTTGCGCCTTCGCGCAAGGGGGCGGCTATCGCCGCTCCGGGCGCGCTTC
>JAFXDC010000009.1 GCA_017516345.1 Clostridia bacterium | reverse complement strand
GTGGCGATGGGCTCAGAGGGGGCCTCGGTGGGAGTCTCTGTGGGGGCTTCGATAGGCTCCTGGGTGGGAGTCTCCTGACCGTGCGTGAACTGCATCGTGGCGCCACCCATTTCAGAAGAACCGTAAAGCAGCAGATCGTCAATTACGACGTTGCCGTCCTCGGAGGACCAGCCGCTAATTGCAATGCTTACCCAGTCTCTGGAGGCACTGTAGGTTACCTCCATGGGGTCAGAGCCGTACCACTGGCCGAGGTTCATGGTCTCCCAGGGGAAGATCAGATATCCCTTAAAGCCGGGAGCAAGGTAGATCTCTGCGTTCTCGGATCCCGCATAATGCTCGGTAAGCACTCCGTCAACAAGGGTATAATAGGGCATATCAACGTAGCCTATAAAATTATCACAGCCTACCCAGTATGCTCTTGTTACGATCTCAACCGTTGTGTTGTTTTCCATATACAGACCGAAGCCCGTTATGCCGTCTACGGTTGCGGGTGAGTTTCTTACAAGATCAAATTTTGCATAGCCGTAGCCATCCTCGAACATTAAGTTTTCCTTGATAATCAGCTTGCCGTCTGCGTATTCTGCAGTAAAGTTGCCTCTGTGGGTCCATTCCATGCCCGGAGTGCCGCTCAGGCCCTCAAAGTCCTCAAGGATGAAGACGTTCATTTCGTCAACCTCGTTAAGGTCTGCTATTAATGCAGAGCCTGTAAGGCTAAAGGATAATATGATGGTCAATGCGGTCAAAAAAACTAATAGTTTTTTCATAGGTTTCTCTCCTTTTTTATATTATTGAATCAATTTGCAATTATAAGCCTTAGTTAGCACAATATTAACAATAAATTATCAATTGCTTTATCGTATTGTTACTAAAAGGATACCCGATGTGGAATTAGCTTTTTAAAACAGACTTCCGCCAAAGAACGGCCTGTTTTGATAACGCAAGCGTATTTATTTGGCGCTCTTCTTTTTGCCAAGTAAAACGATCACTACTACAGCTACGACCACAACGACCGCCGCAACGATGCCGATGATAAGGCCTGTATTACCTCCGTCGGGAGTGGCGATATCGGTGGGAACATCGCCGGGCTCGCTTGTGGCATTCTCGGTGGGAATAGGGGTAGATTCGGTGGAGGTGGCGGGCTCGGACGGTACCTCGGTGGGAGTATCGGTAGGAGTATCGGTGGGAGTCTCCTCTTCGCCGTAGCTGAAGCTTACCTGGATAGTGTTTCCTTCCATTTCGGTAGTGCCGTAAAGGATGAAATTGTCAAGCACTACGCTGCCTTCATCGGCAGACCAACGGGTAAATGCAAGGCTTAACCAGTCCTTAGAGGTGTCATAGGTGACCTCCATGGGGTCAGAGCCGTACCAAAGGCCTAAGTTCATGCTCTCCCAAGGGAAGAGAAGATATCCTTTGAAGCCGGGCTGAACGTATACCTCGCCGTTGGTATCACCCATGTAATGCTCTGTTATCACACCGTCTACCATAACGTAATAGGGCATGCCAACGTATCCGATAAAAGCATCGCAGCCTATCCAATATCCTCTTGTGGTGATTTCATGATTGGTATTATTCTCAATGTAGAAGCCGTAGCCGGCAATTCCGTCAACAGAGGATGGAGCATTGCGGAACAGATCCAGCTTGGCATAGCCGTAACCCTCTTCAAACATAAGATTTTCCTTAATAAGAAGTGTACCGTCGGTATACTCGCATGAAAAGTTTGACCTGTCTGCCCAGGGCAGGCTGGGAGCGCCGCTCAGGCCCTCGAAGTCCTCAAGAACAAATATGTTCATTTCGGTAATTTCGGTCATATCTGATATGTATGCAAAGCTGACAAGACTAAAGGATAATATGACGATCAATACGGTCAAAAAAACTAATAGTTTTTTCATAGGTTTCTCTCCTTTTTTGTGCTTTTTTAATATTATATAATCTTAAAATTAATAATTCAATGCACAATACTAACTTAATAGTATCATATAAAAACTATAATTAGCACAATTTTAACCTTTTTTCGGCACATGACGTTGCGTAGAAAATTACATTCCCTCGCCGCAGTAGGATGCTTTAAATAAAAAAAGGACGGCTCAAGACCGTCCTTAAATGATTTTCAAGCAAACATTATCTTCTCTTCTTGCTTACTACGAGAGCGCCAAGACCGGTGATGGCCATAGCAGCATAAGCAATTACAGATACGTCAGCGGTATCGGTAACCTCAACGGTTACGCCTTCCATCTCGCTGGTGCCGTAGAGGAGGAAATCGTCCATTACAACGTTACCCTGATCAGCAGCAAAGGGAGAGATGTGTCCGCAAACATAGTCGGTTTCGGTGCTGAAAGCGATATCGGAGATATCGGTCTGATACCAAGAACCCTTGGTGTGACCCTCAAAGGGGAAGAGAACGTAGCCCTTGAAGCCAACCTCAAGCTCAACAAGACCGTAATCGCCGGCAGTGTGCTCGGTAACGTTGCCGTTTACTACGGTGTAGTAGGTCATTCCGCTGTCGCCGGACCAGTTGTCGTTACCGATCCAATATCCGGTAAGTCCCAGAGGTGCGTCGGTGTTGTTCTCGATATAGTAGCCATAGCCGAGAGCGCCAACGGTAGAGGAGGGAGCATTGGATACGAGCTCAATCTTAAGGTAGATCCAATTGCCGGTGAGCTCAAAGCACTCATTGAATACGAGCTTACCGTTCTTGTACTCAAGATCGTTCATGCCGCCGCTGGTCCATGCAAGCGGAGCGTCGCCGCTCTTGTTGTTGAAATCTTCCATAACGAAGATCTTCATGGTTTCATCACTCCAGGGAGTGGGAAGGGGTGCGGCAAAAGCAGTTACAGCAAAAAGACTTACTGCAAGAACTAATGTTGTGATGAATAATAATGTTTTTTTCATAAAGAAATACTCCTTTCATTTATTAACAATATTTAAACAAATAATTAATAATTTTTCAATGCATAATACTAACTATTTTGTACACAATCCTTACTTTAATTAGCACAATTCTAACAAAAAGTCGGCACGTGATGATTAGTGCCACTTGAATCTTCATTGATCGGACTTCTGCAGCGTCATTTCATAAGTTAATAAATGATGTTATTGCCTCACTTTATAGGTTATGAATCTAAAATCTGTTATTTTGTATTTTTTAATACGAATTTATAGATTTTCCTTGCAAAATACCTATAAAAATGCTAGAATATATAATATAATATTACAAAAATACATATGCAAGAGGAATTAACAAATGAAAATATCGTTTGATACCAAAAAGCTTACCGAATTGTTAAAGGATTATTATATACTTACAAAAATGCGCCCTACCGTATTTGATGATAATTTTGTGGAAATAGCACAGTATCCTGAGACTTTGTGTGATTTCTGTGCGGAGATCAAGAGCCATCCCGAAACCTGTGCGCTATGTAAGCAAAGCGACGTTTCCGCCTTCAATATATGTCGTAAGACCGGGAAAAGCTATACCTATACCTGTCACGCGGGTCTTACAGAAACGGTTGCGCCAATAAAATGCGACGGTGTAATAATAGGATATATGATGTTTGGACAGGTTACTGACGCTCAGAATAAGGAAGCAGGCTGGGCGGCGGTATATGAAAAGGTCAAGCATTATAACGTTGATATGATCAATCTGTGCGATGCCTATTACAGGTTGCGCTCCACTACTCCTGAGCATATAAAATCCGCTGCACATATTCTTCAGGCTTGTGCAGGCTATATCTGGTATTCCGATTGCCTTATTGAGTCGGGCGACGATATTGCCTTTAGGATCGAACAGTACATAACAAGAAACATCGCAAATAAGCTTACCAGTGATATACTATGCAATGAGCTGTGTATCTCCCGCGCAATGCTGTATCAGGTTTCCAGACAAAACTTTGGCATGGGCATAGCGCGTTATATAAAAGAAAAACGCATAAAGCTTGCAGGCCAGCTTCTGCTTGCTACCGACTATAAGATAAGTGCAATTGCCGAAATGACCGGAATAGGGGATTATAATTACTTTACAAAGCTGTTTAAATCCGAGATGGGGCTCACGCCTAAGGAATACCGCAAAAATAACAGAGAAAAGAAAGCATAGGACCTTGTTGCATATATGTAAAAATACTTTTATTTGTTAAATTTTATAAATTGTATTGACAAAGACGGCAGTGTGTAATAAAATATCAGTAGTTGGAGCTTGTCCGCGGGCGTAATTTAATGGTAAAATACCAGCTTCCCAAGCTGGCCTTGCGAGTTCGATTCTCGTCGCCCGCTCCATTAAAAGGGCAAGAAAAAATATTTTTTTAAAATGGAGGTTTTTCCAATGGCAAAGGCTAAATTTGAAAGAAGCAAGCCCCACGTAAACATCGGAACCATCGGTCACGTTGACCATGGTAAGACCACTCTTACCGCAGCTATCACCACCGTTCTTGCAAAGCTGGGTAAGGCTGAAGCTATGGCAT
>JAFXDC010000008.1 GCA_017516345.1 Clostridia bacterium | reverse complement strand
TGTTTGAGAGCATTTTTTACAATCCCTCCGTCACGGCAAGCCGCGCCACCTCCCTTTGCACAAGGGAGGCGAAATAGTAGCCACATCTGTGGCGGTAGGGCGAGTTTGCAAGGGTCAAATGTCTCAGTGGGCTTTCAGCCCCGCCAGTAACATGCCCTTATAGGGCTGAGCAAACCACCGGCTTAGCCGGTGGTCGTGATTTTGGTGCTATTTCTTTTTCTTTAATATGATCACCACTATGACGGCGATGACCGCAAGCGCCATCACTGCAAAGCATATGACGTGCACAGGGTTTATTCCCTCGGGCTGAGGCTCGGGTGTCGCGGTGGGCTCTATAGTGGGGTCTGCAGTGGGTGCAACGGTGACGTCCGTAGTGGGAGATGGCGTTGTTTGAAGCTCGGACTCCTTGAGCATCACGGGGAAGCAATCGAAGCGCTCGTTGTCGTTTATGCTGTAGTAGGGCTTGACGGTGTACCCGCCGATGCCGTCTATGGAAAAGGTGAGCTTGCTTGCATCCTTAAGAGTGATCCTTTCAACAAATTCATCGGGGGTAACTGCAAGCTTTGCAATTTTTTCTCCGCCCGGCTGAATGCAATCCTTGTTTGCGGGGCCTACAACAGCCATGAATATGGGGCCGTACATTATTCCGTATCGAACCTCGCCCTCGATTTGAGAATTACCGACGTATTTTATAAGCTCAAACTCCATGGGCAGGGTGAAGGCTATGGTGTCACCGTCCTTAAAGGAGTGCTTTATTTCAACATACTCACCCGGAACACCGCTTGCGACCCTTTCGCCGTTCAGGGTGATATCTACCGCAGAAGGACTCCAGGCGGGTACGCGCACGAATATGGAGAGCTCCCCCTCACGCTCAAGGTCAAGCTTGAGGCTTACGTCGTTGCCGTAGGGGAAGGAGGTGTCACAGTCAAGCTTGCCGCTTGCGCCCTCAAGGTCAAAGCTCAGCACGGAATCCGAGTAGAGATTTAAATATATCTCATTCTTACCTAAGGAATATATAAACTGAGGAACCTGAGATAGCTGACGTGCACCCTGAACCTCACAGCAGGTATTTACAATGCCGTGACCGTCCTTTTTATCGGTCATATGATTCATGTATCTTATCTCGCCGTTGGTGGCTTGTGCGGCAAATACCACGTTCAAGGATTGCTCAAGATAATGTGCAAAGCGCTCCTGGGTGGGGAAGTACTGAAGCAGAGTGTGGTTAAGATCTGCCCAAAGCACGTTATTACAGGTCTCGTAAACGCTTCTTGAGGCGTGAGATAGGTTGTAGTTGCCCGGAGTATAGGTTATGCCCTCGCACATACATACCGCGCCGCCGGGGGTGACGTAATACTGCTCAAATATGGTCCACGCACCAAGCGCCGCCTCGAGGTACATATCAGCACCCGTAGCGCCGTACATGTCAAGGAAGGCGCGAGCCGCTGTTGCCATATAGGCGTGGGGTCTGTCAAGTGGATACTTATACATTGCCTCGGGCATTGCCCTTGCAAGGTAATCAAGATACCATTCCATCTCGTAATATTGCATGTTGGTGATAAGGTCTTGAGCCTCGCCTACGGGAGAGCCGTAGCAAAGGGTGGCGCCCACGATGCCCTGTATGCCGAGACTGCCAGGGAGCAGATACTCCTTGTAATCGCAGTCGTTTAACCAATCGTAAAGCCCGCGAAGCAGGGTGTAGCCCTCCTCGTAGCCCGCCTGACCTGCGGCAAGCAGACCTTGGGTGTACATAACGCGGCCGTAGTTTTTGCATTCGTCAACAGAAACGTATGGGTTATCCGAGGATAAAAACAGTCCGTCATACCATTCCTCAGGCTCGGGCAGACAGTAGCCGCTATCCTTTTTGCGCGCAGTTGCCTTATCAAGAAGCTCGCGAACGATTTGGTCGAGCTCCTCATCCTGCATAAAGCGCAGGGAGTTTGCCGCCGCGGAGAGCATTCTGCCCTCGTTGGAGCTGGGGAAGTTTTCTATCCAAACCGATTCTACCTGAACATAGTTCTTAAGCTTGGCGCTGCGCTTTATCATATCAACGTTTTTCATAAATGCGTCATAATAAAGTCCGCTTTGCAGCTCTACGCCCGTTAAGGGGTATGTGGCACTTTTCTCAACAGGCTCCCATTCGTTCTCGAGTATGTATCCCTTTGTGCCGTTTTCCATCTGCGCAACGGCCTCCTTGCCAAGCCTGTATATCTCGGTTGCCGCATTGTAGGGATGGGTGGTGGTGGCGTAGTCCACCTTCAGAGTGCCGCTTCTGAGCACCACCTTAAGGGTGTACATGTCATCCTCAAGACCCGATACAGAGCAAAGCTTACCGTAGCCGTTCGTGTCTGTAATGGTGGTCTTTTTGACCCCGTTTAAGTAGACGTCGGCCTCGCCGCCCTCCATGGAGCCGTACAGATCAACAAAATCTCCCCAGAAGGAAAGAGTGAACCAGGAGTCAGACTCGCTTGCAACGTGGGTGGTGTGACCCAGGGCGGTGGCATCATCAACACGCTTAAAGCCCGAAACAAAGTTAAAATAGCTTAAGCCCGTGTCGTTGAGGGTGGCTTGGCTTGAGCCGTAACAGGTGGCCTCAAGCCTGTCTACCTCGAAGTATTTACCCTTGTTAGACTCATCGTCGCGGCGTACCACCCTTATGGTGTGGGTACCGCGCTCCATAAGGGGACTTTCCCATACAAGGGCGGGAGTGCTTGCATATCCAAGCTTGCCACAATCAAGAGTGCAATGAAGCTCACCGTCAAGATAAATATCCACCAGTACGTATACGGGATTGTAGTTTGCATACCAGAATATCTGTGTGCAGTCGGTAAAGGTGTAGTCAAAGGAGGTGTTCTCCTCGGTGGTGCTTGAGGCGGTATCAAGATAATATCCGGTTATTCCGACGTTATCAAGATTATTCATATGTCCCCAAGTGCCGGTAAAGCCAAGATGAAAGTTATCGGCTATTACTGTTATGGGCTCATCCGCCTCGGATGCAAAAGCCCCCAAAGGCACAGCCGTGAGCAATAACAGTATTGCCGATATAAAGCATATTATTTTACGCATATTCTTCTCCTTAATATAAAAAATGTCATAATGATTTATCTATATTCTAAACCATAATGAGGCATTTTTCTGCTCCAAAATTGCGGTATTTAACATTTTAACATAAATAATATCGGATAAAAAACAAAAAAGCCCCGAGTTTAACCCGAGGCGTTTGTCTTATGTTCCCTGAAGTCTGCGCTCAATATCCTCAACGTAGGTCTTTATCTTGCCCTCCTCCTTAAGCGCCTGGCGTATCTTTCCTATGCCATGGATGATGGTGGAGTGATCCTTTCCGCCAAACTCCTCTGCGATGCGGGGGAAGGAAAGGTCGGTATGCTCCCTGCAAAGATACATTGCTATGTGGCGCGGAAGCACTATGGATGCGTCACGCTTCTTGCCGATGAGCTCCTCAACAGCGGTATCAAAGTATGCCGCAACCTCTGCAAGTATCTTGTCCGCAGTTATCCTGCGCTGCTCCGAGGTGTGGTAGTCCTTTAGCGCCTCGGTAATAAGCTCCATAGTGATGGCTCTGTTCATGGTGGTGGCGTATGCTACGATGCGCTTAAGCGAGCCCTCAAGCTCGCGCACGTTGTCGCTTGCGCGCTCTGCTATGTAGAAAAGCATCTCGTGATCAAGGGGAGAACCGCAGGCCTCAGCCTTAAGAGCAAGTATGGCAACCCTTGTTTCAAGATCGGGAGGGGTGATGTCCACTATAAGTCCGCCCTCAAAGCGGGAGCGCAATCTGTCCTCAAGGGTGGCTATCTCGCGCGGGGGACGGTCCGAGGTGATGATTATCTGCTTGTTTGCATTTACCAGATCGTTGATGTTATGGAACAGCTCCTCCTGAGTCTTCTCCTTGCGGGTAAGGAACTGAATATCGTCTATCATGAGGATGTCCACCGTGCTGCGGTAGCGGTCGCGGAAATCGCGCGACTGATTCTTTCCGATGGCATCGATAAATTCGTTGGTGTACTTTTCGCAGGTGGTGTACATTACGCGAACAGACGGATCCTCCTTAAGAATAAAGTTTCCGATGGCGTGCATAAGATGGGTCTTTCCAAGACCTACTCCGCCGTAAATGAACAGAGGATTGTTCTGCGTGGCGGGGGACTCCGCAACTGCGTACGCCGCCGCCGCGGCAAACTGGTTGCCCGCACCGATGACAAAGCTGTCAAAGGTGTACTTTTCGTTGAGCATGGGATGACTAACCGAGCCCGCGCTCTTTTTTACGTAGTTTGCCTCCTCGCTTGCAAGGATTACCTCGATGTTGAGCTCCCTTCCAAAGGCCTGGTTGATGGCGGCACGAAGATAGTGCATATAGAAGCGCTCGGGGTCGATGACCTGATTCTTCTGCACCTGAGAGGGCGTGCTGATATAAAAGGTGTCGTTGATGATGGACACCGGCTTAAGGGGCTTGAACCAACAGCTGTATGCAAATTTGCTTATCTCGGGAGTGTTTTCCAACATGGAAAAGGCATTGTCCCACATGGGCTGAAAGGATTGCATTAAAATTCCTCCGAACTTTATTTTAAGGAAATATCCTGAAGATCTGTTTAGAAAAAACGAAGCCGAGAAAATATCGGCTTGATTGTGAATAACTTTGGTGCTTGAACATAATAACAAAAAAACTGTGGAAAAGCAAGGCTTTTTTGCGCTTTTTCGGCATTTTTTTTGCATTTTTTTTGCCCTTTTTGTGGATATACTATATCTTGTGCGCAACCGATTTTTCAACCACAAGGCGAAAAAACAAAGCATCAAATGCGCATTTGTGCAATCGATGCTTTACTTAATTATGCACGGATGTGCATATATTTTTTTGCCTTTAAGCACTTGTTTTTTTGATGCGGGACACCCGGTTTGGCAAAAGCCATCGGTCACACAAGCTACCCGCGCCGCATTCCTTGGCACCATTTTAAACCGCGCCAAGCTCCTGCTTTATCGACTCTATATAATCAAGCGACCTCTGCGCAACCACTCTGTAGCGATCCGCCTTACTGCCCTTGACCCTTTTTTCAAGGGGTGCAATAATACCGAAGTTGATATTCATGGGCTGGAAGCCTCTGCCCTCGCCGCTTGAAACGTACTGACCCAGGGCACCGATGGCGCTTACGTCGCTTATGACGGGTGCGGGTCTTCCCAATACGTCAAAAGCCATGGATATCCCCGCAAGCATGCCCGATGCCGCAGATTCGATATATCCCTCAACACCGGTGATCTGCCCCGCAAAATAAAGCTCGGGACGGGAGATCATTCTGTAATTTCGGTCAAGCAAGCGGGGAGAGCATATGAAGGTGTTTCTATGCATCACTCCGTAGCGCACGAATTCGGCATTTTCAAGCCCGGGGATCATGCCGAATACACGCTTTTGTTCCCCGAATTTAAGGTGGGTCTGGAAGCCTACGAGATTATATATGGTGTTTGCCGCATCATCCTGACGAAGCTGAAGCACGGCGTATGGCTCTCTTCCGGTCTTGGGATCCACAAGTCCGACCGGCTTTAACGGCCCAAAGGCAAGGGTCTGTCTGCCGCGGGACGCCATTACCTCAACCGGCATGCAGCCCTCAAATACTGCGTCGTTTTCAAAGCCGTGTACCTCGGCGGTCTCGGCGGACAGCAAAGCATCAACAAAGGCGTCGTACTCCTCCTTGGTCATGGGGCAATTAAGATAATCCTCCCCGCGCCCGTATCTGCTTGCACGGAAGATCTTGGACATATCAAGGGAGTCAAGACTTACAATGGGGGCGGCGGCATCATAAAAGTGCAGATGCTCCTGACCCGTAAGCTCCTTAATGGCATCAGCAAGCCCGTCTGAGCACAGAGGGCCCGCCGCAATAATGCATCTTCCCTCGGGGATGGCGGTAACCTCATCGTTAATAAGGCAGAAGCCCTCAAACGAGCAGAGCTCATCCTTAACATGGCGGGAAAAATCCTCCCTATCCACCGCTAAAGCACCACCGGCGGGGATGGCGGCTTTGTCAGCACAGCGCATTATAAGGGAATCCAGCCTGCGCATCTCCTCCTTCAGAAGCCCCGCGCCGTTTTCAAGACGCGCAGAGCGCAAGGAGTTACTGCACACCAGCTCTGCAAATCCGTCGCCCTTGTGTGCACCCGTGCTCTTTTTGGGCCTCATTTCGTACATCTGTACACTTATGCCCCTCTTTAAAAGCTGATACGCCGCCTCGCATCCCGCAAGACCTGCGCCCACTATCTTAACCGTCATTTTTTCCTCCGTTTTTTGTTATATGTGGCTCTGTTTTTCGTTATGTAAAAATATCATAACCCCACAGCCTCGACTGCGGGGTATTTTTGTTATTTCTTAGTGCCTGATGCTGTCTTTTTGTTTGCGGTCTTTTTGTTTGCGGCCTTTTTTGTTGATTTTTCCTTTGCGGCCTTTGTCTTGGCGGATTTCTTCTCGGACTTTGCCGCATCTGCCTTTGCCGCCTCGCGGGCAAGCTTCTTTTCGTATCTTTGCTTATCTGCCGCCCTTGTGGGACAGTCAAGATTCATGCACATGGTCTTGCCGCGATAGCCGTGGATGATGTAGCTTCCGCATTGGGAGCACACCTCGCCCGTAGGCAGTCCGCTTGCGGCAAAATCACACTCGGGATAGCGTGAGCAGCCGTAAAACTTGCGTGCGCTCTTTCCTGCGCGCTTAACAAGCTTTGCTCCGCACTTGGGACACGGCTCCTTGACCTCATCCTCAGGCATGGGACGGGTAAATTTGCATTCGGGATATCCCGGGCATGCAAGGAATTTTCCAAAGCGCGATGAGCGCACCACCATATTGCGGCCGCATTTTTCACACTTGACGTCGGTCTCCTCCACGGGTACCTTGACGTGAGCCACTCCGTTTGCATTTTCCACCGTTTCGTGGAAGGGGGAGTAGAAATCCTGCATAAGAGAGGTCCACTCCTGCTCGCCCGATTCCACCTTATCAAGGCTCTCCTCCATATCGGCGGTAAAGCCTACGTTTACAATGTTGGGGAATGCTGCAAGCATGAAATCGACAACGCAGAACCCAAGCATGGTGGGCTTTAAGGTCCTTTTGTCCCGCTCGACGTATTCGCGGTCGATTATTGTTGAAATTATGGTTGCAAAGGTGGACGGTCTGCCAATGCCCTTATCCTCAAGCTCCTTAACAAGGCTTGCCTCGGTGAAGCGGGACGGGGGCTCGGTGAAGTGCTGAGTGGGCTCAAAGCCGTCGCAGACGGGCTTATCGGTGTCCTTAAGCACGGGAAGAGTATGCTTCTCCTCCTCGGTCTTAACGTCCTTGCCCTCAACGTAGGATGCCATATATCCGTCAAATATCCTCTTTTGAGCGCTTGCTCTGAAGGAGTGAGAGCAGCATTCGAGCTCTGCGTTCTGGGTGGCGTATATGGCGTCGGTCATCTGGCAGGCAAGGAAGCGCTCGTAAATAAGCTTGTAGAGCTTATATTGGTCGTTTGTAAGATATTGCTTTATATCGGCAGGCTCGCGGGTAACGTTGGTGGGATGTATGGATTCGTGTGCATCCTGAACGTTGGAGCCCTTGCTCTTAAAGTATCTGGGCTTTTCGGGGAGATATTTCTCTCCAAAAGTGGCAAGAATGTGCTTGCGCACCGCGTTCATTGCGTCCTGAGAGATGCGGAGCGAGTCGGTTCTGATGTATGTTATAAGACCGGTGCTGCCATCACCTATTTCCACGCCCTCGTAAAGCTCCTGGGCGACCTTCATGGTCTTGCGGGTGGTAAAGCCAAGCTTACGGGAGGCCTCCTGTTGTAGCATGGAGGTGGTAAAGGGGGTGGGCGCAGTGCGCTTCTTCTGTCCCTCCTTGTAGGATACTACGGTAAATTCCTTGCCCGTGCAATCGGCGATTATCCTCTCCGCACCTGCCTTATCCTCAAGCTCGCGCTTTTGACCGTTTGAGCCGTAATAGGAGGCGGTGAAGCTTTTTTTTCCAAGGGTAAAGCTTGCCTGAATGGTCCAGTATTCCTTGGGGATGAAGCTCTGTATCTCGCGCTCGCGATCCACCACGAGACGTACTGCAGGGCTCTGCACTCTGCCCGCGGAAAGTCCCGCCTTGACCTTGCGCCACAGCACGGGGCTTATCTCGTATCCCACAAGTCTGTCAAGCACTCTGCGTGCCTGCTGAGCATTTACCTGCTGCATATCTATGCATCGGGGATTCTCCATTGCGTTTTTAACGGCGGTCTGAGTGATCTCGTTAAACGCCACTCTGCAGGGGGTACTCATATCAATATTTAAAAGCTTGGCAAGATGCCAGCTTATTGCCTCGCCCTCGCGATCGGGGTCGGTTGCAAGATATACGTTTTTTGCCTTCTTTGCGGCGGCGGAGAGCTCCTTGATGGTATCGTTCTTGCTTTTTATGTTCTGATATTGGGGGATAAATCCGTTTTCAATATCCACACCCAGCTTGCTCTTGGGAAGATCCACCACGTGTCCGACGCTTGCCATGACCTTATAGTCCTTGCCAAGTATCTTTGATACCGTCTTAATTTTTGAAGGTGACTCAAGTATTACTAAATTCATTTAATTCCTCCGTCAATGCGGTTTTTTCATCTATATTATATAATGTATGATTTTTTTATAATTATGTCAGCATTGAACGCATCAACGGTCCTTAAGGGTGTATTTTTTACTTCTGTTAAGCTTATAAATACTGCCCTGCGTCCTGAGAAGTACGCCTTTTAGCTCCAGCATTGTGAGCTGTGCCGCTAATGCACCGGGTGAATTATTACACTTTTGCGCCAATTCGTCAAGCGAAAGTTCCTCTTCCTGAGCAAATGCCTTAACAAATTCATACTCCTCGGGGGATAACTCGGTCAATTCGGGATCTGATCTTACCCATCCCTTACCGAAATATTCAAGCATATCCTCGGGGCAGGTGATGATCCTTGCGCCCTCCTTTAAGAGCTTATTGGTGCCCTGAGATTGCTCGCTGGTTATGTTTCCCGGCACGCAGGCAATGCTCTTGCCTTGCTCCTGAGCCCAAGATACAGTGGTGGATGTGCCGCTCTTGACGCTTGCCTCAACCACCGCAAGCATATCGCAAAGACCGGATATTATTCTGTTTCGCATGGGGAAGTGTGACTGATATGCGGGAGTACCGAGGGGATATTCACTTACCAATGCGCCGTTTTGGGCTATGCGGGCGAAAAGCTCCTTATTACCTGCGGGATATATCTTATCCATACCGAAGCCGAACACGGCTATTACCTTACCGCCGTTTTCAAGAGCGCCCATAAGCGCCGCGGAATCTATTCCCTCAGCGCCGCCCGATATTACGGTGATACCTCCCTGAGCTGCGGCCTTGCCAAGAGAGTAGGCGACCTCGTGGCCGTAGCGGGAGCACCTTCTTGAGCCTACTATGGCAACTCCGCCCTTACTTAAAAGCTCGACGTTTCCCTTAACGTATAGAAGAGGCGGGGCGGACTTGAAGGCAAAAATGTTGGGGTGAGAGTCCCTGAACAGGACGGTGATCTCATTTTTCTCCAGCCTTTTAAGGTATTTTTCAAGACTGTCCTTATTTTGCTCCTTTAATGCGGGAGTAAGCATGGGATATGGAAAATCCGGACTGTCAGCGTGACGGAAAATATCCGCCACGTCGGGATAAAGGCTTAAAAGCTTTTCAAGACGCGGTGTGCTTGCACCCTTAATGCTTGCAAGCAAAATGGTCAGTTTTTGTTGGGTGGTGTAATTCATTACCAATACTTCCTATCAAGTGATCTGTATCGTATTGCCTCAGCAACGTGCTGGGCACTTATCTGCTTACTGCCCTCAAGGTCTGCTATGGTGCGGGATATCTTAAGTATTCTGGAGTATGCGCGGGCGCTCATCTTAAGGGAATCAAAGGCCTGCTTTAATAGGGCGTCGGCATCGCTTGTAAGTGGGCAGAAGCGGGATATCTCCTTGGCGGTCATGTGGGCGTTGGCAAATATACCGCTGTCCTTGAAGCGCTCCTGCTGAATGAGTCGGGCGCGCTGAACGCGCTCTCTTACCGCCTGGGAGCTCTCCTCATTATTCTGCTTGTCGCGCAGGGCGTCGTAGCTGATGGCGTCCACCTCTATCTGCAGATCTATTCTGTCCACAAGCGGCCCCGAGACCCTGCCAAGATAGCGCTGTATCTGTGCAGGTGAGCACTTGCATTGCTTGACCTTGCTTCCGTAGTAGCCGCACGGGCAAGGGTTCATAGAGGCAATGAGCATAAAGCGTGCGGGATAAGTGATGGTGTTGTTTACCCTTGATACCGTTACCACGCCGTCCTCAAGGGGCTGACGCAGAGCCTCGAGCGCCACTCGGGAATATTCGGGGAATTCATCAAGGAAAAGCACTCCGTTGTGCGCAAGGCTGACCTCGCCGGGGCGTGCCTTCATGCCGCCGCCCGTAAGTGCGGGAGCAGAGGCGGTGTGATGTGGGGAACGGAAGGGACGGCAGTCCACTATTCCGCGGCCCGGGTCAAGACATCCGGTGATGGAATGTATCTTGGTCACCTCCATTGCCTCCTTGAAGGTAAGCTCGGGAAGGATGGAGGGAAGTGCGCGGGCAAGCATGGTCTTACCCGAGCCGGGAGGGCCAAGCATAAGAAGGTTATGGCTTCCTGCGGCGGCTATCTCCATGGCTCGCTTTGCGGCATGCTGACCCTTTATTTGGGAAAAATCCGTGTAATAGATGCTTGCCGAGTCTCCGCTTTTCCATGGTACCTTTTCTATTGGGGAAAGCTGAAGCTCGTTTTGCAAAAAGCGTACAAGCTGACGCAGATTGTCGGGGGCGTAGCACTCGATGCCCTCTATACAGCGCACCTCCGCGGCATTGCCCGGCGGGATGACCGCCCGCTTATAGCCGTCCTTGAGTGCGGATATTATCATGGGCATTACACCGTTGACGGCGCGTATCTCGCCGCTTAAGGAAAGCTCGCCTATGAACACCGTGCCGCGCAGAAGGGCGCTGAAGAGCTGACCGCTTGCGCCAAGGAGGGATATGGCTATGGGAAGATCATACACCGAGCCCTCCTTTTTAAGGTCGGCAGGGGCAAGGTTTACCGTTATGCGGGTATTGGGCATTTCAAAGCCGCTGTTTTTGATTGCCGAGCGCACGCGCTCCTTGGACTCCTTTACCGCGGTGTCGGGCAGACCTACGGTGTCGTAGGAGAACAGTCCGCCCGATATGTAGGTCTCCACCGTTACGGGGAAGCCGTCCACGCCGCTTAGTGCGTAGCTTGTTACTTTACTAAGCATAATTTGCTCCTTAGGTAGCTATTTTTTAAATACGAATATTTTTGAACCGAGATAGTTTATGGCAAGGGTCACCGGGATGGTGATGAGCTTTGCAACAAAGCCGGTTATCATGGCAAGTCCCAGGAGCTCCTTACAGCCAAGACCCACTAAAAGGGATACGCCGTTGACCAAAAGAAAGGGAAGCCATTGTGTTTTTGCGGCACCCTTGTCGCGGAAGGTGAATACTTTATTGAGTATAAAGCTGCAAACGATGCCTCCTATATATCCGGGAATATATGCGATGGGATCAAGCGCATGGTTCTGATTTAATATAAGGTAAAAGATCAGACTGTATATTCCGGTATCCACAAGAGTGTTTATTCCGCCCACCACGCAGAAGCATGCAAGCTCAACAAGCCTGGCGGCTTTTTCGCGATCCATTTTTCTTGCAAGAAGGTCGGTTATCTTATCTATTATTTTATTGATAAAATTATTCATAAAATACCTGAAAATTTTTTGATGTTTTTTTTGAATGATTTTTTGTGTTTTTCGGGCATTTTTTGCCCTTTTTTCAGCGTTTTTTTGCCCTTTTTTCAGGCAAAAAATCGTCCATGGCACATCAACTGACACCCCCGAGCCAAGACTCGGGGGCAGCTGATCACGGGTTAAAGAAGTGCCAGCCCTGGCCGAGCTTATCCACACTGTAGGAGGGTATCCACCAAAGCCACGTGCTTACGTATTCCTTGCTGGTCTCAATGCCCGTCCATACGGGGTAGAACATGCAGGCAAGCACGCCGCATGCCACAACAAAGGCTATTACTGCGGCATTTGCAAGCTTGGGATGCTTAAGGCTGATATATGAGTGAGCCTGTCTGAGGATATAGACGGCAAATATCATAATAAAGGGCAGAGACGCAAAGTAGTGATAGATGAAGGTGGAGCGCGGAACCAGCATCCAGGCGCCGTAGTTGGCGGCAAGACCGATGAAGACAAAGCCCAGAAGATGCATATCCTTACGCATTCTTGCCTTTAATGCGGGGTCGCCCGCCTTGCGGATATTAACCAGGCGCTTTATGAATATTACCGCAGAGCTTATGGCGCTGACAAGGCCGAACCACCAAACAAGGGGGTTACCCATGCAGGAGATGGTGCCCATACGGTCACCCGAGAGTCCCTGAGCCTGATAGTACCAATAGGGGTGCCACATTATGGGCCAGGTATACCACTTGGACTGCCAATAGTTATCATCCGAGGTAATGCCCTGATGATACGAGAGCATATCGGTCTGATTCTTTATGATGGTATTGAGCCACGAGCCCTTGTTGCCCGGAGCGTCAAAGTAAGCGCCGTAGCTTGCGCAGTAGATGATAAGGGGTATTACCACGAAGAAGGCAACGCAGAAGGCGATGGTTATACCAAAGTATATCCACGTGCTTCTCTTTATTGCCAAAAGCTGATCGCGCTGAGCGTCCGAGATATCGGGGTCGTTTACGTGCTTGCAGGCAACTGCGAATTCCGATATCCTCTTATAGATGGTAAAGAAGAACAGCACTGCAAGACCTACGCCCGCGTATGCGCCTATCCACTTGCTTGCAACACCAAGGCCGAAGCTTATACCGCTCAAGCCCAGAGGAATGAGGGTCTTCCAGAATTCATCCCTTGACCAGCTCATGGTATAATATTTATACATAAACAGGTACATAAGGATTATAAAGAACACGCCGTAGGAGTCTATTGTGGCAAGACGGGTCTGGATATAGTGCATGCCGTCAAACGCCATAATGAGCATCAGAACGCTTGCCCAGCTTGTCTTTTTAAACAGAAGCTTGCCGAAGCAATAGATGGCGGGAAGCATCAGTATACCCATAAGATTGCCCATAAAGCGCCATCCGAAGGGGTTCATGCCGAACATGCGGATGCCGAGGGACATTATTGCCTTACCGAGCGGGGGGTGGGTCCACTCGTAGATGCGCCAGCCGTTTATCATCTCGTAAGCGGTACGGGCGTGGTAGATCTCGTCAAAGATCATGCCGGTGTAGTAGCTGCCAAGGGGCACTGCGGTGGATTGCTCGTTAAACAGGGCAAGGGCACCGTGCTCGCGGTATGCGGCCAGCTCGTCGGCGTTAAGGGTGACTCCGTCGCTTGTGGCGCTTACTATTTTTATCGGCTCCTCTGCCTCAGCGGAGGAGTAGAAGGTAAGCTCGTTAAGCTTTGCGGCTCCCGCCTTGGCGGTGACGCGCACGTAACGCGCGGAGGTGCCGGTGTAGGTGCTCTTTGAGGTCACCCATTTGTACATATCGCCGTTTTTAAAGGAGTAGCTTGAAAGCTGAGAGTAGGTTATGCCGTCGTTGGAGTACTCAATGAGTATCTTGCCCTCCGAGGCATCCACTATGCTTGTGTTTATAAGGTAACGCTGCACGTTTACCGACTCGCCGAAATCCACGGTGACGCTCTGGGCAAGCTCGGCATCCCAATAGTGCTCGGGAGTGTTGGCAGAGCCCAGTGTGGCAAGGGATATTACGGCGTAGAGCACGGTAACGGTGAGCATTATTGCCCAGTCCTTCCAGGTAAAGAAGGGCTTTTTATCTGCCTTTTTGCCAAGGGTATAGAGAAGCTCGTCGCGCTTGGTTACGGGCTCTGAGTAAACCCTTTCGCTTGCGGAGTCGGAGCTCTTTGCCACCATTCTTTCGCCGCTAAGGGTGATATCTATGGCAACGTATACAAAGAAGGCAAAGATCAGCACGTTTATTATGCTTCCTGCCAAAAGCAGAGGATCGTCTGCGGCAAAGTAGGCAAGACCGTTTCTGTTGTGGTTCTCGCAATGCAGGAAGAGCACCTGAGCGACGTTTATAAACGAGGTGGCGCTGAAGCCTGCAAAGACAAAAAGAAGTCTTGTATCCTTATGAACGATGAAGGCCGCAAGCAGCAGAGCAAGCACGGGGAAGAGGTAACGCTCGTGCATATAGGGACCCATAACGAACAGTCCCGCGATGAGCAGTGCGCTCAAAAGGAACAGGTTGCGAGTGCTTGAGCCAAGTATCATATTTTTAAAGCTTGTTCTCTTTTTGAAGAAGTAAAGGAAGACAAACAGTGCTATTACCAGTATAAGAAGGGTAAAGCCGAGCTGACCGAAGGTGACGCCAAGCCCTAAGGGAGCCTGACCCTCGGGAGCGAAGGGATTTTCAAAGGTTATCTCCTTATCGATGCTCGCCCACTGTCCGCCAAGCAGGGTAAGGTAGTTAAACGCGGAGAGTGCGGCATATTTATATTCTCCCATGGTGGAGAAGTACTTGCTTATAAGCCAATACCACTCAAGGTCGTTTTGCATTGCCACAGAGAAGATGATAAACACTGCAAGGATACCGCCCATTGCGCAAGCAAAGCGAGTGATCTCCTTACGGCTTGCCTTAAGGTCGGCATCAAGCTCTCCCTTATAGGCTTTTATGATAATAGTGATGGCGCCAAGCAGCATCACGGGTGCAAACAGCAGAGCCTGAGGCTTTAAAAGCAGAGCCACGGCGTACCAGCATACCGAGATCCAAAGCTTATTTTTAATAAGGTAGTAGATGGCAAGCAGTATAAAGAGCATAAATACCGAATCCACCTGACCCCATGAGGCCGAGTTTACTATAACTGCGGGGTTTAAAAGGAATGCACCCGCAAGCAACAGGGACACCTTGGGGAGGTGCTTTTCGGCGAATTTAAAGACGAAGATGGAAATACCGACGTCAAACAGGATGGGGAAGAGCTTTATAAGCAACCATCCCGCGGTGCTGTCCACGCCAAGTCCGAATAGGCTGATGAGCGCGGAGGGTATGGAGAGCATGAGCATATAAAGCGGGGGATAATCGCAGAAGGAGGTGCTTGAGTAGAACTCGAAGGGGCCTTGGCTGATCATGCGTGCGCCCCAGGACCAGAAGCAGTTGAAATCCACCTCGAAGCCCTTATAATCCATGGCGTTTACAAAGCGGACTATAAGGCCTATGCATATAAGCACCACCAGAATGCAGAGCCTTGTAGTGCTTGAGGGGGTCTTAAAGCGGGTAAGGAGATAGTATGCTCCGATAAATATAAGAGCAAAGAGTATGCCGCCCACGATTATCTCGGTGCTTGTAGCGCTGAGCTTGGGGTCAACGTTGTTCTCCGGGGTCGTGGCAAGACGGTTCTCAAGGGAGATCGGGGTCACTCCGCCCGGAACGGCGGAGGCGTCGATCTCGGTCATGGATGCGTTTGTAAAGTATGCCGTGCCGGTGGTATCGCCGCTGTAAAAGCCGAGTCTGAGAGCCACGGTGAGGGTGGTCTGTGTGCTTGCGGTGCGACCGTAGAGCTCAAGAGTTGTCCAATCGCTTGTGCCCTTGAGCTGAGTGGAGGGGGTAAATACGCCTATTACCGAGATATTTGCGCCGGTGCCTGTGTCCGCAACGTCTTGGGTCTTACAAAGGACGGTGAATTTATAGAGGGTGTTGGGCTTGCAGGCGACCTCCTGCACGATGCGGGCGTCATTTGCCTGAGTAAGGCTTATTTTAACTGCGGTCTCGCCGTTGGGACCTGCGTTTTTAACGTAGTCTGCCTCCTTTGCGGTGTTTGCATAAGCCTCAAAGTACCAGCCGTCTGCGGCACTTGAGGAGGACTGAGAGAAGCTGCTGTTGGTAAGGCAGTTTTGTCCCTTGGGTACTGTGCTTGCACAGCCTGATGCCATCAGAATTACAATACAGAGCATTGCAAGCAGAGCCAGCGGTTTGATAAGTTTTCTCATACCTGTTCTTCCTTTCGGGTGTTTTTTATGATGTTGGAAATGCAAAATATCTGCCGTAAGATATAATGCGTAAAAATTCAAAGAGATTTCGTGATAAAAATATGCCTAGAAGGCGTTTTTGATATAGGTGACCTCGCCGTTATTTATTGCCGCGACGTCACAGCGTATTTTATCGGTTATATTATTTACCAGCATATAATACTCGATGCTTTTGCGCAGCTTTTTTATTTTAGAGGGGGTAACGTGGCTTTGTGCCGTGCCAAACCTTTCGTTTTTCGAGCCTTTTACCTCGATAAACACCGTGGTGCCTTTATCAAGGGCTATGATGTCTATCTCGCCGCATTTGCAGCTGTAGTTGCGCTCCAGAATGCTGTAGCCAAGGCTTGTAACGTATCCTACCGCAAGCTCCTCTGCATTGTCGCCGCGAGAGCGCATATTTGTGCCCGATGCCTCTCTTCGCCTTAGCTTTGTGCAGAAGCTTCTGCGGTGAACGTCGGACATGCCGTGGGTAAGGATGGCGTCTATGTGCTCCGCCGTGCCGTAGCCCTTGTGCTTATCAAAGCCGTATTCGGGGTATTTCTCGTGCAGAGCGTACATCATTCTGTCCCTTGTGACCTTGGCGATGATGCTTGCGCAAGCGATGGTGGCGCTTTTGGCGTCTCCCTTAACTATTGCCCGGATATTATCCGCCTGACGTGGGGTCTTATTGCCGTCCACTATTACAAAATCGGGCTCAAGCTCGGCATTGTCAAGGGCGGTATTCATTGCCTCAAGGGTGGCGTTAAGAATGTTGATGCGGTCTATTTCGGTATGGTCCACGATGCCAACGCTTACCGAGAGTGCCTTTTCCATTATGACCTCAAAGAGCTCCTCGCGCTTTTTCTCGCTGAGCTTTTTGGAGTCGTCCACCCCCTCGGGGATGTTTTGGGGATCCAGTATAACACAAGCGGCAACAACGGGACCTGCAAGAGGACCTCTGCCCGCCTCGTCAATGCCCGCGACAAGCTTACAGCCCTGTGCCCAGAGTATTCTTTCGTGAAAGAGCATATCCTCAGCCATTTTGATCCTCCTTGGTGCTCGCCAGAGCAGGTGTAGCGCTCGGAGAGTTATCCGTGGGGATGCCGCCGTTTTTAAGCAGTGCAAAGGGGAGGTCGAAGGTCATTCTGCCAATTTTGCCGCTGCGGAATTCGTCTATAAGCATTACCGCCCCGCGAAGCCAATCCGGCTCGTTGCCCTTAAGCAGCAGACCGCGCTTGCGGCATATAGCCTCATAGGTCATGATGGGCTCGTCCAGCACCGCTACGCCGTAGCGGGAGACCAGGTGCTCGGGATAGCTTTGGCTTATTTGCTTCACAAGCTCCAGGGCAAGCTCCTCCTTGTCGGTTATTTCGTCGTTTACCGAGCCTACGAAGGCAAGGCGCTTTGCGGCGGTCTGATTATCAAGCCGCGGCCACAAAAGTCCGGGGGAATCAAGAAGCTCAAGATAATTATTGATGCTTATCCATTGCTTACCGCGGGTGACACCGGCCTTGTCTCCTGTTTTGGCACGGGTCTTGCCCGCAAGGGTATTTATAAGGGTGGATTTACCCACGTTTGGGATGCCTGCCACAAGCACGCGGACGGTCTTTTTCATGCCTCGTGCGGCGGCTTTTTCCCGAACCGGTGCGGTGAGCCTGTCAAGGGCGGAGAGTATTTCATTGCGGCTTTTGCCCGCGCCGTTTACCGCAAGGGCGTCAAAGCCCTTGGAGGTAAACTCCTTAAGCCAATGCTTTGTCATCTCGGGGTCGGCAAGGTCGGCCTTATTGAGCACCACTAGTACCTGCTTATTGCTTTTTTGAAGCATTTTATCAAGATCGGGATTTCGGGAGGAGTATGGGATGCGTGCGTCCAACAGCATGATGACTGCATCTATGATTCGGAGGTTTTCCTCCATCATACGCTTGGCGCTTGCCATATGTCCGGGATACCAGTTGATTATCATTTTAAAAACCTCGTTAGCTCGCGGCGCAGCCGCGTGAGCATACTATTCCTTATTATACATTATTTATTATACAATATTATCCTTATAATTTCCAGTACTTATTTGTTAATTTACAATAATTTAATATATTTTCTTATAAATATATAGAATATGGGGGAAAAATGGGGGAAATCAGAACGGAAGGATCAAAAAATACAGTATGGGGATATATGTTTTTGAGGATATGAAAAAAAGTGCTTGCTAAATTTTACAGACTGTGATATACTCCCATAGTAAGTACGGGCGGTCCTCTGTCCTCGTGCGCAGAATGAATGCGCACCAATATTTTTAGGGGAGCACGAACGCCTTTGGGGAAAGGAGTTTTGAATTATGACCATTATAGAGGCCATTGAGGCTGAACAGCTTCGTGACAACATTCCTGATTTCAAGGTTGGCGACACCGTTAAGGTATTCGTTAAGGTAGTTGAGGGAACCCGTGAGAGACTTCAGGCTTTTGAAGGCACTGTTATCTCCCGCAAGAACGGTTCCGCAAGAGAGACCTTCACCGTCCGTCGTATTTCCTACGGCGTAGGCGTAGAGCGTACCTTCCCGATCCACTCGCCAAAGCTGGACCACATCGAGATCACTCGCCGTGGCCATGTACGCAGAGCTAAGCTTTATTATCTTCGTAACAGAGTTGGTAAGGCAAGCAAGGTTAAGGAGCTTATCCAGAACAGATAATCCTGCTGCGTTGCGCATGTACTTGCGCTGTAAAACGGACTGCATTTGCAGTCCGTTTTTTTATTATTAAAGGGCTCGCCGAGGCATTGTGTATGCTGTCGGGCGAGCTCTTGCTCTTATTTTATTTTATTCTGCGCCTTGATCGCGAAGGATAAGTGTTAACCGCGCGAGGGTCTGGAGTACGACCTGAGCGCGCTGTTATCGATGACCTTATTTTCTGCCAATACTCCGATGCTTGCACGGATCTCGCTTAAGCGGCCGCAGGTGATGGCGTAGGAGTACTCAAGGGGCTTGAAGTTTACAAGCTTAAGCTGAGTAAGGGGTGCGATATAGCTTGTGGGGCTGCTCTTCGCGGGGTCGTTCTTTATCTTGCCGTCGTGCTGGAAGATACCGCCGGTGACGCTTGTTACGTTGGGAACGTACAAGCCAAGACCAAAGCCGTCGTCATCGCCGTTTACCCATGCCCACCAGTTTTCCTTACTGCGGAAGTTGGGCCATATGCCGTCCCAGAAGGGGAGATCGTCCTTAAAGGTAAGGGTATCGTTTGTCCAGGTCTTGCTTCCCTCGTAGTATGCAAGGCGATACAGAGGCTCGATAACGTAGAAGGCGGGGAGCTCCTGATTGCAGGTCATGTGCTTGTAGGGGCTGTAATCAACAAAACGGTTATCAACGATGAGGTTGCGTCCGTCAAGGGAATAGGTGGATTCCATATAGCTGAGGGTGGGGGAGTTCTCCTTGCCCCAGTCCATGGGACGGCACTTAACGTAGATGTGGGTATCGGTGAGCTCGAAGTCCACTATCTTGCTGTGGTACAGACCGCGGTCTCCGCCCATAACGGGGTTATAGTTCCACTCTCTGCCCATGAAGTTACCGGGCTCGTAGTCGTCGTTTGCGCCGTTGGTGCCGTAGTAGGACTGTTGAACAAGACGTCCGGGATCGTAGTTGTTAAGAAGGTTTACGTCGGTGGACATGATCTTATCTGCGTTTACGAGGTCTGCATATCCTATGCCGACCTCGGCGCGGCCGTTCATCTCCACAAGGGCAACGGGCTCCTTAACGTATGAGAGGTATGCAAGTGCGCCGCCATAAACAAGATCGGCGCCGATCTTTATGTAATCGTTTGCAAGGTAGACGTAGCCGTCGATGCTATCCTTTTTGGTAACTGCAAGGGATACTAGCTCAATGGTGGCGGTATCGTCACCGCGGTTATCAAAGCGGATGCTCTTGAAGCCTGCGGCAACTGCGCCGTCCATAAAGCCGTCGATATAGCTGTTGAAGTTCTTGGGCTCGCTTGCGGCATCAAGGAAGCAGAGCTCCTCGTAGAGGGCGCCGTCCTTCTCGTAGCCAACGTAGATCCAAAGGGGCTGGGTCGACTTATAAAGCAGAGAGTAATAGTTGAACTGACCGCTTAATGCATCGTTAAGGGTGAGGGTGGCCTCGGTGTCCTTTGAGATGGTGAAGCTTACGTTGCTTGCGGCCTCGTCCTTGGTGTCCGAGTTAAGGGTGATGCCCACCTTTTCGCCGTTAACGGATGCGTATTTGCCCTCCCAGATAAAGCCGGGGGTGGGGGTGGCGGTGCCGCCTGCCTCGGTGGAGCCGGTCGTACCCTGAGTGGGGTTTTGTGTAGGGTTGTCTGTGGGGTCTGCACCTTGGGGTGTGCACGCTGCGCACAGTAGACACAGAGCCATCAAGACTACCAGAAGCTTTTTCATAAAATGATCCTCCTAAATAATTTATATTGACATGAAAAATACAAAGATATATTCCTGTTTGACGGTCTAATTACAATATAGCATATTGTGATGCTTGAGTAAACCGTTTTTTAACGGGAAAGCAGAATATCCTCAAGAGGAGCAAGAATGCTTGCCACGGTGCCCTCCTTAAAGGGGTTGGAAAGCTTGGCAAGCTTTAAAAGCTCAAGATAAGGCTTGCTTCCTCCTGCACGGCAAAGCTCGAGATAGCTCTCCCATGCCTCGTCACGATCCTTTTGCATACGGTTATAAAGCTCCAGGGCTCCAAGCTGAGCAAGGGCGTAATCGATATAATAGAAGGGATAGAGGAAGATGTGCTGCTTTTGCATCCAGAAGCCGCCCTCGTCAAGGAACTCGTTTCCGTCGTAATCGCGCCATGGCATATATTTTTGCTCTATGCTTCTCCAAAGGGTGCGGCGCTCCTTGGCGGTCATATTGGGATCAGCGTATACTCCGTGCTGGAATTCGTCCACGCAGGTAAGGTAGGGGATGACGCTGATGCAGCCCGAGAGGTGAGCAAAGCGATACTTATCGGCATTCTCGCCAAAGAACTTATCCATCCAGGGGTGGGTAAAGAGCTCCATTGCCATGGAATGTATCTCGTTTATCTCGCTTGTGGAGGAGTAATAATCGCTTATGGGCTGTATCCTTGAGGCGGTGTATGCCTCAAAGGCGTGGCCTGCCTCGTGGGTGAGGACGTCAACGTCTGCGCTGGTGCCGTTGAAGTTGGAGAAGATGAAGGGTGCCTTATAGAGAGAAAGGAAGGTGCAGTAGCCGCCCATGTGCTTACCCGGTCTTGTTTCAAGATCAAAGAGGTTATGCTTTGTCATAAAGGAGAAGAACTCGCCCGTCTCGGCGCTCAGCTGGCTATACATTTCCTCTGCGGCGGCAAGCATGGAGTCCTTATCCCCAATAGGCATGGCGTTGCCGTCGGGGAACATGAATTCTTCATCATAATAATGAAGCTTATCCACACCTATGCGCTCTGCCTGCTTTTGACGCATTTTTGCAACCAATGGGGTGATGACGGTGCGCACCTGCTCGCGGAAGGCGGCGACGTCTTGGGCGGTATAGTCAAAGCGGCTTCTTTGCAGATATGCAAGGGGGGTATAGGTATCGTACCCCAGCTTTTTAGCCATTTTGTGACGGAGCGCGACCAGAGAGTCGTATTGCTTATCAAGCTTATCGCTTATGGACTTGTACATATCCGCCCAGGCGATGAAGGCGCTTTTGCGCACCTCTCTGTCGGTGGAGCCCATATGGCGCAAAAGACCGTAGAAGTTACATTGCTCGCCGTTAAAGTCGGTGGTGCAGGAGGCGACGGTCTTGGAGTATTGAGTGGAGATAAGCCCCTCCTTTATAAGTGATGGAACCAGCTTTTTGGACTGTATTGCGGCCGCTGCCTTTAAAAGATTAATTACCTGAACACCGTATTTTTCCTCTATTGCTCCGATATAGGGGGAGGCAAGGAGGGTGTCGGTCATCTTCTTGCTGATGGGCATAAGGGCGGGAACGGTGCGGTTGAAGTACTGCATCTCACCGTCGTAGAACTCGTCGGTGGTATCCATCGTGTTGCGGATGGAGGCGATAACGTAGTAGGTCTCCATCTCCTTGGTGGCGTTCTCGTTTTTCTCAAGAGCGGCAATGAGATCCTCGGCGCTTTTTGCATTCTTGACGTCCTTGATGCATTGCTTTATGGCTTCCTTAAGCTTTTTTATGTCGGGACGCTTATAGGGGATATCGTGAAAATTATCCATAGAGATTTCCTTTCGCTGTAATTTATTATACCTTATATTATAGCAAATATTTTCATTAATTGCAATAGCCGTATTGACAAAAAATTCGTCCGATATTATACTTTTATATATTAAATGTCAAAGAGGTGCATATGCTGTACGTTATTACCGGAGCAACGGGACATATAGGAAACAATATAGTAAGATTGCTTTTATCCATGGGCGAGAGGGTCAGAGTGCTGGTGCGGCGAGAGAGCGACCCTTCCCTTGAGGGACTCGAGGTGGAGAGGCGTGTGGGCGCTCTTGACAATGTGGGATTTCTTCTTGAAAATATAGAGCGCGGCTGCTGCGTTATCCACTGTGCGGGAATGATAGCCTTAAGCGAAAGGGATAGCGAGGCGGTGTACCATGCCAACGTTGACATCACCTGCAATATCGTGCAGGCGTGCATGGAAAAGGAGGCAAGGCTGGTATACGTAAGCAGCGTGGACGCCATAAGCGCACAGGGGCGCATAGTTGAGCCCGAGTGCTTTTACCCCGACGAGCTTGTGGGGTGCTACGCAAGGAGCAAGGCCATTGCAAGCAATTACGCGCTTAAAAAGACCGAAGGAGGACTGGACGGATGCGTGGTATGCCCAAGCGCGGTCATAGGAGACAATGATTTTAAGGTGTCTTGTGTTGGGCAGGTAATAAAGGACTATATAGATCGCATGCCCCTTGCATATATAAAGGGAGGATACAACTTTGTAAGCGTAAGCGACGTGGCAAAGGGGTGCGTGCTTGCCGCTGAAAAGGGTCAGAGGGGCAAGTGCTACCTTTTGACGGGGGAATATATGTCGGTAAAGGATATGTTTCTTTGCCTTAACGGACTTTCGGGCAAAAAGCATCTGCCGCCGTATCTGCCCTTTGGACTTGTATATTTTCTTGCTCCCGTGCTCGGACTTTATTACACCCTGCGCGGCAAAAGACCCGTCTTTTCAAGATATGCCCTTACCTGCCTTGGTCAGGACAAGCAATATTGCTGTGAAGAAACTAAAAAAGCCTTGGGCTACAGCTTCAAGAGCGCCCGGGAGACGGTAAAGGAGTCTTACGATTATTTTATAAAGCTCAAGGAATAAAAGGTTTTTGCTCGGAAATAATAAAAATAAGCAAAAAAATAAAAAATAAACCCTGTAAAAATGCAAAAAGTGCTTTACAAGATGGAGATTTTGTGTTAATATTGCACTTGTCCTAAGGATGATACATCCGAGGGGCTTTAGGGTATGCGGGAGTGGCTCAGTGGTAGAGCGTCGCCTTGCCAAGGCGAATGTCGCGAGTTCGAATCTCGTCTTCCGCTCCAATATATGGGTTATTAGCTCAGCTGGTAGAGCACCTGACTCTTAATCAGGGTGTCCGGGGTTCGAGTCCCCGATGACCCACCATTTAGGTTCTGTCGCCTTCGTGGCGGCGGGGCTTTTTTTTATTTTCTTACGGCGGCGTAAGAATGTGATTTCTTTTGCATTTAATATTGACTTTCGATGGTTGAAATTATATAATGAGCATAAGAAATAAACCAAGGATCGGAGACCGTTTTATGAGCGAGCTTTTTTGTAAGGAGTATTTAACAGATCTCTCACTTATTCCGCTTACCTTTACTTATGCAAACGTAAGATACAAGGGACTTAAGGAGGGCTTTGAGGGCATCAAGGTATCAAGCCGAGCCTATTGTGATAGGGTGGAGCATCTGCTTAGTGCGCGCCACACGGCAAGCGGTGCGGAATTCAGGGTGTTTTTTACCCATTGGGAGCAGAGAGACGGCTTTTCCCTGAAGGCGGAGATAATCGCAGAAAAAAGGACCGAGATATTCTCCGACGTAATGTGGGAGTATAGCTTTGCATTTCCCAATGCTCATCTTTACGGCAACTACGGAGATAAGGCGTCGGGCAGTGAGATAGGGTATCAGCCCTTTGAGTTTGCGCTTGCAGAGGGTAAGGTCAGGCAGGAAAACACCAGCGGCAGACCCACTCATTCGTATTTTCCATATTACCGCGTGGGAAGCGCGGAGCGCGGACGGATGGTGGTGCTCTCCTGGCAGGGCAGATGGTTTGCCGAGCTTGAGCAAAGCGGGGACGAGGTCATCTTCCGTGGCGGCCAGGCGGGGCTTGAGAGCTATCTTGAGGCGGGAGAGGTGCTGAGCATCCCTCTTATGCAGGTGCTTTTATATAACGGAGATCCCGTTAACACCTGGCGCAGGTTTTTTATCGACTGTCTTATGTCGCGCCCGGGCGGAAGACTGCCCGAGGCAAAGGTGTCGGCGTATAACGGCTCGTGCACCGGGCTTAACGAGCAGGTGCTGAGGCGCATTAAGGGCTGGTATGACAAAAACGGTATAGATTACGACGTATGGTGGTGCGATGCGGGCTGGGGTGCCGACGGAACGAGCGACAGAAGCGACTCGGGACTGTGGATATACGGTGCCAATCTTGAGGTAAATCGTGCGGCATTCCCCGATGGGCTTGCGTGGCTGGGAAGGGAGCTCAAGCGGGAAAACAGAGAGCTTATGCTTTGGTTTGAGGCCGAGGTGGTGCGCACCCCCGAGGCCAGAATGGAGCAGTTTTATAATTATTACAAGGAATTTAAGCCCGAGTGGTTTTTGGGCAACGACGGCAAGGAATGGATGGGATTGTGGCTTGAGTGGCGGCTCATGGACCTTGGCAACCCCGAGCTGCTTGCGTTTGTCAGGCAGAGGATATTTGACGTTATGGACACCGCGGGGGTCACCATATTCAGGATAGATTTCAACATCGACCCCGCACCTCTTTGGGATAAAAACGACGCCGAGGGCAGAAGGGGCATGACCGAGAATAAATATTGCCGCGGATATCTGACCCTTATGAGGGATATCAAAAAAAGATACGGCTGCTTTATGGATTCCTGCGCATCGGGCGGAGGCAGAAACGACCTTGAGACCGCGTGCATGATGAATCCTCTGCAGTACAGCGACTACGTGGACAACCGACCCGACGACGGGGATGGGTTCGTATTTATGCAGATGAACCTTTGGCAATGGCTCCCCTACACAAGAAATGCTCTTAATGCAGGTGAATTTGGGGACGATTATCTTATGCGTGCCAAGTTCAGTCCCATGGTGACCCTTGCCATAGCCGAGGATAGGCTTGACGGGGAGGACCCGCAAAGGATAAAGGAGATCACAGCGCTTTGGAGAAGGGTGTTTAAGTATATGTACGGAGAGTTCTACCCTTTGCTTGGCGCAAAGAGCGAAAAGGATGCCAATAAAGGCTACGAGCTTTACTGCCTTGACAAAAAGGAGGGTGTTGCCGTGGTATTTACCATGGGCGGCAGGGTAGAGCTTGAGCTTAAGGGGGTCACAGAGCCTGAGGTCACCGACGCTGACGGCAAGAGCTTTGAGGTGCACGGCAACATGCTCCGCTTTGATGCGCCCTGCAGAGAGGCAAGAATATTCTTTATAAGGGAAAAATAGATATTAAAGCTAAATGCCGACGTCATGGACTCACGACGCGGCATTTTTATAAAGGGATATTTCAAATTAATATATTGACATTTGGTTTCGTTTTTTATATAATTAACATCGATAAATTACGCTTGCGTGCCGTCGGAGCTGTTATGACGGAGGGCAGGAGAAATAATTGTTTTAAAAATTATAACCGTGCATTATATTAAAAAAGAAGGGATATTATAATGAACTGTGCAAACGATTGCATAAATTATTTGACAGCCCCCTCTCTTATTCCTATAGCCTTTACCTATAACGGAGCGGAGCACAGAGGGCTTAAGGATGGATTTGGCGCCATGACGGTAAAAAAACGCTCATTTTGTGACAGGGCGGAGTATGAGCTTAGTGCGCAACACTTAAGCAGCGGTGCCGTTTTTAAGGTGTATCTTACCCATTGGGAGGATAGGGGAGGCTTTTCCATACGCGCGCAGATAGAGGCGACAAGGAGGACCGAGATATTTTCCGATATACACTGGAGGTATACCGTCAGATCACGGGATGCTTATCTTTACGGTAATCTTGGGGATGATGTTTCGGGTCAAACGGTGGGGTATGGCTCGTATTGCTACAGGCTCCGTGAGGGCGGGGTGCATCAAAAAAACGAGAGCGGTCGCCCTACACACGGCTATTTCCCGTATTATCGCATCAGCACCGAGGATGAGAGCGGTATATTTATAGCTTTGTCCTGGCAGGGCAGATGGTATGCAGATTTTACCCAAGAGGAGCAGGAGGTGATCTTCCGAGGCGGTCAGGCGGGCTTTGAGAGCTATCTTGAGAAGGGGGAGATCATCAGGGTGCCCCTTATGCTGGTGCTTGAGTATCGGCAGGACCACGTAAACACCTGGCGAAGGTTTTTTATCCATCACATCATGCCAAGGCCGGGCGGAAGGCTTCCGTCGCCCATGGTATCTGTCAGCAACGGCACCTGTGCGGGACTGAGCGAGGGATTGTTAAGGGACATCAAGAGCTGGTATGAAAAAAACGGTATAGATTATGATTTCTGGTGGTGCGATGCGGGCTGGTGCGCAGACGGTGCAAGCTCGTCAAACCCCGAAGGGCTTTGGCTCAAGGGAGCAAATTATGAGATAAACCGTGATGCCTTTCCTGACGGTCTTGCGTGGCTGGGCAGAGAGCTGGCGCGACAAAAAAGACAGCTTCTTATGTGGTTTGAGCCCGAGGTGGTGCGAACTCCGGACGATATGATGGAGCAGTTTTTCAAGCATAACGAAGGGTTTAAAGCCGAGTGGATATTGGGCAGAGGGGGAAAGCAATGGAGTGGCTTGGACCTTTGCTGGAGATTGATAAACATGGGAGAGCCCGAGGCGGTAGAGTGGATAGAAAACAGGATATTTTCCGTTATGGATGAGGCAGGAGCCACGATATTCCGTATTGATTTTAACATTCCGCCGGCTGAATTTTGGGATAAAAACGACTCTGAGGGCAGAAGAGGGATCACGGAAAATAAATATTGCCAAGGATACCTAAGGCTTATTGAGGATATATCCCGCCGTTATGGGTGTATTATGGACTCCTGCAGCGAGGGGGGCGGCAGAAACGACCTGGAGACCATGTAGTATATGCTTCCTCTTCATTATACGGATCGCCTGTGCAATGATCCGGAGGATGCCGACGGGTTTATAAGCATGCAGATGAATCTGTGGCAATGGTTCCCATATATACGCAACACCGTGCGAAGCGATGACCTGAAGGATGATTACCTTGTAAGAAGCAAGTATGCGCAGTGCCTGGGAATTGGAAATCCTATAGAAAAGCTTGCGGAGGCCTCGGCAGAGGGAATAAAGGCTGCGGTGGCGCTGTGGAGAAGGGTCGCGGAGTATTCTTACGGGGATATGTACCTATTGGCGGTGGGCAACGATGACTCGGTGCGGGCATACGAGCTTTACTGTCCCGATAAAAAGCAGGGTGTTGCCGTGGTATTTACTCATGGCGGCAGGGTAGAGCTTGAGCTTAAGGGGGTCGCGGTGCCAGAGGTCACCGACGCTGACGGCAAGAGCTTTGAGGTGCACGGCAACATGCTCCGCTTTGATGCGCCCGGCAGAGAGGCAAGAATATTCTTTATAAGGGAAAAATAAATATTAAAGATAAATGCCGACGATTCACTCTTGTGACGCGGCATTTTTTTGATCGGGGATACGATATTTCAAATCAATATATTGACATTTGTTCATATTTGATATATAATTAGAGGGAATATGTTGTGTTTATATGCCTTTGGTCCCTATGGGATCCGATCCGAGGGCATAGATAATATAGATCTATTCAAAAAATTATATTTACCGTATTTTTAAAGAAAGAGAGGTGTTTAATTTGCTACCTGTGTACGTATGTATCATAATTGCCGCCGTTACACTTATAATCGGTGTGCTTGCGGGTTATTTTTACAGAAAGAGCGCTACCGAGAAAAGGATCGGCAGGGCTGAAGAGACCGCTACCCGTATTGTAGAAGAGGCAAAGAACCGCGCAGAGATCCTTTCCAAGGAGCGCATTGCCGAGGCAAAGGAGGAGATACACAGACTCAGGAGCGAGTGCGACAGAGAGTGTAAGGAAAGACGAGCAGAGGTTTCAAAAAACGAGAAAAGATTTATCGCAAGAGAAGAGCAGCTGGAGAAGAAATTCTTCGCTATCGACACAAGAGAGGCGGCTTGCGCCCAACGCGAGAAGAAGCTTGATGCTGAGTATGCGGCTGTAGAGGAGCTGTCCAAACGCCGCGTTGCCGAGCTTGAGAGGGTTGCATCCCTCACTGCGGAGGAGGCTAAGAGTGAGCTTATCAGCGCCATTGAAAACGATGCGCGCAGAGATGCCGCCGTGCTTGTACGCGATATTGAACAAAAGGCCAAGCAGGAGGGTGAAAATAAGGCAAGAAATATCATCACCCTTGCCATACAGCGTTGTGCCGCCGACCACGTTGCGGAGAGCACGGTATCGGTGGTTCCGCTTCCCAACGATGAGATGAAGGGCCGCATAATCGGAAGAGAGGGCCGTAACATAAAGGCACTTGAGACCGCTACGGGAGTTGAGCTTATCATTGACGATACCCCCGAAGCCGTTATACTTTCAAGCTTCGATCCCGTAAGAAGGGACGTTGCACGTATTGCTCTTGAGAGACTCATAGTGGACGGACGTATCCATCCCGCCCGCATCGAGGACATGGTTGAAAAGGTTCGCAGAGAGGTGGATCAGCAGATCAAGGAGGCCGGTGAATCGGCCATATTCGACGTTGGCATCCACAATATGCATCCCGAGTTTATAAAGCTGCTTGGACGTCTTAAATACCGTACAAGCTACGGTCAGAACGTGCTTAAGCATTCCTTGGAGGTTGCCCACATTGCGGGCCTGCTTGCAGGTGAGCTCGGACTTGATACCACTATTGCCAAGCGTGCAGGACTTCTTCACGATATCGGTAAGAGTGTGGACCACGAGGTGGAGGGCACTCATATCCAGATCGGTGTTGACCTTGCCAAGAAGTACCGTGAAAATGCCGCAGTTATCCATTGCATAGCGGCACATCATAATGACGTAGAGCCTGAGACACTGGAGGCAGTGCTCGTTCAGGCGGCTGACGCGGTATCGGGTGCTCGTCCCGGTGCGCGCAGAGAAACCTTAAGTAACTATCTGAAGCGCTTGGAAAAGCTTGAGGAGATCGCAAACTCGTTCCAAGGTGTAGAAAAATGCTTTGCTATTCAGGCAGGACGTGAGATCCGCATAATCATCAAGCCCGAGGTGGTATCCGAGGAGGGTGCCGTTATCGTGGCTAAGGACATCGCCAAGAGGATCGAGGATGAAATGGTATATCCCGGTCAGATCAAGGTGAACGTGGTGCGCGAGACCCGTACCGTTGAATACGCTAAGTGATCGTTAAAATCAAAGAACCGTAGAGATACGGTTCTTTTTTTATAAATAAAGGGTTGTAAAAAGCGGGAAAATGCGCTATAATGAATAATAGCGGTAAAGCGCAAAAACAGACAAGAGTAAGTTTTATGGAGATTGCATATGGCGTATAAGGCTTTGTACAGAGTGTTTCGTCCCTCGGATTTTTCCCAGGTCGTGGGACAGAGGCTTATAATAAAGACTTTGCGTGCGCAGGTTCAAAGCGGACGCATTGCTCATGCATATCTTTTTACCGGCCCCAGGGGAACGGGTAAGACCTCGGTGGCCAAGATATTTGCAAGGGCGATAAACTGCAGTGACCCTGTGGACGGCGACCTTTGCGGTAAGTGCCCGACCTGCCTTGCCCTCGCCTCGGAGAGCATGGATATTATTGAGATGGACGCCGCAAGCAACAACGGTGTTGACGAGGTGCGCTCCATAAGGGATAATATCGTCTTTCCGCCCCAGGAGGGAAAATATAAGGTGTACATCATTGACGAGGTGCACATGCTTTCCGGAGGAGCCTTCAACGCTCTTTTAAAGACCCTTGAGGAGCCGCCCGAGCACGCGGTGTTCATTCTTGCCACCACAGAGGTGCACAAGCTTCCCGCCACCATACTTTCGCGCTGTCAGAGGTTTAATTTTAAGAATATCGAGCTTGAGGAGATACGCTCACATCTGTCGGATATCCTTGTTAAGCAGGGGGTAAGGATAGATGATGACGCCGTGGATCTGCTTGCCCGCACCGCTGAGGGCGGACTTCGTGATGCGCTGTCCCTTGCCGATATGTGTATATCCTATTGCGGGGACGAGATATCCTACGATGACGTTATCAATATTTTAGGAACTGCGGACAAAAACTTTATATTTGATATTTGCGACCACCTTATAGCAAGGGACAGATCAGGGATAATCAAGGATGTGGCTCAGCTTGCGGTGGACGGAAGAGACCCGGGAGTATTTTTAAAGGATCTTATTGCTCATATTTCCGACCTTATTGCGGTTTCCGCCGCGCCTGACAGCATACGCTTTGCAACCATGGGTAAGGAGCACGTTGATAGGCTTGCGCGCCAGGCAAGGAGCGCGGGAGGCGAGCTTTTGCTTCGCGCGATAGAGATCCTTACAGGATCGGAGAGCGTGCTTCGTGCAAGCACGAGGCCCAGAGTGGTGCTTGAGACCTCACTGCTTCGTATATGCTCGCCCTGTCTTGAGAGCGACAACGTCGCGCTTATGGACCGCATAAATTATCTTGAGAGCGAGCTTGAGAGGCTAAAGAAAAGCGGCGTGACCGTGAATAGCAATGCAGTGCCGCAGACCGAGGCCGCTAAGACCAAGGCGGAGCCCGTGGCAAAGAGGGGAAGCATACCCGAGGTAAAAAAGGAGGCAAGACCCGAGGCACAAGAGGTCAAGCAAATGAAAAGCATGCCCAACGGCGAGCTTTGGGACGCCCTTTTGGTGCGGATAAGGAAGAGCAATCCGCTACTGTATTCGGCGGTCAAGGAGGCTCGTGGAGGCGTGCTTGCGGGGGGGACCTACACCATAACCTTCGGTGCGGGTAACGATTCCAAGGCGGCCTTTGCGCGCAAAAAGCAGGACGTGATCGCAATGGAGCTTTCGGCGCTTGTGGGGATGAAGCCCGGGGTAATAATAGAGAACGGTGCGGCACCCGTTAAGAAAAATGACGATGATGACGATTTCCGTCAAAGGGCGATAGACCTTTTTGGCGAGGAAAATATAAGATTTAATTAATATTAACAAAAACACAAAAGGAGATAATGATTATGGCAAGAGGTGGATTCAACGGCTTTGGAGGCGGAGCAAACATGCAGCAGCTCATGCGTCAGGCACAGAAAATGCAACAGGATATGGAAAAGGCTCAGGCAGAGCTTGGTCAGACCCAGCTTGAGGTAAGCGCGGGAGGCGGAATGGTGGTGTGCACGGTTACCGGACTTAAGGAGATGGTATCCATTAAGATCAATCCCGAAATAGTGGACCCTGAGGACGTTGAGATGCTTGAGGACACCGTTCTTGCCGCAGTTCGTGAGGCTATGGCCAAGGCTGAGGAGCTTTACAACAGCAAGATGGGCGCCATTGCGGGCGGCATGGGAGGCTTGCTGTAAGGCATGGGAGTATTTATTGAGCCCCTTGCGCGGGCGGTAAACGAGCTTAGTAAGCTTCCCGGAGTGGGAGGAAAGAGTGCGCTCAGGCTTGCATATCACATTATCGATATGGATACAGAGCAGGTGCGCTCGCTTTGCGACGCTCTTCTTGCCGCTAAGGAGGAGATACATTACTGCAGCGAGTGCGGCAACTTTTGTCAGGGCGACAGGTGCAATATTTGCGCCGACGATCGCAGAGACAAGGGGGTCATATGCGTTGTAAAGGATCCCCGTGACGTAATGAGCATGGAGCGTATGAGGGACTATAGCGGCACCTATCACGTGCTGCACGGTACCATATCCCCCATGAACGGAGTGGGTCCCGACGATATTCGCATCAAGGAGCTGCTGGCCCGTCTTGACGGAGCGAGGGAGATCATAATCGCCACAAATCCCGACGTGGAGGGTGATGCCACCGCGATGTATATTTCAAGGCTTATAAAGCCGCTTGGCATAAAGGTCACAAGGATCGCACACGGTATTCCCATAGGGGGCGACCTTGAGTATATCGATGAGGTCACCCTTTCCAGAGCCATGGCGGGAAGAAGGGAAATGTAATGGTCAGGCGCGGTATATACAGACATTTTAAGGGCAAGGAATATCGGGTGCTTGGCTGTGCGCGTCACAGTGAGACGCTGGAGAGCATGGTGGTGTATCAGGCTCTTTACGGCGATATGTCGCTATGGGTGCGTCCGGAAAAGATGTGGAGCGAGCAGGTGGAGCATAACGGCGAGCGCATCCCGCGATTTACCTTGATCACGCCCGAGAAGGAATAAAATATATAATAAAAGAGGGCGCGAGCCCTTTTTGTTTAGAGAGGTAATATGAAAAAGAGCGTACTTACAGCCTATGCAAGGCTGGCAATAAAAAAGGGACTGAATCTGCAGAAGGGACAGGGCTTACAGATATTCGTTCCCGCAGAGCAATATGAGTTTGCGCGCATTTGTGCACACGAGGCGTACAGAGCCGGTGCGGCATGGGTAATGATGGAGTGGAGCGACCAAAGGATAACCAAGGACGGATATAAGTATCAGACCCTTAAGCAGCTCAGCACCATGGAGGACTGGAGAAAGGAAAAGTACAATTATCTTGCTAAGGAGCTTCCCTGCAGGCTTCATATCCTTGCCGATGACCCCGACGGACTTAAGGGGGTGGATCAGGCAAAGGTGACCAAGGCGCAAAAGGCGCTGTTTCCCTATATTGAGCCCTATCGCAATGCCATAGATAACAGACATCAATGGTGCATAATAGGTGTGCCCTCTGCGGCATGGGCAAAGAAGATGTTCCCGCACCTTAAAAAGCAGGCGGCGATAAACGCTCTTTGGGATGCCATACTTGCCTGCGCCCGCGTGGATGCGGACCCCGAGGCGGCGTGGGATAAGCACAATGCCACCCTGCAGCAGAAGTGCGATAAGATAAACGCTTTAAAGCTTGAAAGTCTGCACATAACAAGCGAAAGGGGCACCGACGTCACCATAGGTCTTATGGAAAAGGGAAGCTTCCTTGGCGGCGGCGAGTACACCGAGCAGGGAGTATATTACAATCCCAATATGCCCACAGAGGAGGTATTCACCACTCCCAAGGCGGGCGTGGCGGACGGCGTCGTAGTATCCTCCAAGCCTCTTTCTTATCAGGGCAGAATGATAGAGGATTTCACTCTTGAGTTTAAGGACGGTAGGGTGGTAAGGCACACCGCGAGGGTCGGAGAGGATATCCTTGGCGAGCTTCTGGGCAGTGACGAGGGAGCCGCAAGGCTCGGCGAGGTGGCTATAGTGCCCACTTCCTCCCCTGTAAATAAGACCGGTCTGCTGTTTTATAATACTCTTTATGATGAAAATGCCGCTTGCCATCTTGCGATCGGCAGAGGCTTTGAGAATACCGTGGTCAATTACGGGGATTACAGCCGCGACGAGCTTACCGAAATGGGAGTGAACCGCTCCATGATCCATATTGATTTTATGATCGGTACCGATAAGACCAGGATCGTTGGCAAGAATGCCGACGGTGAGGTGGTCATATTCGACGGTGGCGAATGGGTCATCTGATAAATAAGCCTTGAGGCGAGAGCATCAAGGACCCTTATAGGCAAAATAATGATCATGCTTAAAATGTCGACGTATTACTTATGCGTCGGCATTTTTTATGCTCTTTAAATGCATTAACGGTGGGGAATTTGGAAATAATGCTCTGTAGATGGGCGATTTTCTTAAAAAGCGGTGGCTTAGTGAAAAGAATGCGCTCAAAAGGAGAGATTATGAGGTATAAGATGATTTTGGCTGTATTTCTTTGCTTTGTGCTGATGCTCGCGGTCCTGTCGGTGGATGCGGCATCACTCAAAAGAGGAAGCAGTGGCTCTAAGGTGGAGCAGCTTCAGCAGAGGCTTAAGAATTGGGGATATTACAAGGGCGAGGTGGATGGCATCTACGGCTCGGGCACCGAAAACGCGGTAAAGCAGTTTCAGAGAAAAAACGGACTTACCGCAGACGGTGTGGTGGGGCCCGCCACCGCGAAAAAGATAGGAATAACCCTGTCGGGTGGGCAGGCGAGCGCGAGCAAGGACGTGGATCTGCTTGCACGCCTGATCTACGGTGAGGCTAGGGGAGAGCCGTACGAGGGCCAGGTGGCGGTCGCGGCGGTGGTACTCAACCGTGTGGAATCATCAAAGTTCCCCAACAGCATAGCGTCGGTCATATATCAGCCGGGTGCATTTGACGTGGTGAGCGATGGACAGATATATCTTACCCCCGACGATACCGCCTATAAGGCGGCGCGGGATGCCATGGCGGGGTGGGACCCGACGGGTGGGTGCATATACTATTACAATCCCCGCACTGCCACGAGCTCGTGGATAAAAAACAGGCCGGTCATAAGGAGCATAGGCAGACACGTATTTTGCTTTTAGCAGGAGATGCTATAAGCATGACGCAAGGGTATTATAAAAGCTTTTTAGGGAGATAAAATGAAAAAAGAGACGCAACAAAGGATCATATGCATACTTGCGGGTATATGCATAATATTGATAATAGGTATTGTATTGACCGCTGAGAAGGAAAAGGCGGCAAGTGATAAGCTTCGTGCGGGGTATGAGAACAGCCTTTACAACACCCTTGACGGGCTGGACAGTATATATAATGATCTTGCTAAGGCATCCTTTTGCGCAGATCGGGATTATTTGTGCTTACTCTACAGCAGGATAAGTGCAAGAGCGGGCACGGCGGCGGCACGGCTTGGCGAGCTTCCGATATCTCAGGGCTCCATGCAGAGGACCGAGGAGCTGTTAAACCATATCTCGGACTATTGCGCTTATCTTTCCGAGCTTTCATACGCGCAGGATGATGAGGGAGAGAATATCAGAGGACTGAGGGATAGTTGTAAGAGACTGAGGGATGCGCTTGGGGATATCGGCAGTGTGATGAGTGCCGGCGAGGACGTGTTTGCATTGGACGTGCTCAGCGACACCGACGTAGCCTGGCAGCAGGCGGAGTACGATAGCGTGAGCTATCCAACCCTGATATATGACGGCCCGTTTTCTCAAGGTGAGAAGATCGGAAAGCCACGCACCGAGCGGGAGGAGAAGACCGTGCAGGAGTGCGAAAAAGCAGCGCGGGAGCTACTTGGAGAATGCACCCTTGAGGGGGAGACAGAGGGGGACGTTCCTTGCTTTGTGTTTGCTTCCGGGGCAAGGAGTGCGGCGTTTACCAAAAAAGGCGGACTTCTTTTGTGGTATATGGATCCCGAGGAGCAAGCGGGGGTAGCGGATGGAGTGAATGCTGAGTCTGTAGCCCTTGAGTTTCTGGAGGATGCGGGATATAGCGGATTTGAGTCGGTATTTGCAAGCAAGGGGGAGGATAGCATCATCATTAATTTTACCCCGAAAAACGGGGATGCGGTGGTGTATCCCGACCTTGTAAAGGTCAGGGTGAGTCTTGAAAGCGGGAGAGTCGTAGGCTTTGAGGGCTCCGGATACGTAGTGTGCAGCCACGAGCGCGACGAGCCGTCTCCTGCTATTGACCAAGGCGCGGCGGCAAGGGCGGTCAGCGGGATGCTCAGCATAGAAAAGACCCGTATTTGCATCATACCAAACGGCAACGGAGAGGCGCTCGCGTGGGAATTCTACTGTCTTTACGGAGAGGATAAGTATATGGTTTATATTGATGCTCTATCGGGTAAGCAGATACAGATGTACAGAATAATCCCCACGGAAAACGGCGATATGGTGATATAAGGGCAAGATGCGAGCATGACGGAGCTGTAAAAAACGCAAAGATCCATTGCATAAAAATGCACGGCGAAAAAGCCATTAAAAAAGCAGTAAAAAAGAGCAAAAAAAGCGCGAAAAAGCATCAAAAAACAGGTGTTTTTTCGCGCTGTTTTATTTCGCCTTGAATTTTTGCATATTTATAAATCAAAATACATAATTATAAGTGCTTTTAGGCAGTTTTAATTTTGTAAAAAAAATTATATGGATTATTAGATTTGTGCTATAAACAAGTTAGTATTGTGCATTGACTTTGGTATATCGGCTATGTTATACTGTAATTGCAAAAAGGAAATTTTTATAAAAAATTAAACAAGGAGGAATTGTATATGAAGAAACAATTCATCAGTCACACCAAACAAAAGGTCATGATAGCCTTGGCAATTTAGCAATACCTTTTTATATAGAGCATGCTTCAAGCACAGACGAGGATATTAATACTTTATTTACAGGACATGCATTATATAATCATGATAATGATGGAAGTAGCGGTTATACGAATAATAGGAGCTACTCACAGTCTCAAACAAGATGTATAATAATGCAAACCTTTAAACATGATGGGCGGGATGCTTTGAATGATTACATCACTGATGCTTACAACACATTAATTCATGAAATCTCACACCAAATAGGAGCACCGGACCATTACCATGAGGAGGTAAATGGGAGTTGCATTAATACACCGCTTTGTTCTGTATGCAAAGAGGAGGGATACAGAGATGAGGAATGTTTTATGTGCTGCAACTACGATTATGGTGATTGGTGCGCAGATTGTAAAGAGGATATAAATACTCACATGCAGTTTTGGGCAGCTAATTTTAGATTAGATTAGGAGGATATGTATGAGAAGAATCTCTGTTATATTTATAATAACAGTGTTTTTGTTGTGCGGTTGTACTGCTCATTTCATGCCTGAAAAATATACTGTTATGTATGATACGTATGAGCAATATGCTCAGGCCATAAAAGATGGGTCGCACTTTATGCATCGGACAACTAAGGTATATCAATCAATAAAAGAAGTAATGCAGAAGATAAACGTAATAAAATTTACGGTGAATGGAGAGGAGCTTGGATGGAGTGGCCGTCTTATCACTACTTATCCCGATAGCCAATACTATAGGGATTATAGAGCAAGTCATATTTATAAAGATTACGAAAAGACCATAAATTTTTTAGTTGAATATAACCTGGAATACACAGATGAGCCCGATATTAGTATGTTTCCGGAGTTTGAAGATGCCAATTATGACGCCGTGATCAACGGACAGAATGTAAAGGTTTATTACCAACAATACACTTCAAATCCGCATGCAAGATTTTATTACAAGAACATGTATTTGATAGCAATAAGTTGCGGTAATAAGGAATTGCTTGAGTATATCCTAAACAACCTGACCATTGAAGAAATAAGCGTAAAATAATTAAAGCCGCCGAGCATATGCTCGGCGGCTTTTCCTTTGTGAAAAAAACAATACGGATCATTAGCTTTGTGCTAAAAACAAGTTAGTATTGTGTATTGACTTTTAAGTTTTAGCTATGATATAATGCAGACAGAGATAAAAATGGAAGGATGTATTGCATGGTCTAAGGATCATAATAAAATGATGTTATAGAATTAATTTGCAACATTATAGAAGGCAACACGGAAATTCCGCTCAATATTTCGGTTCCCAGTTTAGAATAAGAGGTGAAAGGCGTGGATACAAAAACGAAAAAGATACTTAAGACTTTAGGAAAAATTTTCGGTATAATAATTGCGGTATTAACAGTGCTTGTTCTGGCGCTATATATTAATGACAAAATAAGCCTGATAAAAAGATATCGAATATATGCGCCTAAATATAATGCTGACACGCATATTGATGTTGACAATTATGAAAAGATGCCGGGATACGTTCCCATAGGTAACGTTACGGGGTATTATTTAAAATCTTCCTTAATTGGTGGGCACGTATGCTGTAAATTGAAGGATGTTGATATTGATCAATTTGCGTTTGAGTATACCGGGAACTTTATGTTTTCTCCCTTACTGCAGAGCAGCGGTATTGTTAAAAGCCCGAGCTGTGATATTGACCCGTTGAAGGATTGGACTATAGACAGTATCGAATTATGCAGCTTGGAGCCGGAGGGATATGAATACGGAGGGAATGATATTACCGAGTGGGAAAAATTCCATCCGAACAAATATGCTTGCAGAGAGTCATTTAAGATAAGCACGGATGCAGATATAATAAGCATGGCAAAAGAGAGTGTTACAAAGGAAGGGGAAGTTAATAAGACCGACTTAACAGAAAACACCAAAGCAATATGCGTACTGCGTATATATTTTAAGGAAAGCGGCTCGATGGCTTTTGAAGCTCAGGTCTTGCAGGATAACGACCGAATATATATTGCGCTGTCAAATGTGGAAAGAATAACGTCGGCATTATCGGGAATAACAAGGGTAATAAGCGCACCCGACGAGCTTACGCAGCTTATATTGCAGTCTGTTCCCGAGCAGGAATGGGGAGAATAAGATTATATCAGGACAGGGGGATGTTGAATGAAAAAAATAAGAATCCTTGGAATAGTATGCTTGGTTATAATTCTATTTATTGGTTGTTATCCCTCGAAGGCTGCCGAGGTAATCGTAAAGGACGGACAGTATTACCTTCGGGTGAACAATGGCCGCCGACTTGGCTATCCTGATGTCAAGCAAAGCACAAAATTTGATTCGGTACAGGATATAAAGGACAGAATTAAATATTCCGACTTTGACTCAAGTAAGGTTAATTCGCTTTATAATTGCTTTTATAACGTAAAAGGCGATGACAAATTGTTACCAATACTTGATCCTGATAAAATAGTGATCCCCACCTTTAATGGAGAGGTAAATTACAAAAGAGTGGGATTTGTTAACCTGTGTTTGTGGTGCGAGCAATATGTCACAGTTGGCGGCTCGGAGTACGAGTTAAGCGTTGATGCGGTGTATTATCCCGAAATAATAGATAAATTAGAAAGCTTAGTTATCGAGCGGAAGGAGACACTTAATTCCTATAGGAGTGTTGAAGGATCGGAATATGAGCAATTTACGCAAGACGGAATACAGAAAGAGAGAGTAAATGGGCAAAACAATTACAAATACGTAAGCTATGAAATGACCAAAGGAGAGCTTGACTATTTTGTAGTTGAGGAGCATAGGAAAGGACAGTTGATCAAGCTTAACATATACGGAAAAAACGATGTGGGTGGATTACTAATAAGAATGTATATGGACGAATCATCGCAAATTGAAATTAATGACATATATCAAATGTTGGCTTGTATGAATCTGAAAAAGGCATAAAAAACCGCATAGCATTCCTGCAGGACATATAAATGCAAGCGTAAACGGCAATAATGTAACCTACTACGGTGCGTTTGGTCTTGGCATGGATCTTAGATATTCCTCCACCATGAGCGGTATGAAGGAGGACATAATACTTCAGAGCTATCAGGGAGTAAATACCTTTAGCTTTGAGGTGGAAACCGCGGGTCTTAAACTGAAGCAGTCGGGCGGACAGTACGTAATAGCCGACGATGAGGTAATATTCTCCTTTTGTGAGTTGTTTATTAACGATGGTGTAACCGTAAAAGCTGCTGTAGAGTATGCTGCTGATGTGAGCGGATTAACGAGTGCTGTAATATGCGGAAGTGAGAATCTAATATTACAAGATATTGATCTATCATAAAGTGGGAGTGTGAAAAAGCTTGAAGAAAACTATAATCATTGCAATATTGGCTTTAACTACAATATTTGTTGGTTGCTATGAATCAACAGGTCAAGACACATACACAGTATTAAAATATTCATTTGGCGGTTTTGTTGACGGTCGAGTTGAGTACTGCTTTAAGGATGAGAAATACGAAAATTATCAACCTCCTCAAGAGGTTACTTGCACCTTTATGGATAAGACGTTAACAGGCGTATATGAAGGTGAAAGAAGAGGACTAGACGTATCTCATTCGAAATTGTATCGTTATAACGTTGGTGAAAATATCGAGCTTTCCATTGATGCTGAAGGACGTTTGGTTAGTTATTACGACGTTTCGAAAGATGCCACGCAAGCAGATGAACCGTTATACGATAAAGATGTGTTTATACAAGCAGCGGAGGATTGTATAACCGAACAGGGATTGAATGCTTCGGATTATACTATATCTGCATCCCAAAATACATATCAGGGATATAATGTTAAGCTTGCAAAATATTTGCAAGGTGTTCCTACGGTTGAGGAAATAAATATAAACTTTAATTACGACTGTACCGTGCGGTGGTATTATGCGGTTATGCCCGGCAGTATTACAAAAGAGGATAAGCTGGAGATTGATATCGGCAAAGCCGAGAATGCGGTGCTTGCAAAGGTTGAGCAGGAGTACGATGTTAACGATTCCGTATTGCAAATAAAAAAAGCAAATGGATATTATAAGCAAAATGTAGAAATTAAGAATTGGAGAGCGGCAAAATTAAAGGATGGAAAGATAGCATTGATATGTGATGTGGAAATATCCTTGGTTACTGACAAAACCGATATACCTCCCAATTTAAATGGATTATTGTCTTTTGCAGTAATGAATTAAACCAATAGTGTTCCGACTTTACCCATTATGTTTTCGACGTTGCCTCAAAGGAAGATTTTCCACGAAATAAAAAGTAAAAAACCGCCAAAGGCGGTTTTTTAATTGTTCCATTTGTTCTTCTTTTTTGAAAAAACAATGCCCAATTATCTCCTTTGTGCCGAAAATAAGTTAGAATTGTGCATTGACTTTGGTGTTTTTAGTGTGATATACTGTAATTGCAAAAAGGAAGTTTTTGCAAAATGGAATATTAAAAAATACAGGAGGGTGTGGCATGAGGTATATGCGCAAATGTTTTGCAGTTGCTTTTGTGTTGGTTTTGGTGTGTACTTTATTTAGCGGTTGCTCGGAGCAGGCAATGATGGACAGGATCATGCTTGGGAAAAACAGGTGCGGGTGCGGGTGGAAGTATTTTGAGCACGCCCTTGAAGAGTCGCAGTACATAATTGATAGGGAAATTGCTAAATATGAGCTCAATATGCCGCAGGAGCGCACCTTTACGGTGGGCGGGTATAATGTTACGACCACAAGATTTGAGTATCCTCAGTTTGACAGAAAAATGATGCATCATAATAATGCATATTATTTAAATGCCACGATCGACAGTTATTTTTGGACAAAGAACGTTTATGAGTTTAACGAGTATAACGGTCAGGTTAGTGCGGGTGCGGTGTACAATAATGATAAGCTAGCAAAATTCGGCTTGCGTGTTGCCGATGAGGGCAGAGCGCTTAGCGAGATAGGCGATGCCGTGCTTAACGACCTTTGCTCGGTGGACGGACTAAAGGCGAGCGTTGAGGAGAATGATACCAAGTATTCGGCTGAGTATGTGGATGATTCCGCTATTCCCGCTGTCACCTACAGCATAACGGTAGAGGATAAGGGCGAGTATATTGACATTGCGTGGAGAAGAAACGAGAGCTGGGATAAGGCGCTGACCGAGGAGGTAAAGGCTTCGATAGACGTGGATAAATTTTATAAGCTTATGGAAAAGAAGCTTATAGAGAGTGCGGTCGAGGGCGGAGCAGAGTCTGTTAGCGTTACAATGGAATTTGAGCCCGAGTTTTACGTAACCGATGCGGGTGAGATAAGCATATATTATCCCAGAATGCACATTAATATGGATGATGGACTCTCGTGCATTACCGACGTTTGCATCCATACCGGAAAGTACGTTAAGAGATAAACGGATAAATTTCGTTTTGTAACATCAATTAATGCATGAAGCATCGCGGGGCAAGAGGAGTCTCGCGGAAAAACGGACAAAATGCACATATGTGCGCGTATGCAAGTGTAATAGAATAATAAAAAAGGACGAGGTCGGCCTCGTCCTTTTGATATTTGTATTAGCCCTTGCTGATCTTTCCGAAGTGGATTATACGGTCGGCAAGTGCGGGCATGGCGGCGCAGGTCTTTTCGGAGAACATGGCGTTATCCGCATTCTCGGTGGCAGCCATTTCGTGACCGATGAGAGCCCAGGTGGAGTCTATCAGGTTATGATACAGAGGATTCTGCAGAGCCTTGCAGATGAATACCTGGCGGGGGGAATTGATATCCTCGCCGCTTATCTGGAACAGAGAGTATTTATCGCAAAGGGCGCGCAGGCGGGTGAGCTGTGCCTCGGTGTTACGGGAGGGCATATAGGTTACAGCGCGGAAGCCGAGCTTGCTTATGAGGGGGAACAGATCGTCAAGATAGGAGTCCTCAAAGGTCTGAGCACGCTTGTCGCCGGTAACGCTCTCTCCAACGTCGCCAAGGTAGGCATAAGCCGAGATGGCGCCGATCTCATCAGCAAATGCGAGAGCCTTCTCAACGGGCATGCACTCGTCGGTGGCATCGATATAGAAGAAGGTGGTGTCGCTTTTAAGCACGCCCAAAAGATCGTACTCGTAGAAGGGGTTCTCGCTGTCGGAGAGCTGAGCGGCCTGCTTAGCGCTTACCTTCATACCCAGATTATTTTCAAGAAGCTCTACTACAGAGGCGTTTTTGCCGCATTTTTCGGTAATTGCCTTGGCAAAGGCAAACAGCAGGTGACGCTCGGTAACTCCGCCGCCGTCGTGTGCAAAGCTCAAGGGGAGAACGTCGCGGTCGAAATCAAGACAAATGCCTGCGGATGCCGCCTTAAGGTTGATGCGCTCCACCATTGCGCGGTTACGCTTGTTGCGGGCCTCGCGGTAGGGAGCCATAAACTCGTTGGTCTTTTTGATGGCGGTGTGGGGCACGCCGTGGATGGCCATATATGCAACGCCCGACTGATCGGGGTTATTGATCCTTTTATCCTCAAGGAAGGTGCCCTTGAAGCTTACGCGCATTTCAAGACCGATGGTGGTGGGGATACCGATTATCTTACCTGCCTCAATGAACTCCTCCGCGCCGTTGATGGAGTCGTGGTCCATGATACCGCAGGTGCAAAGACCCGAGGTGTATGCCATCCATACCGCCTTGGTGGGGCTGTAGGGAGAGAAGGAGTAGTAGGTATGTATGTGGTTGTTGATATCGTTTCCGGTGTTGGGAGCGGCTATCTCGCCGTTGTCGATCATGCCTTTAAGCTCCTTAAGGGCGGCAAGTCTGTCTGCCGCTTCAAAGGCGTTAAGCTGCTGTATAAGCATTTCCTGTTTATTCATTGTGATTCCTCCGTAAAAAATAAAATTCTGAACCGTTAAAAGCTAAAATATATTATAGCAATTTTTTTGCTAAAAGGCAATATAAAAGGGCGATTTTTTTATCATTATTGTGTTATTCCGTATTTTTTGCGATAGTCCTTGGGAGATATGCCCATGCTTGCGCGGAATTTTTTACAGAAGTGTGCAGAATCGTAATATCCGCATTGCTGAGCCACGTCGCAAAGGGGGATGGCGGTGCTTTGGAGGAGCTCGATGGCCTTTTGTATGCGTAATTGGCCGAGGTACTGCATGGGGGAGATGCCCACAATGCTTTCAAAGCTTCTTCTGAGGGTGGAGCCCGAGCAGAAGGCGATGCGGTTTAATTGCTCTGCAGAGATGTTCTCCGAGATGTTTTTTCGCATATAGTCTATGCACTCCATGACCGCGGGGTTTTTGGCCTGACCCTTATCCATTTTTTCAAGCTGATGCAAATGGCAAAGCAAGGCCATAAAGCTAAGACCGAGGGAGTTGAGATAGGTGGCGTTTACGTCGCGGGCGACGTTTCGCTTTGCAAGCTCAAGTGCCACGACAGAGAGCTTGGCAAGACCGTCTCCCGAAGCGCGAAGCTCAACGGTACAATTCGAGGTGAAAAGCGCAGGATATGACGCCATGGCGGTAAGGTCGGTGGAATATCTGAGGAAAAACGAGCGGTGGAAAAACAGATTTACAACGTGAGCGTTGTTTTCGGCGCATTTTTCAAAGCCGTGGAGTATTCCGGGAGGGATAATAAAAACCATACCGGCGTCTGCATCGGCGGTACCGTTTTCGGTGTGGTGTACCGTAAAGCCGTCCAGCACCAGACAAATCTCGTAAAAGTCGTGCATATGCATTCCCATATGGTAATTTCTCTCCTCAAAGGCGCCCGAGAGCATATACGGGGGCTCGTCGAAGGTGTCGGCGCTATACCATTTTGGCTTTGGGGACATTTCAAGCTTGGACAGGTGTCTCACCTCGCTTTTAAGGGGTTCGTATTATGATCAAATTATACAATATTAGCGCTGAAATGTCCATAATATATTTAAAAACGGCAAAAAAGTACAAATAAATGCTCAAAAAATACAAGAAAACCGCGGCGGGAGATCCTATAATAAATATGAAGCCTTGTGGCGTAGGAGTTCAGGCTTAATAAAGGAGAGATAGCATTGAAAAGAATAATAACGGTTATTACAGTGACGGCAATGCTTGCGGCATTGCTTGCGCCGTTAGCGGGTCTTGCGGCGGAGCTTAACGAGTATGATAATGACAATGCATTAATAATTTTCCGCGGCTTCGGTCGCTACGAGGTAAGTGGCGCTTACGGCCCGACGGTGCACAGTGCGCCGGGTGCCGGAGCAATAATGCAGGCGGCGTTTTCCGATTGCACGGAGATACACCTTTACGGCAGCAGATCGGTGGACCGTGCGTGCGCGGATATCTATATTGACGGCGAGCTTGTTGAAGGGATAGATACCTACAAGAGTGTGCTTGAGAGAAATGTACTGCTCTTTAGCATAAGCGGCCTTGAAAAGGGCGAGCACGTGCTGCAGGTAGTGGTGCTTGACGAGAGAAATCCCGCATCTGTGGGAGGCTGGGTGGAGCTTGATATGATAAAAAGTGACGGCATATTAATTGAAAAGGAGCTAGAGGTAAAGGATCCCGAGGAGGGAAATCAGATAATCGACGATGCTCTTTTAAGCTACAGTAACGGATGGTATAATTATACCATGCTTGAGCCATCGCGTGGATTTTATAAAAATACCGCAAGCTCGACCCTGGAAAAGGGCGAGGCGAGCTATACCTTTGCATACTGCACGGGAATAAGGTGGTATTCAACGGTAAATGCATCCTACGGTGAGGCCGAGGTATATATTGACGGACGTAAGGCGGCAACGGTAAACGTGGGCAAGCTTAAGCCGTCCGCACCTTGCGTGGTGTTTGACAGCGGCGAGCTGGAGCCGGGAGAGCACAGTATCACAATAGTAAAAACCAAGACCGATGACAAATATATTGAAATAGACCGCATCATAGGCGTTGGAGAAAACAAGGAGGGGGTAAGCGTAGTAGCCGCGGATAATTTGAACTTTTTTTCATCAAGCGTGAAGCATAAGGACGGAAGCATTACCCTTACAAGACCCGGGCAGAGGATACTTTTTTCCTTCAATGGTGAGGTAGCCAAGCTTATAGGGGATGCGGACGCTGTTGTGCGGGTCACTCTTGACGGTATATTTAAGGGTGAAAGGAGCATAAGGGGAAGTGAAATAATAGAGCTTGACGGCCTTAACGACGGAATGCATTTTCTGCAGCTTGAGCTTGTAAGCGGTAGCTTGAGTGTCAGCCGCGGTTACGTTAAAAACCCCGAAAGTGTTGCAAGCATACTTGCGCAAAAGGCTAATAAGGAGCTTGAAATAATTGAGTCGGGGGAGAAGCAGATTAACGAGTATAAAAACTGGCGCCCCGTCAGTAAGGGGGCGAGCATGCCCACAAGCGGTGTTTCCTTAAACGGGGGTATTTTTAAGACCGTGTTTGACCGAAACATCAAATATCTTAAGCATTGCGCTCCGCTTAAAAAATACGTGGATATGGAATCGGTGTGGACCAACGAGCTTGCCGCATCCACCGAGGGGCGTATGATGGCGGGCATTGGCAACACCCTGAGGTGGGTGGAGGACGAGGAGCTTGAGGGTGTGCTTGATAAGCTGATAGCGGACATCAAGGCGCGCACGGGTGATGACGGCTGGTGTATGCCTTATCCCAAGTCCAATTATGGGCTTCATCCCGGCTCCATGATAGATGAGGACAAAAACTACGACCGTGTAATGTTCACAAGGGGGCTTGTGGCGGCGGGTAAGGCGGGAAATGCCGATGCGCTTGAGCTTTTGCGCAATTTCTACGATTATTTTGATGATTGTGAGTACCTTCCCAATATGCTTCGCGGCGGTCTTGGCACGCAGGGCTCGCTCGGAACCGTGCTTGCATACGAAAGTCCCGTGGGCAAGCCCGAGGATCTTTACGTCAATATGAGGTATTACGATATGGATTGGTGGCTTGATGCCCTTGCAAGACGTATCCCCGAGGCGATATACAGATATCCCCTTAACAGGCCGCACAGCTATCTTATTGTAAGCATGGAGTCCTTCCTTGCGCAGTATGCGGCAACGGGGGAGCAAAAATATCTTGATGCCGTGCTTGGTGCTTGGGATATATTTAACGAGCATTACCGCAACGTGGGCGGAGGGATCTGCATTTGCGAGGGCCCCATTTACAGACCGGGTAATTACACCCTTGAGGGTGATGAATCAAGCCACGGAGTTTATGAAAACTGCGGGCACGTGTTCTGGATCGAGCTTAACGCCAGGCTTTTGGAGCTTTTCCCCAACGAGGAAAAATACGCCGCGCAGATAGAGGAGACGGTATATAATATGGTGATCGCATCTCAGGCAGAGAACGGTTTTTTGCGCTATCATCAGCTTTATAACGGCAAGAAGTGGACGGCATCGGCGTTTAATACCTGCTGTGAGAACATGGCAACCGGGCTTATAGCTTCTTTGCCGCAGTACGTTTGGTCGGTCGCGGATGACGGAATATACGTTAATATGTATACATCAAGCGATATTAAGGCCGAGGTCGGCGGCAAGACCGCAGAGATCACCATGGAGTCGGATTTTCCCTATTCAAACTCTGTCAGGATAACCGTAAACAGGGCAAGCGGTGCTCTTTACGTCAGGCTCCCCTCCTGGAACGGCGGCGATGCCGAGATATTCGTAAACGGTGCATCGGCAGGCAAGGGTAAAGGATGCTATTTTAAGCTCGAGGGTCTTAATGATGGGGATATAATAACCTTTACCCTGTCTCCCGAGGCAAGGCTTAACCGCTACGAGGGAGAGACCGCGGTTGAGGGCAAGGAGAGATACGCTCTTACCTACGGTCCCATACTTTTTGCGGCGCAGGGCAGACTTAATTTTACCCATACCCTTGCAAGCGGCAAAACGGCGAGCACTGTAAGCTTTAACTGCTCCGCGGAGCAGCTCGAGGCCGAGCTTAAGCAAGACGGGCTTACCTTTACTGCGGAGAAATACGGTGCGCTCTTCGTGCCGTATATGACGGTTCAAAATCAGACCTTCGCGGTGTTCCCCGTGCTTGAGAGGCTTACGCAGCCCGACCCGACCGATCTGCCCACCCAAGCGCCGACTGCCGACCTCTCTCCCGACGTGACAAGCTCGGACGCACCCGCATCCACAGAGGGCAACGGTAACGCCTTGGCGATAGTAGTCATAGTCCTGTCGGTGGCCGCCGTTTGCTCGGTGGTGGCAAGCAGACTTGCAAGAAGATCAAAAAAATAACACGGATCAAACAAAAAGGAGGCAAACGGCGACCTGCGATAAAGCAGGTCGCCGAACGATGTTTGCCCTTGCGTGCAAGTGATGTCGGCTTCGCCTAATGATGTAGCCTACGGCAATGATGTTGTGCCTTCGGCACAGGGGGCAAACATCACATCATTGCGACCAACGGGCGCAACGTCATTACGAACGAAGTGAGTAACATCACTTTTGCGTAAGCAAAAACATCACTCCTTTACCACCCGAAAACAAAATATGGTATAACACACTATACCTTGCAGGCAAGGTCGTGTGCAAAAAGGACGAGAAAACCTCGTCCCTTTTGTGTTTTGATATAAAACTGCTTTACGGTAGGTGCACAAGGTGCTTCCTTTTTTTCAAAAACGGTATTGAAAAATGTCGAAAAATGTTATATAATCTAAAGCATAATAAAAAGTAAGGAGAAAATGATGAAAAGGATCACCTATGATACGTTGCGCTATTACGCTTACTCGAACGACAAGATATGCACCCGCCCCATCAAGGGAATGGTCATAGACTTTTTCGGGCTTGGAGCCACGGTGATGTACGACGAGGACACACCGCTTGGCAAGATGTTCGCCGAGCAAGGGGTAATATTGCTTATTCCCTACAATAACCCGTGGGCGTGGATGAACCCTCAGGCAGTTGCCTATACCGACGAGCTGGTGGAGGTCTTATTTGAGCATTATCAGCTCCCGGAGGACACAAAAATAGTGGCAAGCGGATTTTCCATGGGCGGAATGTCGAGCATTACGTATTGCGCGCACGCAAAGCGTACCCCTGTTCGGTGCGTTGCCAACTGCCCCGTGTGTGACCTGCCCTTCCACTTTACCGAAAGGCCCGATCTGCCAAGGACCATCTACAGCGCGTTCTTTAACTGTGAGGATCTTGACGAGGCTCTTAAGGATGCGTCGCCCTTGCATCTTGCACAAAATGGTGCGCTTCCCGATATCTTTTACGATATCTTCCATTGCGACAAGGACATGGCGGTAAATATCGACGCCCACACCCGAAGGCTGGTGCCCCTTTTAAACAAGGACAAGCTACGCTTTACGGTGGTAGCGGGTAAGGGACATTGCGAGCTTCCGCAAGATGAGTGGGACATGTATGTCTCAAGCATGCTTGCTCCGTTTAAGGAGTAATAAATATAAAATAAGAGGTATATATGTTTGGAAATGAGATTGAGATCATTCGCGCCCTGGAGGGCGCAAGAACGGAATTCTTAAACGGTCTTTTTCAGGTGATCACCCTGCTTGGAGAGGACATCGTAATGGTTCTGCTTATAGCCGTGCTCTACTTTGCCATCGACAAAAGGCTTGCACAAAAGCTGTTTTTCGTCTCCATGGCGGGTATGTGCGTAAACGGCGCCCTCAAGAATATTGCAAAGGTGCCACGCCCCTTTGCGAGGGGTATAAGCTGTGTCAGGGAAAGCACCGCTACGGGCTACGCCTTCCCAAGCGGACATACCCAGGTGTTTGCATCCTGGAGCAGTATTCTTGCAAGGCATTATAAAAGGATATGGCTGACGGTCGCCTGCGTTGTCTGCATCGTGCTTGTTGCCTTTTCAAGAATGTATCTCGGCGCGCACTATTTAAGTGACGTTATCGTCGGAGGGGTTATCGGTGCGGGATGCGGCGTGCTTGGAAGCATACTCTACGACCGCGTGCAGAACAAGCTTATGCTCTTTAGCATCACCGCGGCGGTATTTTTGCCCCTTTTGGTGTGGTTCACCGTTGAAGGAAACGAGCATTTTGAGGATTTCTTTAAGTTCTACGGTATGCTTGCGGCATTTATTCCCGCGTATATCATAGACACTAAGTTTCCCCTTGATTACAATGTGCCCGTATGGAAAAAGTGCTTGCGAGTGCTTATAGTGCTTCTTATTGCCCTTGGTGTCAAGGAGGGCTTGAAGGTGCTGTACGTAGACGGTAACGTAAGGGTCAATCTTATTATAGATATGGTAAGATACGCCTTTATGATATTTGCCTGTCTTGGAATTTGTCCCATAGTATTTAAGAAAATAAAGCTTTAAGGAGAAAACTATGCCGTACATAAAGATAAAAGCCTATCCCAAGGATGAACAAACAAAGCTGAGGGTGGCTAAGCGCATAAATCAGGTATTTTTGGAGGAGTGGGGATGCCCGCAGGAGGCAATAAGCCTATCCTTTGAGGAGGTAGCGCCAAGCGATTGGGATGCCACCGTAAGGGTGCCCGAGATAGACGCCAACGCCGACAGCATGACCATCCTTCACGGAAAGTTGAAATAGACATAAGCGTAAGCAAAAAAGCGCCCCGAAGGGGTGCTTTCCATAAAGCAGGTTTTGCTTGCAGAGAAAAACAAAAGGAGTACGGACAATTTGTTCGTACTCCTTTTCACACGCCTTGTCCTGCAAGGTATAGTGTGTTACACCTTTTAGGTATACTGTCGGGCGGTGATGAGCCTCCCTTGTGTAAAGGGAGGTGGCTCGCGCAAGCGAGACGGAGGGATTGTAAAAGGTTAGATTGTTGTTCAAAACAATCCCTCAGCCGCCTTCGGCGTCAGCTCCCTTTACACAAGGGAGCCTTTGGTTTGTGCGTCCCGAAAGTCTGTCTGTTTTTCCTGACAAGCACTGCTTTTGTGGACACAAAAGCGAAGCCCCGCGCGAGGCGGGGCAGGATTAAAACTGTATAGGATAATCACCGTAATCCATACAACACGAAATTCCTTTTAATGAATAGCGTTGCATTTCAAGGGTTGCAAAAATAATGCACAGACAAGTATGATACATTTCGTTGATTTCATAGGTAAAGCCTAAAGATTTATGCTTGGATTTCTTTTCAATTACAAGGTTAACAGCAATCAATTCGTCAAGAGCTTCACGTAATGTGTTTTCCTCAAAACTCAATTTTACTTTCATTTCTTCAAAGCTGATGTCGCTCATGGATATGATAGCCAAACAAACGAGGATATTGTTTTTCTTTGAAAATGTGGGGAGAATTGTTTGTGCAAATTCCACCGTATCTTGGTTCACGTTTTCAAAAAACTTTCTCGTAACAAGCGCGCCGTAGCCCTTACCCGATAGCAGTGACAACCCATTTTCACCAGAAATGTGTGCAGGCTGATCATACATTACCGTATTTTTCCCTCTAAGATTACCACAAGAAATGCCGTGATGCGCAGAGGCAAATATTTTCAGAGCGTCTTCATAAGATGCCATACTCATTTGTGCGTGTTCTGCTACTTTGTCAAAAACCTTATTGTAGATATCATTATAGGCATAGTCCTCACCGTAGAAAAGATAGTCTATACTTACTTCAAAGTATGTAGCTATCAGA
>JAFXDC010000049.1 GCA_017516345.1 Clostridia bacterium | reverse complement strand
CCACAAGAACTACGCCTACGATGATCCAAACGATAGCACCGTTGTCAGAGGAGGGTGTGGTAACATCCTCGGTAGCCTGCTCGGTGGGAGCCTCAGTAGCGGGAGCCTTGGTGGGGGCCTCGGTTACGGGCTTGGGAGTGGGAGTAGGAGTAGGATCGGGAGTGGGAGTGGGTTCGGGAGTGGGAGTGGGCTCAGGAGTAGCGGTGGGCTCGGGGATAACTACAGCGTCAGCGTTTACAGCAACAAGGCTCTTAACCTCGTCAACGGTAATGGCACGGTTGTAGATGCGAACCTCGTCCATAAGTCCGGTGAAGTAACGGGCAGGATCCTGTCTCCAGGAACCGATCTGAACCTCGCCGATGAGGAAGTCGGAGCTTCCGATGGAGTCAGCAACGTCCTGAGCAACAAGGGTACCGTTCATGTAGAAGTTACGGGTCTTGGTCTCAAAATCGAAGGTTACGGTGAAGTTGATCCACTTATTGAGGACATCCTCGGTAAGGGGATAGTTTACCTCGGCCTCTCTGCCGGGGGTCTTGCCGTACTTGTTGGTCTTAAGATCGCTGTACTTAACGTTGGCACCGTTGAAGGCTGCACGAACTACGCCGCCTGTGATGTGGCAGTGTACTGCGTTGCCGTCCCACTGGGAGGAGCCGAGAAGAGCGTAAGGTACGGTGTCATCGATGATCTCGGAAACCTGATACCAGAAGCTGATGGTGTAGGAAGGAAGTCCCTCGGTCATGGTGAAAACAATGTTGGAGTTGTTTTCAGCATTGAAGGATACACCCTTGCCGCTAACGCCGTCAACAAACTCGGCATCGGTAACGGTACCGTCAAGAGCAGCACCTGCAGAGCCAAGGTTTGCGGCGTTCTCGTCATCAAAGCTGTAGTAGAGGACAAGACCGTCGGTCGCGGGCTCAGCGGAAACCATGGTGAAGGTACCGAGAACCAGCATGATCATTACTAATAATGCAATTGCCTTTTTCATGTTTAAGTCACTCCTTAAATAAATTTTTTAATCGCAAAATGCAAATCTTACCCCATATCGGGGGCTTTGACTAAAGTATATCACACTACAGATAAACTTTCAAGCATTAATTTTAATTTTTTAAACGGTTTTATTATGTATTTTGTAATTTTTCCGAACTATCGACAAATTAATATACCCGAAGGTTTGTTTTTTTACCGACCTCTTATTATACTTATCACAGGCTCTTAATAAACGCCGCGATGCGAGCTGCAAGTATGGCGTGTCCGTCGTCGTTTGGATGCAGTCCGTCGGGCACATATTTTTCCTTTATTACGGGCACCGCGCACTGCAATCCCGAGCAGGCGTAAAGGTCAAGCACGGGCAGGGAATAATACTGCGCCACCTCACGCTCGGCGTTTACGTAGTCGATAAGGTGTCCCGCCTTGCCGCACGCACGGTCGTTATCCTCATACCAACAGTGAAGAGGGGTCATAAAGGCTATCACCTTGCCCGGATACTTATTGATAAGGGATATGCAAAGGCTGTGCATGGCGCCGTAAAAGGTGTCGGGGGTGCGGTCGCTCATCGTACCTATCTCGGCATCCCCGTGCCCCATATCGTTGGTGCCGCCAAAGACAAGCACCAGGTCCGCATCGTTTTCCATGCCCTCAAGCCTTGATTCAAAGTACATATCAAGCTGAGGATGCTCGCTGGGCTTATGCTGGCGGGCTATTCTTGTGCCGCTGAGTCCGTAATTGCGGCATATTGCCCCCATTTTAGCAATACGGTTTACAAACATGTTTTCGGGCTCGTATACTCCGCAGCCCTGGGTTATGCTATCTCCCAGAAAATTGATCTTAAGTCCCTCTATCTTCATTTTTTTACTCCTTACGGTTATAATTATTGCTGCTCTCGCGCCTTATGGTCGCGCTTAAAGCATCGTAATAAAAGGACACGCTTAAATAAGGGTAATATCCCAAAATAAGCGTGCCTCCTTAAATAATTTAATATGCTTTGTTAAGTATCTCCGCGATCGGGAGACGCACGTCGTCAGATATCCTCAAACGCGGGGGTATTATTCTCCTTGGCCGGGGTGGGATTGGGGAAATACATCCAGATACCCTCTTTAAGGCCGTAGGAAACGTTGTCGGGCAGGGTCACCATGGTAACGGAGTCTATTCTTCTTTGACGGTTGTCCGAAAGGATGATGCCGCTGTCGGTCTCGGAAAGCTTGAAATCGGCATGGAGCTCGCCGTCGTTTTTGTCCTTACCCGAGGCAAATATCAAAAGATATCCGCCCGCCTCAATAACGCTACCCGCGGGGAATTCCCACTTGGTGGGATCGGCAAGGTCGTCCGAGAGGTACATGCCGCTAAGGTCCACCGCCTGGCTTCCGGGGTTATATATCTCGATAAAGTCGCTGTAATCTCCGTCCTTGTCGTAGATGACGGTCTCATTCTTGGTGATAAACTCGTTGATGCAGATGCCTACGGTATCAAACTGAAGCTCGTCGATGGTGGCGGCGTTGTTGCCGGTATTTTGCGCTCCCGGAGTGGGCTGTGCAAACCATGCATAGCTGCCCGCCTTGTCCCCCTCCTGCACAAGTCCGTATGACACGTCGGAGAGATTGCAGGGACCGATGTCCACCTTGCTTGCATACGAGCCGTCCGGAGCAAGCAGGGTTATGGGCTCGCCCTCGGCGGCACTTATGGAAAAGCTTGCGTGGTAGTGATCCCCCGTAGAGCGATCCTTGCCCGAGGCAAATATCACAAGATACTGACCCGCCTCAATATAAATATTGGGCATCTCCCACTTCTTGGGGTTCTTATCGCTATCCGAAAGGTAGTATCCCTTAAGGGGCAGACGGCTCGAGGTAGGGTTGTACAGCTCGATATAGTCGCAATACTGTCCGTCCTCGTCGGCGATGACCGTGTTATTCTTGCTCACCACCTCGGTGATAATAATATGGCCGCTCTCGCCCGAGCCATGGGTGCCCTGGGTGGGCTTTTGCGTGACCTCGTCACATCCGCAGGCCAAAAGTGTCATAACTGCAAGCAGAACAAAGGTAACCATCTTTATCTTTTTCATGTTCGCATCTCCTTAACAGGGCAGCATCAGGATCTACCCAGTATTTTTTTAAGTCCCTGTATATTTTTTTGAGCAAGCTCCATCTGGTCGGTAACGCTTTCGTACTCTATGGTAAGGTGCTCCACTCCCTCTTTATCAAGCGCGGAAATGATATCCTGCCATCTTACCGAGTCGTTCTGATCGCCGATAACGCACTCAAAGCCCTTCTCAAGGCTGTACGGCTTCATGTGTGCCGCCGCCAGTCTTCCGGAGTATTTCCCCAAAAGGTCAGCAACGTGCACTCCGCCCTTAAGGGCGTTGCCCATGTCAAACTGAGCGTGAAGTGAGCAATCGTCCATCAGCTCGTAATACGCACCGCTTTCAAGCTCCCACCAATGGTTGTGATACTCCAGGATAAAGCCCTGAGCCGCAAGACGGTCGCTCGCCTCGAGCATCTGGTCGCGCAGACTTTTTATTTTGTCCGGGTTATCCAGCATCTCGGGGCCCGCGTTAAGGCCGAGTATACGGTTGCCTATGCGGTCGTGATACTCAAGGGTGGCCATGTACTTATCCACCGTAAGATGGTCAAGCCCGACGTGCCAGCCGCACATAGAAAGGCCGTTGTCCTTAAGCATTTTGTCAAGCTCCGCGGCGCGGCAGGGGTATACCCAGAAGCCCTCCACCTCTTGGTAGCCCATTTCACTCAAGCTTTTAAGAGTGCCGGGCATATCGGCCAAAAAATGATCCCTTACAGCATAGAGCTGAATGCCTATCTTAAAATCCGTCATTTCGTCTTCTCCAAAATGTTATTTTATTACTTAAAGTACTTATCCTCAATGGCGCTGATCTTGTCGATCCTTCTCTGATGTCTGGGATCGCCCGAGAAGGGAGTATTGAGCCAGGTATCAACTATCTTTACCGCAAGTCCGGGGCCTACCACTCTCTCGCCGAAGGCAAGGATGTTAGAATCGTTGTGCTCCCTTGTTGCCTGAGCGCTGAAGCAGTCCGAGCAAAGGGCAGCGCGTACCCCCTTTACCTTGTTGGCGGCAATGCTGATGCCGATTCCGGTGCCGCAGATGAGAATGCCCTTCTCTGCCTCACCCGTGCTGACTGCCTCGGCTACGGGCAGAGCGAAATCGGGATAATCGACGCTGGAGGCGTCGTAGCATCCGTAATCCTTATACTCGATGCCCTTCTCCTGCAGATATTTTAAAACGTGTACCTTTAATGCGTAACCGCCGTGATCGCAACCAATAGCTATCATATTTTTCACCTTTTCCTTTAATTTGTAATTATTTTTCGGTATTATTGCCTGTTTACCTCACCGATTTTATTTATTATAGCACAATATTTTTCTAATTACAATATGAAACCGTTATGAAAATGATATTTTTTTAACATTAGTTGCTCCATCGTGCAAAACAAAGAAGAGCCGCCCACGGCAACCTGCGATAAAGCAGGTCTGCCGAACGATGTTTGCCCTTGCGTGCAAGTGATGTCGGCTTCGCCTAATGATGTAGCCTACGGCAATGATGTTGTGCCTTCGGCACAGTGGGCAAACATCACATCATTGCGACCATCGGGAGCAACATCATTACGAACGAAGTGAGTAACATCACTTTTGCGTAAGCAAAAACATCACTCCTTTACCACCCAAAAATAGAACATAGTATAACACACTATACCTTGCGGGCAAGGAAGTGTGCAAAAGGGACGAGAAAACCTCGTCCCTTTTGATATTGTTAAAAAACTGCTTTACGGTAGGTGCCCGCAAGGCAGCTCCTCCTTACGGAACGCATCATCTTACGTAAAATCTCATGTCATAACCCGATCTGAGTATATTGGCAGCAGTTGTAGGATCCGAGAAATTACACGAGCCTTCAACCGTGTATCCGTTATGATCCACCTGATGCCAGCCGCCTGTGCTGATATATACGGTTTCCAATTTAGTGCATTTTCTAAACGCCCATCCGTGTATAGACTTTATACTGTCAGGCAGCGTTATAGACTTCACTCCCGCGCACTCAAAGAATAATCTTCCGATGCTTTCAATACCGTTTGAAATGACTATCTCTTTTATCGATCCGCCGTAATCCGACAGAGTGCCGTTACCCAGAGCCTTGACCGGCTTGTTGTTATAATACGCGGGGATAACGATCCTTGACGGCTTGGGATAAACGAAGCCATCAAAACCCGTACAGATATAATACGTACCGTCACTGCTCAGAGCATACGCCAGACAATCCGATCCATCTAACGACTGTGTAGGTGTGGGAGTGGGCTTTACAGTAGGAGTCGGTGTTGGTCTTACTGTAGGTGTGGGCGTGGGTCTTACTGTAGGGGTTGCGGTTGATGTAGGCGTGGGCGTGGGTCTTACCGTAGGGGTTGCGGTTGGTGTAGGCGTGGGCGTGGGTCTTACCGTGGGTGTCACCGTGGGGACTACTGTGGGGGTAGGGGTAGGTGCAGGGGTTGGTGTCACCGCAAGCGTGGGGGTAGGAGTCACCGCAAGCGTGGGGGTAGGTACAAGGGTAGGTGTTACCGCAGGGGCGGGGGTAGAGGTTTCGGTTACCTGCTCCGGGGTCTGCTCCGGTGCAGGCTCTGCGGTAGCAATGCCTGCTGGCAGATCGGTCTGTGTCGGAATGATGGCCTGAGGTGTTTTGGTCGCTTCCGCATCAGCTCCTCCGCCCTGCCCGTTAAAATATTGGATGGTAATAAATGCGGTTATGCCGCAGCAGAGCACTATTACCCCGATAATGATCAGTAAGGTTTTTGTTTTCTTCATTTCCTTTCTCCTTCTCAAACAAAAGAGTGCGCCAAACGGCGCACCTTTGCAGTCTTTACTGTTGTAAAGCCTCTGTTTATTATTTTCTGATCTTCTTTTTAGCGCCGGAGAACAGAAGGATAAGACCTACGATAAGACCTACTCCCAATACTCCGATGGCTACTAAAAGAGTCATGCTTGTAGGATCGGCAGGATCAATGCTCTCGGCGGTAAGCAGCATGGAGCCGTATGCCAAAATACCCAATGCACAGATGGCGCTGATAATGATTCCGGGGATAAGCAGCTTTTTGCTTCTGCGGGGAGTGGTTTTAAGGCGCTCACGCTCCTCGGCGGCTTTGCGCTCGCGCTCAGCTCTCTCCGCTGCTTCGCGCTCTCTTTCGGCCTCCTGCTCGGCGTAAAACTCCGCAAAAATGCCTTCGTATTCCTCGATCTCCTCCTCGGTGCACTCAACCACCGCAAAACGGGGCGGCACGTTAATGGAACGTCCCTCGGAGAGTATGCTTAATTCAAGGCATTGACCCTCCCACGCCTCTGCGTGGAACTCCCACGTTCTGCCGATGGCGGCAGTGGACTGTATGTCGGAAAGAACTCCCATTGCGCCCGAGCCGACAAGGTTGTTCACCGCGCGCTGTCTTTCGCCCGCCTTACGCTGAGCGTCGGTGGTGGTGTGGAGCTGGAAAAAGTGAGGTCCGTTGTCAAGCTGATAGACATATCCGTCCTGAACCGCAAAGGATTCCGCGCCATCAACCGACAAATATCCTCCAAACTCTTCGTTTCCGCTGATCGATACGGTAATGTAAGCCATATTTTTTATCCTCCTGATCTTATTTTTTATAAAAAAGGCTTATTTTCGACAAGTTATTCATTATATGAATATTATATTCACATAAATTATGATTGTCAAGACTAAATTATGAAATAATTGAATAATAATGATAATGATAAACGAGAGGATACGGATTTGAAAAATATTAAACTTATACGGGTCATAAAGGACTATACACAGCTTAAGGTGCAGATGGATACCGGGATAAGTCAGAGCACGCTGTCAAAGTACGAGTGTGGCGAGCTTGTGCCCACGGCAGATAATTTGATCATTCTGTCAAGATATTACAATACCAGCGTTGATTTTCTGCTTGATCTTACAGATGAAAAGGTACCCTATCCGCCAAAAAGCACCGCGGATTGCAGAAGAACCTGAAAAACCGACCTCACGGTCGGTTTTATGTTTTGTAAAAAGACCCAAGGATCGCTAAAGCATACAAATACCCTATGCCCTTTTTCTCTTATACGCCATCCGCGGGCGCGGGGGGACAGACAAATACGCGACCTGCACCCTTCTCTTGCACGCCGCCCCGGGGACAAAGGCGCGCCCGAGGCGGTGAAGCCGCCACGGCTTGCGCGAAGCGCAAGGCGCAGCGCGCCGATGCCGAAGGCGAGGCGCGGGCGCGCCGGGGGTTGACGAGGAGACCGGAAAACACGCTATTGCAATTATAAAAAACATATGGTATACTTTTGTCGGAAAATGCAAAAAGGATGTAAAGATATGTACTATAGACATAAGCTTGATTTTCAATATCCCGACAGAAGCGATCAGCACATGATCACCGTGAAGCACCTGCGCGACGTTGATCTTGACGAAAGCTATCCCTATCTGCAAAAGGGCTTTTGGTACGGGTGCAAGCGCGCCTTTTATTGGGTGGCTATGAATGCTCTTGTTTTCTGGGTGTGCCGCGTGCGCCACGGCTTGCGCATATACGGACGAAAAAACCTTAAGGAGCATAAGGAACTGCTCAAAAACGGAGCCATCACGGTGTCAAATCACGTTTTTATGTGGGATTTCATATGCGTGCTTGACGCTCTGCGTCCCCGTCTTACCAACTTTCCCGCATGGGCAACCAATCTTGAGGGTCCCAACGGTCCTCTTATCAGGCTCTCGGGCGGCATTCCCATCCCCACCGAGAATCACCGTGCCATGGGTAAGTTTCATAAGGCGATAAGCGACGTGCTCACAAGCAAGAAATGGCTTCATTTCTATCCCGAGGGCTCAATGTGGTATTATTATCCCGATATCAGGCCCCTTAAAAAGGCGGTATTTAAGTATGCCGTACAGTACGATCGCCCCATTATTCCCATAACCATGTCCTTCCGTCCCGCCGGCCCCATAAGGCGCTTGTTTACCGACCGCCCTCCCGTGGATCTTCACGTTGGCAAGCCCATGCTGCACGATAAGAGCTTAGAGCGCTCCGATGCCATCGACAAGCTGCACAGAGAGGTCTACCACGTCATGCAGACCATGGTGGGCGTAAACCCGGGCGACACCACATATAATACCGATCAGAGCATCGACTCCTATATCAAGACAATGTAAAAATATAAGGGCGGCAAACAAGTTTGCCGCCCTTTCCTTACAGTCCAAGCTCGGAATATTTATACTTTTTAAGATAGTGCTGCTTCTTGTTCTCGTAGGCAACGTAGAGGGTCTGGGAAGCATCACAGGCAAAGGCGTGAGGATAAAACCAGCTCTCCTCGGGAGGCTCTACGCATACGATGGGGGTAAAGCTTATACCGTCCTCAGAGGAGGCTATCTGCAAATTTGTGCGCCCCTCAGAGGCAAAGTTGTTGATCATTATTATCCTGCCCCTTATTTTAAGCACGGTGACCTTGGTATCGGGGTTAGGTATTTCTGAGGGTGCGGGGTCGGACCAGCTCCTGCCGTAATCGTAGCTGTGAGCAATATACAGACAGCCCTTACCCGAGCAACGCATATACATGATTATATGTCCGTTTTCAAGCTCCGCCGCGTTAGGCTCCCAGAGAGGGGCGTCGGTGGCAAGGTAGCCGTGGCGGAAGAATTTATCCCCCGAGGATATCCCCACCCCCGAAACGTACTGCCAGGCAAGACAGTCCCAGTTCCACGGATTATCCTCCCATTGAAACTTTTGACGTGTCTCCTGCCAATAAAGGGGAAAGAGCATCTCACCGTTTGACATTCTTATGCCCTGACGCACCGAGCAGCCGTTTACGCTTCCGGGCATGGTCACCGGCTCGGTAAAGCCGTCCTGCCACCCGTCAAAATAGGAGATAAAGGTCTGAAGCTCACGGTAATGGCTGGGCGCATTATATGTATGCACCACCGCAAAGGGGCGGGGCGTGTCGGTAAATATCTCGGTACACCAGCATCCGCGGTCTCTGTGAGAAAACAGCACCTCGGGAGCGCTCCAGGTAGCGCCGTCGTCGTGGCTTTTTGAAAGCATGACCACGTTATCGTTATGAGGCTCGTTTTCCCCTCCGGTCAAAAAGGCGCAGACAAGGGTGCCATCCTCCATCCTTCTTAAGATGGGCTCGCGGGCATAGGGCTCAAAGCTTGCTATAAGATGCTTTTGCATAACGTTCTCCTTGAATTTCATTTTAATATTTACTAAAAACAAAGGGCGGCCCTTGGCGTACCTGCCATAGAGCAGGTACGCCTCGATATAAATCCGCTGACGCGGATTTTCGATATACGCTACGCGCTCGATATGCTCACTGCGTGAGCGCGGATTTATATCATATCGAGTTTGAGCGGAGCGAAAACATATCGAATTTGCCGAAGGCAAATATATCGAGCCGAGCGAAGCGACGGCATATCGACAAAATCAAAATAGCTTCTGTGGACACAGAAGCAGTGCTTGTCAAGAAAAGAGGACAGAGAGTGTAAAAACATTCTCTGTCCTTTTCCTGTTGGTTCGAGTATACTGCTCTATCGCAGACATCCCTTGCCGCCCTTTTATTGCTTGTATCAGTAGTTTGTAGCCTTGATCTGGAAGTAGCTCTGGGGATGAGCACATACCGGGCAGACCTGAGGAGCATCCTTGCCGATAACGATGTGTCCGCAGTTGGCGCACACCCAAACGGTATCTCCGTCGCGGCTGAACACGATGCCCTGCTCGATGTTGGCAAGAAGCTTCTTGTAGCGCTCCTCGTGCTCCTTCTCGATCTTTGCAACCTGCTCAAAAAGGAAAGCGATGTGGTCAAAGCCCTCCTCACGGGCCTCCTTTGCAAAGCCTGCGTACATATCGGTCCACTCGTAGTGCTCACCTGCGGCGGCGTCTGCAAGGTTGGTCACGGTATCGGAAATGTTACCGTCGTGGAGCAGCTTGAACCATATCTTTGCGTGCTCCTTTTCGTTGTTTGCGGTCTCCTCAAAGATATCGGCTATCTGCTGATATCCGTCCTTCCTTGCCTTGGAGGCATAGTAGGTATACTTGTTGCGAGCCTGGGACTCGCCTGCGAATGCAGCCATAAGATTTGCTTCTGTTCTTGAACCCTTAAGATCCATTTTGATCACCTCATAAATATTTATTATTTTTGATTTAGCGGAATTATCCTTCAGAGATATTGTTGCCTCTAAGCAAGCAGGATATTCCGAAAATTTCCTCTTATGATATTATTATAGCATCAAGCGCAAAAAAGTCAATAGCAAAAAGTCGGGTGCGCTTACTGTTCATACGGTCCGTCGTCGCCGTCAGACGGGTCTTGCGACTCCATTGAAACAAATGAGAAGGGTCGAAGCAGGCTCTCGTTGACCCTTTCAAGATGAAGCATGCGGGCGGTGTAAAAGCACATTGTAAGCCCGGAGAGCATGCATTGCACGCAGCTTGCCACTCCCCACACGACGTATGCCGCGGTATGACCGATGCTGGAAAGATATATGGCTGCGGCGTAGGGAACGGCGCTTATAAGTATCGCCACCATATTGATAAGGGTATAATATACCACCGTCTTAAAGAAGTGTCCTCTGTAGAGCAGACGGGTGTATATCATGGCAAACATAAAGCGTATCCTTCCTGTGATGCTTGATGCCATAAACACCGAGGCGTAGCTATCCACCAGGGCGGTTGCCACACTGAGTATAAAAAACATGGTTATTGCCGCAAGGGGCACCGCAATAAAGCTTATAGGCACGGCAAAGAACATGGATGCCGTCATTGACGCCACGGAGAGGGTGTAGGAGAGCACGTAGGATGCAAAATAGGTCACCAAAAACACCGCGGGGAGCTTTTTAAGTATAAGCTTTACAAAGGCGTTGGAGTCGTCGATAAGGTCATTTTTGCCGCCCAGGCACTGCCAGGTGTAGACCGTGGCTATAATATACACAGCGCACTGCAGAAGGGATATTATTATGGAGAGCAAAAGCTCCGCAAGACCGCCCTGTGCCGAGTTTGACGTGGCGTTAAGCAGTATCTGCAGGGATTCCGGATTTGAAAAATCTATCTGGGGAAGTACGGAAAATATGGATTGGGCAAGGGTGGCGGAGGTATATGCATTTACCACCGATATTGGGAGCACTATAAGAAGCAGAAGTCCAAGCAATCGCAAAAAGCGCTTACCAAGCCCCTGCTTCAGGGCGCCCAAGGTTTGTTTGAATTCAAAAAAGAAGGTATTATCCTTCATATATTCACTTCTTTCATTTTACTATACTTATATTATATTGATTTTCCACAATATCACAATAGATTTTAACACAAAATTTAAATAAAATAATGTGCAATTTGTAAACATTTCAAAATTATCGGAAATTATTTTGAAATTAATTATAATTTCACCCTTAATATTGCCCTTTTGCGCCCCGTTTTGTGCCGTTTTTGAGCCGCAAACCAAATTAAGGTTGACATTTTTCAAAGGGTGTATATAATATGAATGTAAATAGACGGTCGCAATGACGGAGAAAACCGCTTTTAGTCGCTTTTCCAGAGAGCCGCGCGTTTGCTGTAAGCGCGGCAGAGCAAATAAAGCCCGCTCGTTCCCCACCAGCGCCAAGGCATGGCATCGCCCTACAGAGCCGATAAGTGACCGACGCCCAAGTCGGTAAACAGAGTGGTACCGCGGAAAATTCGTCTCTGGCGAATTTTTCGCTTATTTTTTGTTAAGGAGCTTTTTATGAGAGAGGATAATTTCGTTCATTCCAAAATCGAGAAAAAATGGCAGGACATATGGGAGGCAGAGGGCGCATTTAAGGCGACCGACGACTACTCAAAGCCCAAATTCTACGGGCTTATCGAGTTCCCGTATCCCTCGGGCGCGGGTCTTCACGTGGGACATCCCCGAAGCAACACCGCCCTTGATATAATTGCGCGTAAGCGTCGCATGGAGGGGTATAACGTGCTTTACCCCATCGGCTGGGACGCCTTCGGTCTGCCCACCGAGAACTATGCCATGAAAAACGGCATACATCCCGCAATAGTAACCAAGCAGAATGTGGACCGCTTCCGCACTCAGCTTAAGAGCATGGGCTTTGCCTTCGACTATTCCCGCGAGGTAAACACCACCGATCCCAATTATTATAAGTGGACTCAGTGGATATTCATTCAGCTCTTCAAGAAGGGTCTTGCCTATAAGGCGGAAATGCCCATAAACTGGTGCACCTCCTGCAAGGTAGGTCTTGCAAACGAGGAGGTAGTGGGCGGCAAGTGCGAGCGTTGCGGCGGCGAGGTAGTACGCAAGGTAAAATCCCAATGGATGCTGCGCATCACCGACTACGCGGAAAAGCTTCTTGACGGTCTTGATACCGTTGATTTCATAGAAAAGGTAAAGATCCAGCAGAAGAACTGGATCGGCAAATCCACCGGCGCCGAGGTCAGGTTCTTTATCCCCGCGGCAAACGACAGCGTAACCGTTTACACCACCCGTCCCGACACCCTCTTCGGTGCCACCTACATGGTGCTCTCTCCCGAGCATCCCCTTGTGGACGCCATGAAGGATAAGATCGCAAACTTCCAAGATGTCATCGCCTACCGCGAGACCGCCGCAAGAAAGAGTGATTTCGAGCGCACCGAGAGCAAAGAAAAGACCGGTGTCCGTCTTGAGGGAATAGAGGCAAAAAACCCCGTAAACGGAAGCATGATCCCCGTATTTATTTCGGATTACGTGCTTATGACCTACGGCACGGGCGCCATCATGGCGGTTCCCGCGCACGATGAGCGCGACTGGGACTTTGCCAAGGCCTTTAACATCCCCATGATTGAGGTGGTTGCGGGCGGCAACATTGAGGAGGCGGCCTTCACCGATATCGCCACCGGCACCATGGTAAACTCGGGCTTCTTAAACGGCATGAGCGTAAGCCAAGCCAAGAAGGCAATAATTGAATATCTTGATAAGGAGGGCATAGGTAAGCCCAAGACCAATTACAAGCTGCGCGATTGGGTGTTCTCCCGTCAGCGCTATTGGGGCGAGCCCATTCCGGTGGTGTACTGCGAGAAGTGCGGACACGTCACCCTTCCGGAGGATCAGCTTCCCCTTACACTGCCCGAGCTTGAAAAATACGAGCCCAGCGGCACCGGCGAATCCCCCCTTGTACAATGCACCGACTGGATAAATACCACCTGTCCCGTTTGCGGCGGCCCCGCAAAGCGCGAGACCGATACCATGCCCCAATGGGCAGGCTCGTCCTGGTACTTCCTGCGCTATATCGATCCCCACAACGATAACGAGCTTGCAAGCAAGGAGGCTCTTGAATATTGGCTTCCCGTCGACTGGTATAACGGCGGTATGGAGCATACCACCCTTCACCTGCTCTATTCCCGCTTCTGGCATAAGTTCCTTTATGATATCGGCGCGGTTCCCACCGCAGAGCCCTATCAGAAGCGCACCAGCCACGGCATGATACTTGGCGAGGGCGGCGAGAAGATGAGCAAATCCCGCGGCAACGTCATCAATCCCGACGATATCGTATCCGAGATAGGTGCCGACGCCTTCCGTCTCTACGAAATGTTTATGGGCGCCTTTGATCAGGCAATTCCGTGGTCCACTCAGGGCGCACGCGGCTGCCGCAGGTTCCTTGAGCGCGTTTGGCGTCTGCAGGGTATGGTCACTGACGGCGAGGTCCGTCCCGAAATGGCAAGCGAGTACCACTCCATGCTCAAAAAGGTCACCGAGGACTACGAGCGCATGAAGTTCAACACCGCCATCGCCGCAATGATGAGCTTTGTAAACTCCCTCTACTCCAAGGGCAGCGTCACCAAGGGCGAGCTTAAGGGATTGCTCCTCGTGCTCAACCCCGTAGCACCCCATATTACCGAGGAAATGTTCTCCACACTCTTTGACGAGGGCAGGATCTACAACCATGCTTGGCCCATCGCCGACGAAAGCCTCATAAAGGAGGACACCGTGGAGATGGCAGTTCAGGTCTGCGGTAAGGTGCGCGCAAAGATAACCGTTCCCGCAGGCTCCTCCGACGACGCAGTCAAGGATGCCGCTCTTGCCGACGAGACCGTTAAAAAGCTCATAGAGGGCAAGCAGATAAAGAAGGTCATCGTTATTAAGGATAAGCTTATTAACATCGTTGCAATTTAATGATGGCTTTTTACAGCATTACTAATCACGACCACCGGCTTAGCCGGTGGTCGTGATCGACAAATTGATATTCATGGTAATGATAAGCAGAACGCCGCTGAGGTTACATACCTCAGCGGCAATTTTTGTATAACAAAAAATGCACGTCCGACATTACTGCCGGACGTGCTGTGTTATATCGTGTTATGAAAAAATTTAGAGAAATTAACTTACCAATCAGAAAACAATCTTTACAGTTGTACCTTTTCCAACTTCACTTTCAAGAGTTACCTTGCCGCTGTGATATTGCACGGCGTGTTTTACAATAGAAAGTCCAAGCCCAGTTCCGCCGGTTTCTTTGGAGTGGCTCTTGTCCACACGGTAGAAGCGTTCAAAGATACGGCTTTGATGTTCGGGGGCAATACCGATGCCGGTATCCTTTACAGATACAACCGCACGACCGTTATCCTTGCCGATTTTAATCTCGACCTTGCCGCCGTCCACATTGTAGCGGATAGCGTTATCGCAAAGATTATAAATAATCTCATAAATATATCGGCGCACACCAAAAATGGTTTGCGGTTCGCCTTCTATGATAAGCTCAACATTTCTCTTGGTCGCCGATACGGTAAGCACCTCAACGACTTCTTTGGCAACCTCTGTCAGTTCTACCGTTTCGGTTGCAGGTTCGTTGTTCTCATCAAGCTGAGAAAGACGAATAATGTCGTTGATAAGGGATACAAGTCTGGTTGCTTCCTTGCGGATGTTGCCGACAAATCTTGCAGTATCTTCGGGCTTCACAAGACCGTTTTCAAGCAGTTCTGCGCTTCCAATAATGGATTGAAGCGGAGTTTTCAGTTCGTGGGTAACGTTTGCGGTGAACTCCTGACGGTTCCGCTCGGCAAAAGCACGGTCGCTGATATCAAACACAAGAATAACCGCACCGAGAACCTTGCTGTCCGATTCAATGGGATTAACGGTAAACTGATATTCGCTGCCATTCCGTTCTTCGGTGTATTCACTATGGTTGCCGTCAAGGGCATTCCAAATGGCCTTACTCATTTTACTTGTGCGGTCAACAAGTAAGAAATCACTGCCCTTAACATCCTTTTTTACGGCAAATATTTTCTTCGCCGCTGTATTCATACTGAGCACCATGCCGTGTTCGTCAAGGAGCACAAGACCTTCGTTCATTGAAGAAACGATCTGCTCAAACTCATCGGATTTACGGCGCAGGGTTTCCATTTGCGATTTAATTTGCTTGTGCTGTTTGTGAACCTTGGTGAGTATGGGAGTCAATTCTTCATAAGTACTGTTGTCAGAAGGATGTTCCAAGTCGAGCTTCATCAAAGGCTCTGTTACCTTTTTTGCCATAGCGTGAGAAAGAATACCGGCAACGGCTGCTGCAATGAAAATAATAGCAATAATGGCGGGGAGCATACCGAGAATTAGTGCACCAACCGTAAGCTGACTTACCGAAATACGAAGTACGTCGCCGTTTTCAAGACGAACGGCTTCATAAAATGTCTTTTCAGAAAAGGTGGAAGAATATCTTGCACTACTACCTGTACCGCTTTCAAAGGCTTCGGCAATTTCCTCACGGTCTGCGTGGTTATCCATCTCGCTCGGTTTTGCCTGTGTATCGTAAAGCACTGTGCCGTCAGTATCCACAACGGTAAAGCGGAATACGGTGGAGTCAAAATTTTCAAAATATTCAACCCCCACTTCGTTGACTGTATCTGCAACAAGAGACAGCTCAGCCTTTAACTGTTTTACCTGAGAATCGTTAAAATAATCATATAAAAAACTTGTTGCAATGCCGATGCTTGCAAGAAGTACCACCAATGCCACCGTAAATATGGAGTTAAATATCTTTTTTGTCATATAAGGCTGACGGAAGCTGAATCCATTACGGTTTCGCTCGCCGCCTTTTCCCCCCTTTCTTGCGTTCAAGCTTGTAAGGCGACAGCCTTACTGCGACTTTCACGCTTCGCCTTTTGAAAAAGGCGATCGAGTGAAACTCTTCGACCTGCCGAATAAATAATTTTTAAGAGAGGCGAAGTTGAAGAGTGCAGTAATACTATCGTATTACAAACGATGAAACGAGAAAAAATTAAAAATTATTATTTGTCAGGCGTGATGGCTTCGGCTTCCGTCAGCCTCATCCTCCATACGATAACCCACACCGATAACGGTCTTGATCT
>JAFXDC010000048.1 GCA_017516345.1 Clostridia bacterium | reverse complement strand
GCCCACCCACCCGCCCTTTCGTGTGGGCGCTTTAATGGTTCGCGAGTTGTTTACAAATTATTAAAAAAATCTGACAGCAACGATATTGACTTTTGACGGTATTTTTGCTATTATATCAAACGTAGAGAAATAATAATATTTGAGCTGAATACGGCTTAAATAGGAGGATAAAAGCTTGAAAAAACAAGGCGTTTTTAATAAAATAATCAAAAGAGATGATCCCGAGCAGAATGTTGTAAAGGACGTTGCAGAGGAGCAGGAGGAGGTATTAGCTTCGGGCAAGCCGGGTGAGTCGGCAAAGGCGCAAATGCCCCCCGTTAAGCCAAGCACCATAATCGTTATGTGTCTTTTTGCGGTGCTGATTGCGGTGGTGTATTTCTTTGCACCGTATCTGACTCAGTATCTTCCTTTTTCTCAGAGTGTTACCTATGAGGTCAAGCTTCCGGAAAAGAATTACGAGCAGCTTATGACTGAGTGCCATGCCATCGTAATAGGTAAGTCGATATCGCAGAGGACTGCGATCGGTGACGATATATCCACCGACTCCTTGGTATATACCGAGCATTTGTTCCAGGTACAGGAGATAATATACGGCGAGCCATATATGGAAAACAGTAAGCAGCTTATTACCTATACTCTCGGAGGCACATTGACTCAAAAGGATCATCTGGGAAGACCGAGCAAGCTTGAATATAAGTACACCGACGCCGCGTCGATGGGCTCGGATACTGTGCTTTTGTTTCTTGATGAGCATAATAATATCATAAGCGAAAAATACGGACTGTATAAAAAGCACGCAGAGGGTCAGTTCTACGACCATACGGGCAAGGTCTATAGCGTGGATAAGATAAAAAGCGATATGGAGCAGCTTGTAGCCGGAGGAATAAAATAAGCGTTATTGTAAATATGAGGTTTATAACAATGAACGATAGGAGTAGTTATGCAGGAGTTTTATTATCAGATTCTATTAACTTATACCGATGGTGTGCAAAGCGTTATTCCGTTTAGGGTTGGAACCCATGAGGTTTCGGACAGATACGTTCGGGTTTTGATGTGTTGGAGCGATATACCGTACGGTAATAGATTAAAGATCACTCTTCAGGGGATAGAAGCAAAGCCGCTCAGGTATTTTGACGTCAAGCTGCAGATCCCGGACGATATATACTGTGCAGACCCTTTGGTTTTTATAAGCGGATATTCCACAAACGACGTAGCAGCATGCTCCCCTCTTAAAAATAAGCCGTACAACATAACCCGAGACAATATTCTTTATAAGGCAGGAAACAGATTTGCGGGTGCGGGCTATACCAGCGCCGACAGATTTTTTACCTATATCCTGCTTGAGGATAAATGGTTTCTTTTGCGCCATTCCATGGAGAATAAGTGTCTGAAAAAGGGACTTGACTATGATCTTGAGGGAATGTTCTTTTCCTACCCCGTGGATCCGGACAGCTTTTTTGAGGCGTATACCGATTTTCTTCTGGAACGCTACGAGATCCCGAGGCTTGATATCCCCACGGGTTGGTGCTCGTGGTCCTGCTACTATAAGGATGTGGATGAAGAAAAAATACAGCGCGCTTACGATGAGCTAAACCGATATTACAGCGAAAAAAAGGTCAACACCCTGCAGATAGATGACGGCTGGCAGACAAATACCAGCTTTAGCGGCTTTTGGGAGGTGGACAGAGAAAAATTTCCCAACGGCCTTAAGGGTATAGCTCAAGATCTTAAAAAGGACGGTATCACCTTTGGCCTTTGGCTTGCCCCATTACTTGCAAGTAGGGCTTCGGGCTTTTATACCGTGCATCCCGAGTTTAAAAATACCGCACATCAGCCGGGTGAGCCCGAGCACTCATACTCCTTCGGGGAGGATCCCGTATGGCCACTTGATATTGGAGAGCAACAAACATTGGATTACATCTGCAGTGTGTTCCGCCGTTGCAATAAGGAATACGGTGCCGAGTATTTTAAGCTTGATTTTATGATGTTTGCCCTGCTTAAGCTATCAAACATTGTGGAGTCCTTCGTTATTTACGAGGAGGATTATGCCACTGCTATATACCGAAGGGCCATCAAGGCCATCCGCGATACGGTAGGGGATTCCTTTATGCTTGCCTGCGGATCTCCCATCGCTGAAAGTGTGGGCATATTTAACGGCATCCGAGTTACCCCCGATATCATCTGGGGCAAGCTGAAGATGGCTCCAAGCGCATGGGATCTTATCAAGATGTGCACAAACAGCATTGCTTGTCGCTATTTTTATAACGGTAAGATATTTGTAAATGATCCCGACGGATTGGTGGTAAGGGATTTCGACCAGGACGACGGCTTTGACGTGACCTATCAGGAGGCGCGCACTTGGGCAACAAGCGTTGCCATGAGTGGCGGAAGCTCCCTGATAAACGAGCAAATGGAGCGCATCGGAGGGGCAAGAAGGGAATTCTTCAGTCATATTCTGCCTCCCCTCGGCGTAGCCGCGCGCCCCGTGGATTTCTTTGAGCAGCCTCAGCCGTCAAAGCTGTACATAAATAACCCCGACGGCTCGGTAATAGTAGCGTTGTATAATTTCAGCGATCATATAGAGGATCTTGAGCTTGACCTTGCCGACGTTGGCATCAAGGGTGATGCGCTGTGCATGCGTACCTGGACCAAGAGCGTGGTGGGTACAGTGCGCGGCAAGCTTGTGTGCAAGGACGTTATCGGACACAGTGCCGAGGTATTTGTGCTCGTGCCCGTGGGTAAGGAGCCCAGGTTTGCCTTTGCTTGCTGCAATATTTACGGCGGCGCGGGGGTCTACAGCTGGAGCTTTAGTAAAAAGAGGCTCAGCGTTACTGCCGGCAAGGGACTTTCTGCTTGTAATGACAATAAATATTACGTTTATCTGCCTAATTCCTACGAGGTGCCCGAGCAGAGTGAGAGTATAGCCCTTGATAACGGATGCCTTATTGAAATGAAAGCGGTAGGCGGAGTGACCGAGACCTTTGAATTTGTAAAAAAACGCAAAAAATAACGGAGATAATTATGAAAATAACCGCAATAATATTGATGGTAATTCTCTTTACGGCTTGCCTTTGCACCTGCGCGCTTGCAACGTCGCTGACCGTTCCCGCCGACAGCGCCACCGCACCTGTCGACAGCACCACCGCGCCTACAGATAATGCGACCCTGCAGACGGGCCAAGGTGAGCAGTCAACACAGCCTCCGCAGGAGGGAGGATTTAAGCTTGAATGGTATCACTACGTTATAACCGCTGCGATCATCTTTGGCATGACCTTGTTTACCTCCGGAACCATCAAGCCTGCAAAGAAGTAGCGCTTGTGGGAGATCCCATTAAAAGCACGCTGAGCATATAAGTAAAGCAGTATTTAAAATGCCCGATCCATGCATCGAGCATTTTTTATAATATGTTTACAATTGCACCCCCTTGGGGCTGTTGTAATATTTTTGAAAATATGTTATAATGGATACCGATAAAATTGCAAGGAGAAAATGGATGACAAAGGAGCAATATATAAGCAATTTTGTTGATAATAGCTTTGATAAATACATCATCGATCCCTCGCTCTACGGCAAGCACGAGGTAAAACGCGGCTTGCGCGACCTTAACGGCAAGGGTGTGGTCACCGGCCTTACCGAGATAAGCGACATCATCTCGGGCAAAAAGGACGAAAACGGGGTGGAGCGAAACTGCCGAGGCGAGCTGTATTTCAGAGGCATTGACATAAACAGTATAGTAAACGGCTTTGTAAGCGAAAACCGTCACGGCTTCGAGGAGACCGTGTATCTGCTGCTGAGCGGCGAGCTTCCAAATAAGACTCAGCTTGCCGAGTTTGAGGAGCAGCTTTGCGCAATGCGTACCCTTCCTCCCTCCTTTGTAAGGGATATTATCATGAAATCCCCCAGCGGAGATATGATGAACGCCCTTACGCGAAGCGTGCTCTCCCTTTATTATTACGACGACGAGCCGTCGGATATATCGGTAAAAAACGTCATGCGTCAGTCCTTGTTTTTGATAGCCGTAATGCCTCTGCTTGCCGCATATGCATACCAGGCGTTTAATTATTATAAAAACGGCGAGAGCCTGTTTATACACAGACCCGCACCCGATGCAAGCACCGCGGAGACATTGCTGTCCCTTATTCGTACAGACGGTAAATACACCCCCCTTGAGGCACAAATACTTGATATCGCCCTTGTGCTCCATGCCGAGCATGGCGGCGGAAACAACTCTACCTTCACCACACACGTTGTGACCTCCTCCGGAACCGATACCTACTCCTCTGTTGCGGCATCCCTGTGCTCACTTAAAGGACCCAAGCACGGCGGTGCTAATATCAAGGTGGTTCAGATGTTCCAGGATATGAAGCAGAAGCTTACCGACTGGAAGGATGAGGATCAGATACGGGATTATCTTGTTGGTCTGCTTGAAAAGCGCGAGTTTGACGGCACGGGACTTATCTACGGAATGGGTCATGCAATATACTCCCTTTCCGATCCCAGATGCGAGGTGCTTCGCGGATTCGTAGGCAAGCTTGCCAAGGAAAAGGGCCTTGAGGATGAGTACGAGCTATACAGCGCGGTGGAGCGCATTGCTCCCGAGGTAATAAGCTCAAGAAGAAGGATGTACAAGGGAGTCAGCGCAAATATTGACTTCTACAGCGGCTTTATCTACAGAATGCTGGACCTCCCACCCGAGCTTTATACTCCCATCTTTGCGGTATCAAGGATCGCCGGCTGGTCGGCACATCGCATCGAGGAGCTTATAAACGGTAATAAAATAATCCGTCCCGCATACGATGCCGTAGCGCCTCACAGAGCTTACGTTCCCATGGAAAACAGATAATTATCATTATTATAAAACATAAAAGCCAATAATGCATATATGAACAAGTATGCACTATTGGCTTTATTTCTTTATTATTTATAAATCGTGAGATAAATTGTGAGTGCAAACAAAAATGGCGGGATAAGGTGGGTCATATAAGCACGTCAAGGGAAAGGATGAGCACCGCAAAGGAGGTAACGCCAAGCAGCAGAAGTGAGATCTTAAGCAGAAGCAATGCCCTGGCAAGATTTCTTTTTCCCTCGTCGGTGTTAGCGGAGCAGGCTATTACGTATCCAAGTCCTACGATGGGTATGATGGAAATAAAGCACATCCAAAAGCAGGTGCTCGTTTTAAGTGGGGAAGACTGCATTTACTCTCCTATTCCACGGTGATGAGTATCTCTGCAAAAACGTTGCTCTCGGAGCCCGAGATCCTGACGATGCTTTGGCCCTTCTCGGTGGCGGTCACCACGAGCTCGCCCTTTTCATTGCGGGTAAGATCTATCACCGTATTATCCTTTATGTAAACGGCGAGGCTGCGCAGCTGCAGCTCGGTGGCAGGCTCGGAGTCTATAAGCACGCTAAGGACGGTGCTTTGGTCGGGAGCCAAGGTGTCGCTTGATGCCGAGACCGTGATGTTTGAGCATATCAGATCCCCGGGAGCTTGAACGGGGGGCAGGCCGTTTGCAAGATATCGTATCTGCCAGCCGTTTTCAAGGCAGGAGTAAAGCTTTCCGCTTTCTTTATATATTATGTAATTATTAAGGCAAAACAATTCATCAACATTTTCAATTATGGTGCGCTCATAGCCGTTTTGTGTGTCTATAAGCTTGACATTGCTGCTGTTTCGGGGCATATAAACAATGCCGCTATCGGTAAGCATTATGTCGCTTGGAATAAGCTCAAAGCTTACGGGAAGGGCGGTTGCCTCGTAATCGGCAAGGGCGTCGTACAGATAGGTACCCCCGCTGGTCTCTGCGCAAACGATGTTATCCCTTACGGTAAATACCACTACCTCGGTGGCAAAGGGCTCACCCGAGCCCATACACCAAAGATCGGTCCCGTAATCGGGGTTTGTAACGGATACTATTATATCGTCTCCGCAGGAGGCAAAGCCGTCAATATTGTCATAGACCAGCTGAGCATTTTTTCCCTCCTTGGAGCAATACATAAGGGCGCGGTCGCACAAAAAGAAGATACCGTCGCTTCGTACCACCATGCTTTTGGCGGGGATATCGCAAATGAGCTCCTGATTAAGGGAGTATATGTTCAGCCTGTGGATGCCCTGATCAGTGGTATAATAAAGGTAGTCTCCGAGTATATTCAAATTGTCGGCATCTGTATTGCCAAGCATTATTGCTGTGGTGCCACCTGCTACGCTTTGGCGGAGGATGGCGCCTTGATCGATATAGTACAGGTGATCCCCCTGCAGAGCAAACCTGCCTTTGCCCGCATCTGTACAGCCTACCTCGTTGGGGGTAGTGTGGTACGGAGGTTGGGTGACGATCGGGGCGGGGGTGGGGACGGGGGTCGGATTTCCGTCCGACTCGGTTATTTTAACGTTAAAAATAAGGGGTGACATGATAAGCATTACCCCCAAGCATATTGCAAGTATTGACGCAAGATGCTTGATGTTTATTGTTATCCGTGTGGTATCAGTGTTTTCCGACATTTTACCTCTTTTAACGGTTTATGAATAATTTCCTGCTTTAAACCGTTATTTATTACAGTATTATTACATGTATTATACATTTATTACACCATTATGACAAACACCGAAAATTAAAGAAAAATAAAGAAAACGGGAGCATTTTAATGATAAACTTAAATAATCGGATTTGTAATAATGTTAAAAACTGTTTATAATTTTAAAGAATGTGCACCAAAAGCTGCAAAATAAAGCTTATAGCAACGTTGGTCTGACTTTATCCGGGAAAGGATCTTAATGAAAAGGATAATCTGCGCGTTTTTAGCACTTTTATTATCGTTTTGCACCTGCCTTGCAAGCGGCGCCCCAAGTGACGAGGCCTGTCTTATGCCGGGGGATAAGGGCTACGAGGTAAAGGCCATCCAAACGGTTTTGAAAAATAAAAAATACTACGGCGGTGAGGTGGACGGTATTTACGACCGAGCCACCCTGGAGGCGGTAAACGCCTATCTTGCCGATAACGGCTTTGATGCGGACGGAACCGTCACCCGCGAAGTGCTCTCCCTGATGGGACTGTATTCGGCGGACGAGACCACCAAGCAATGCATGCTCAAAAGCGATGAAAAGCTTCGTCTTACCGCATCAAGCAAGGGTAAGGTGCTCGCATCCCTTAAGGCGGGAGGCACCTATCAGCTTATAAGCTCCTCCAAGGGATGGAGCAAGATACGTCTTAACGGCGTGGGCGTGGAGGGCTACGTAAGGACCTCCAAGATAGTGCGCACCGACTCCAACAAGACCGTGCTTGTGGCTCCCAACAGATCCATGGCAAGGGGCGAGCAAAGCGCCGACGTGGTCACCCTTCAGAAAAGGCTTACCGAGCTTGGCTATTACGATTATACCCCAAGCGGCAGCTATGGAAGCGTTACCTATATGGCAATACGTGCCTTTCAGAGCCATAACAGCCTTGAAAGGACGGGAGTTGCCTCCATAGAGACTCTTGAGCTTCTGTTTTCCGACGAGGCTCAGCCACGGGATCTTGTGCTTGAGGAAAATGAGATATCCAAGGACGTCTGCGCACCCGGAGAATCCATACAGGAGCAAATGGCGGATTATGCACAGACCCTTCTGGGCATACCCTATATTCTTGGTGCAAAGGGTCCCAAGGCATACGATTGCTCGGGCTTTACCAGCAGAGTTTTCCGTGATTTCGGCATCGAGATACCCCGCTCGGCATATGCTCAGGGCCACACAAGCAGCGTAGGGAAGAAGATAGAGAATATAAAGGATCTTCAGGTGGGGGATATGGTGTTTTTCAATACCAACCCAAATGACGGTGACGAGTGCGACCACGTAGGCATCTTCGTGGGCGAGAACCGCTTCGTGCACGCCTCCTTTGCAGAGGGAGAGATAATCGTCAGCGACATAACCAAGCACTATTGGAAAAAGATATTCTCCTGGGGCAGACGTGTGGAGATGTAAAAAAGCATTTAAAGCGTTACGTTTTCGTAGCGCTTTTTTTATCTGCACGCGTCGGGCAAAGGAAGCGTGCAGAGAAAAAGCATACATAGTAATAAGGATCATTATTTTTATATTGATTATCAAATACCTGAGTGATATAATATAGTAACGGAAAAATCACATAAGTATCAAACACCGCAATTTTGGAGTAGAAATTTTTCTTTCATGGTTATAAAATAAAAGCAGATGGGGAGTGATGCAGTTGTACAGGATCATAAAATACATAAATTCCAACTTGGACAAAAGTATCACTGCCGAAAACACCGCAGAGCATTTCGGATACTCAAAATGGTATTTTTGCGAGGCATTCAAGCGATATACCGGGCAGACCTTTGTGGAATACGTGCGCAGAGTGCGCATGCAAAGGGCGGCAATAGATATCCTGGAGGGCAAAAAGGTGCTGGAGGTGGCACTTGCTTACGGATACGATACTCCGTCGGGCTTCAACAAGTCCTTTATAAAGCAGTTTGGCTGTTATCCCAAGGAATACCGTAAAATGAGCGAGGATGCCAAAAAGAGATATGAGGAAAGGAAGAAAAATATGCTTATGCTGACCGACCGTTGCGCCATGCTGCGCGACAAAGCCATGACCTTTGACAGAGAATACACCCATAAGATATGTGCTCAACGTACCTATCATTATGCACGCGGATGCGTGCTTGAGGGATCCAAGACCGTTCCCGAGACCTTTGGTGCGGGACTTGCAAGCGTAATTCGCAACGCAACCCCCTTCATAAGGGAGGGAGAGCTGCTTGTAGGCTATAATTTCGCGGATAACGGCTACGAGGGCTATGCCCTCTTTAACGACCCCGAGGAGACAAAATGCATCACCGATGCCATGGGACTTAGCGACTCCGAGGTAGAGTGGCTAAAGGAAAACATCGGAAGCTATCTTAATAAATGTGAATTTGATACCTCCTATTATGCCCGCGAGGGTAGAGAATGGGGCTTGAGCATGGAGTGCGCAGCCGTGGGCAGATGCGTTTCCTTTAACCATAGCGTTATAGGATATCAGCAGGTGCTCGAGCTCGGCTTTAGCGGTCTGCTTGAAAGGGTAAGACACTTTAAGGGCATTAACGGCGATACCCCCTTCTACAGAGGCATAGAGAAGGTCTGCCTTGCCGCCTTGGAGATAGGCGAAAAATACGCCGCCGAGGCCGAAAGGATGGCACTTACCGCCGAGGAGGGATGGGCTTGCGACCTTAAAAGGGTGGCGGCAGTCTGCCGCCGCGTGCCCGCATATCCCGCACGAACCTTCCACGAGGCTTGTCAGGCTCTGCTTTTTGCGCACTACTTCAATACCTGGGAGGATGGCATAAACGCAAACTCCCTGGGAAGACTTGACCAGATACTTTACCCCTATTATAAGGCAGATATAGAAAAAGGCATACTCACCAAGGAGGAGGCGTTTGAGCTTATCTGCTGCTTATGGATAAAGCTTTACCGAAACTATGACGTACAGCAGTCCTGCGTTGGCGGTATCAAGCCTGACGGAAGCGATGCGGTAAACGAGCTTTCCTGGATGATGCTGGACGCCACCGAGGCTCTTGGCTTTGTGCGCTGTCTCTCGGTCAGATACTCCCCCCGAACCGACCGCGCGTTTTTACGCCGCGCCCTTGAGGTGGTGGGTCACGTTCAAAAGGGTGTTCCCTTCTTCTTTAACGATGACGTTCTCATCCCCGCGCTTATGAGTCACGGCATCAGCCTTGAGGATGCGAGGGATTATACCCAGATCGGATGCGTGGAGACCGTTATACCGGGCAAGAGTAATCCTCACGCAGTCAGCGGTATCACAAATATTCTAAAAGCGCTTGAGTATACCGTCAACAACGGCAAGAGCATAATGCACCCCGATTGGGAATGCGCCACCGACTACGGCGACGTTACCAAAATGGATTATAAGACCTTTAAGGACAGCGTTTTTGCAAACATAGACGAGATGCTTCGCGCCACCTGCAATATGTACACCATGGATCTTAAGCCTGCCCGTACCAATGAGTATAAGCCCATAAAATCCCTGCTTACGCAAGGCTGCCTTGAGAGGGGAAGGGACTTCAACGACGGCGGTGCCATATACGACTATTGCCAGGTGATGCTTTGCGGTATCCCCAACCTTGCAGACTCCCTTGCCGCCATAAAGAAGCTGGTATTTGACGAGGGCCGCTACACCATGGAGCAGGTGGTGGATGCAATGAAGAATAATTACCCCGACGAGGCAATGAGACTTGATTTCTTAAATAAGGCGCCCAAGTTCGGAAACGATATCCCCGAGGTGGACTCCCTTGCCGCAGAGATAATGGACTATTGCTGTGACCGTCTTGAGCACTACTCCGAACTGTTCGGTCAGGACTTCCACGCTCAGCCCTTTACCTTCCTTGATATGATACTTCACGGCGCAAACACCGCCGCATCCCCTGACGGACGCAAGGCGGGCGAGCCCATTGCATACTCGGCATCCCCCATGCAGGGCAGGGATTTCAACGGCTTCACCGCCCTTATAAACTCCCTGTGCGCGCTTCCCACAAAGCGCACCCCGGGCACTACAAGTGCAATAGTAGAGGTGGATCCCAAGCTCTTTACCGACTACAATCTTGACCTCTTTACCGATATCATGCTTGCCGCCGCCGAAAACGGCTTAAGCAACGTGCAGTTTAATACCGTTGATGCCGATACTCTGCTTGATGCGCAGAAGCATCCGGAAAAATACAACAACCTTGCAGTACGCGTTTCAGGCTTCAGTCAGAAGTTCAATCTGCTTGATAAAAGTCTGCAAAACCATATTATAGGTAGGACAAAGCATGCAACCATCTGATAATGCTCCTTATATAATGCAGATATTGCGCACCTCCATGCACGACGGGGACGGCCTCAGGACAGTGGTGTACCTTAAGGGCTGTCCCTTAAGGTGCATATGGTGCCATAATCCCGAGGGTCAGAGCGCGGGCATAGACGTGTTTTATTATGAAGATAAATGTATAAAATGCGGCAGGTGTGTCGAGCTTTGCGACAGGCACAGGGTAATAGATGATGCTATGGTGCTTGATCGCGAGGGCTGTGCCCGTTGCGGAAAATGCGCCGAGCTTTGCCCAAGCGGCGCCCTCTCGCTTTGCGGCAGTAGAATGTCTCCCGAGGAGCTCTACGCCGCCATAGAAAGGGATAAGCGCTATTTCGACCGCACAGGTGGAGGGGTTACATTTTCGGGCGGAGAGGCACTTTTGTATCCGGATTACCTTTCGCGCGTGCTTGCCCTTTGCAAGCAAGGGGGCATAAATACCGCCATAGAGAGCGCAATGCACGTAAAAAGGCAGGCGATAGATAAGGTCATAGATCTTGTTGACTGTTGGATGGTGGATATAAAGCATATGGATAGCGATATCCACAAGCGGCTTACGGGCAAGGGCAACGAGGTAATACTTGAAAATATCGCATATCTTGCCGCAGAAGGGAAAAAAAGAGGAGTCAGGGTTATTGCAAGGACCCCGCTTGTGCCCGGATGTAACGATGAATACCAAAATCTTTTAAGCTCTGCACGCTTTGCACGCGAGTCGGGCTGCAGTGCATGGCAGATCCTCAGGTATAATGATCTTGGACAAAGCAAGTATACAAGGCTTGGAGAGGACGTGCCCTTTGACGCTCGGCCTCAGATAAAGGAGAGCATTTTGGAGCTTGTTGAGCGGATAGATCGGGACCTTGGCGAGCCCTTTGCCGTCTATAAGCCGTAGAGGCAAGGAAAAATGCAAAAGAAGGTCTCTCCGATTGACTACCTGCATTGAAAATTGCAAAAAAAATCTTAATATATGCGAATATATAAAAAAACGATGTTGACATATGCATTTTAGTTTGATATAATCAAAGTGGTCATTAATTTAATGATCACTTTCTTTGCCTTTAATAAAAGCAAAAGCTTTTAAAAATATTAAAAAGGAGAAATCAAGATGAAACAGATCAAAAACATCGCAATTGTACTTGTACTGGTTCTTGCTTGCGCTATGCTTTTCACAGCATGCGATAACCCCGGTACAGATGCAACTGCAACTCCCGAACCTACCGGAACCTCCGACAATGGCGGCGGCGTAGCAGTACCCGAAAAGATCGCCATGAAGACCGGTGACGTTTACCGTATTTTCGTATGGAACAACGTTGAAGAGAACGCTACTATCTATGATGCTACCGGTCCTCGTGCCGAGCAGACCAAGCAGCGCTTCGAGCAGTTCCAGCAGGATTACGGTGTAACCCTTACCTGGGTAGCAAACCCCAACACTGCCGGTTGGATCGATGCAGCTCTTCAGCCTGCAGCAGCCGGTGAACCCATTGCGGATATCTTCCACATGGGTGGACCCTTCGTTATTCCGATCGCTCTTGGCTACGGCGGAACCGCTATCGGCAGCCTTTACGAGAACCTCGGCGTATACGATGAGTATACCAACTTCGACAATCCCGACCACTGGGATCAGACCGCTATTGAGTCCATGGGCTACTACAACGGCGAGCTTTTGATCGTTGCTCCCCGTGCAGAGGGCTGGGGCGCTGTAGCTACCAACCAGGTAACCTTCTTCAACAAGAAGATCGTTGCTGAGGCAGGTTATACCGCTGATGAGATGTACAGACTCTACAAGGAAGGCAAGTGGACCTTTGATAAGTTCCGCGAGGTAGCCATTGCTTGTACCAGTGCTGACAAGGGCATCTATGGTATCCCCATGGCTGCTAACGGAATGGCTATGCTTTCCCTTATCAACTCCAACGGCGGCGCTATACTTACCGCTAACGATCAGGGTGTTCCTGAGTTCACCGCTGATTCTGCTAAGTCTCTTACCGCTATCAACTTCTTCCTTGACCTTGTTAAGGAAGGCGCAGTATTGACCGAGGGCACCACCGGCCAGGCTGAGGAGAACCTCTTCAAGACCGGTAAGGTAGCTATGATGCTTACCTATGCTAACCGTGCCACCAACGGCGAAAGCCCCCGCGGCGGCGCTGTATATCAGACCGAGGGTCTTGAGTACGGTATCATCATGCCCCCCAAGGGACCCGATGCAACCGATTACTCCTCCGACAACAACTGGGGCGGACCTCTGAGCGTATTCAAGGGTCACGCTAACCCCGCAGGCGTTGTTCAGTGCTTGAGCTACTACATGGCTCCTGCTGAGCCCGTTACCGGTGCTAATCAGCAGATGCTTCTTGAGGCTGACGCTATGCAGTACTTCCAGGATAACCAGTCCATCCAGACCCTTAAGGATTGTATCGACAAGAACGTTACAACCGCTTACATGGCTTACTGGACTGTAAACTCTGCTGACGGCGTATCCCTTTCCGGTACCGTTGCAGGCAGGATCATGAACTGGGTAAACGGCGAGTCCACTCCCGAGATCGACTATGCTGCAAACAAGGACGTTATCAATAACATCATTCTTGAGACCGTAGGCGCAGGAGCATAATCAGTACTTAATAAAGTCAATGCCCGAATGCGAAAGCATTCGGGCATTTTTATATTTTGTATCCTTTTTACGGTTTGGTATCAAGTCTTCCTCTGTGCCCGTTACCCCCGCGCGCCCGCGGGCGCCCACCTTCGGCGGGCGCCCGGGCCGCTTGCGCTACTGCTTCGCGCGCGCAAGCTGCCTGGGCGGCGCAAGCGCCGCCTCGGGCGCGCGGGGTGCGTATTTGCAGCGTGTCTCCTCCTAAGATAAGCGGTCGCGTCCTTCGGTGCAGCTTCTGTACATGAGGGGCGCGGTATAATCCGTGAATAAGGCGAGTATTTGCCGTGTTTTTGCTAAAGGCGGGTACTTGCTCGTTCCAAAGTAAACTGCTGTTAAAACGCCTTTAAATGCCATTTTAAAGGGTGAGCAAGAAAATAAAAAAGGCTCCACCGTGAGAAGCCAATGTAGCGCTTCAGGTGGAGCTGTTTTTGGTTCCCGAAAACCACCCGCTAAGCGGGTGGTTCAGTATAGGCTTTTGCCGTTGAGCAATCCCGCCGCAGCGGTAGGCTCCCCTGTGTAAGGGGAGCTGTCAGAGAAGCTGACTGAGGGGTTGTTTGAGAGCATTTTTT
>JAFXDC010000047.1 GCA_017516345.1 Clostridia bacterium | reverse complement strand
GTATGCTGTATACCCCCTCCACCACCGTAAGTGGTCGCGGCTCGAGGGCAACGGGCGCGGAAAGCGCACCGACAGAGCAATCAAAGGGACGGTAGGTCACGCGCTCGCCCTCCTTAAGAGGGTCAAGCACCTCTGCGCAAAAGCGCTCGCGGTCGATATTACCGCCCACCTGCTCAAGGCGCTGGGACGTGCGCTGCTCGGGACGCAGAAAGAAATCATCCATATGTATAATATTACAGTCGTAGACCTCCTTAAGCGCCAGGCTCAGGGTGCTCTTTCCGCTTGCGCTCCCCCCTTCGATGGCAACTATGGCGCTACCTCTGCTTAAAAGGGTGTCTATCTTGGTAAATATCTGCAAAAAATCGGCATACCTGTTGTGCAGTACCCTGTATGCGGGATGATAATTGCGCCTGAAGCGCTCGGAGTGGTGCACCGCGGGGTACCCTTGCGCCTCCCACTGCCCGAGGGCATCCGTAAGCTCCCGCTCAAAGCCGCACTCCCGTGCAAGCTCAAGCGCCGCCTCAAGCCGCGGCGCAAGCAGAGCCTCCTCCTTTTTTGCAGAGAGGCAAAATAGCCTTGCAAGGGTCTGCGCGCTAAGTCCGCAATTAAGCCGGGAAAGCCATACCCTGCTGTAATCTCCGTCCAGAGGCTCTATAAGGGGTGCGGCATCCCTCGGCACGGTCAGATATTCCCGCCTTATATACTCAAGCGCCGTATCCTCGCTTGATACCATATGCTCACAGCCAAACGTGCTCTGGAAGATAAATTTAAATATATCCTGCATTTCATGCTCGGGATACGCCCTTAAGTGCTCGGCTAAAAGCCTTTTGGAGCGCTCCCTTTGTGTGCTTCTGTCCATTTTTCTTACCTTCGGTATTTATTTAGATATCGTATAGCGGCGCGGTCTCGGCGTTTCTGAATTCGTGCTTCTCATAGTAGCCTATAAGCTCGCCGTCATCATCTCTTAATGCCACCATATAAACGTCCTTGTTTTCCCTGTCGTTTCTGAAGGTGTAGACAATGTTATTATCCTTACTCCTCCCGAACCACTCAAGCACCGCGTCGATCTTCTCGTTTGCGGCACTCGGATGACAGCTCCTTATGCTTTTGCCCGTAAGGTCCACCCTATACTTTGCTAATGCCGCGGGGTTCATATACACCACGGTGGAGCTCATATCGCATACCACGATGGGGGCTCTGTCCTGTTGCAGAATACTTTTAAAAAGCTGATACATAAAGATCTCCTTATATACCTTATTATATAATGTATATCTTATTTCACTATTTCATACGGCCAGTCTATGATGCCGCCAAACTCCTTGACGTTACTGTAGCCAAGCCTTACAAGCTCCTGAGCAGCGATCTTGCTCCGTCTGCCGCTACGGCAATAGACAAGGATGAGTGCATTCTTATCGGGGAGCTCCCGAGGGGCGCGCGAGGCTATCTCGTACTCCGGAATAAGCACCGCGCCCCTTATATGACCCTGCGCAAACTCCTCTTGGGTGCGGGCATCGATAAGTATATATTCCTCATGGGTATCCATTATTTCCTTTGCCTCCGCCGCGGTTATCATTTCATAGCTTAGCGGCTCCTCGGTGCCCTGCGGGCTCGGAGAGCACGCAGTTGTCAAAAGCGCAAGCAGTAAAATAATTATAATGACTCTTTTCATATAAAACCTCACATATGCTTTTCCACATTATACAACACTTCCCCGAATAATTCAATACCGCGCGCGAAAAATTTTACCGCCGAGTGTTTTTTACATTATAAAGAATGATCCACCAAAAAATACGCGCTGCTTGTTATATTTTTTTGAGAATATACAGCATAATGCTCCTCGGAATTTGTTTTTTGTGGAGACGAAAATAAAAAAATGCTTTTACACCGAGCCCGCATGGGTTATTAAGATGTAAGAGCAATTCATAGGGCTTCAAGCCCGGCCGACAGCATGCCCTTATAAGGCTGAGCAAGCCAACTGCTAAGTCGGTGGTCGTAATTGGGCCAAATTCTATGTGCCGTAGATATTTGCCTTCAAAAATACAAAAAATACGGGAAAAAACTCTCGAAACAATAGGTTGAATGTTGAAATTCGGGATGCTATAATATAAAAAAGGAGATGAGAATATGAATTCCAAAAGACTGGGCGCCACCATTTCTATGCTGAGAAAGAAAAGCGGAATGACACAGGAAAAGCTCGCGTTAAAGCTAAACGTAAGCAATAAGACGATATCACGCTGGGAAAGCGGAAAGGGATATCCCGAGATCACCCTGCTCCCCTCACTTGCATCGGTTTTCGGAGTAACGGTGGACCATCTGCTGAGCGGCGAGAGAAGAGGCATCACGGTGGCAGGCAACCTGCTTGTGGATCTTGTAAAGAACGTGGAATCCTATCCAAACGTGGGAATGCTTGCAACGGTCACCGAGGTCAAAAGAGGAATAGGCGGCTGTGCGGCAAACACTGCGGTGGATCTTGCCAAAATGGATATCAGGCTCCCGATATCGGTCATCGGTAAGGTGGGCGGAGACGAAAACGGCAGATTCGTGCTTTCAAGCATGGCAAGATACGGCATAAACTGCGACGGAGTCACGGTATCTGATAAAAGCATAACAAGCTTCAGCGACGTTATAAGCCAGCCCAACGGAGAGCGCACCTTTTTCCATGCCCGCGGCGCAAATGCCGAGTTCTGCCCAAAGGACATCGATGTCCCGGTCTTGGGATGCAGTATCCTTCACATCGGTTATATTCTTTTACTTGATGCCTTTGATGCTCCCGATCCCGAATACGGCACCGTGATGGCACGCTTCTTAAAGGGAGTACAGGCCCACGGCATCAAAACAAGCGTGGATGTGGTAAGCAGTAATAATGCCGACTATAAGCGCAAGATAATCCCCGCGTTAAAATATTGCGATTACATCATTATAAACGAGCTTGAGGCGGCAGAGCTCACCTCTCTTAAGCCTTACAGCCCAAGCGGAGAGCTTAATATAGCCAACATCAAGGCTACCATGGAATATATAGCACGCCAAGGAGTCAGAAGCAAGGTGGTGGTGCATTGCAAGCGTGCGGGCTTTGCTCTGGACGTTCCTACCGGCACCTTTACTGCGGTTCCCTCCCTTGATATACCCGTCAGTATAATAAAGGGCAGCGTAGGCGCAGGAGACGCCTTTTGTGCGGGCTGTCTTTACGCTCTTTATAACGGATACGACGATAAAAAGATGCTGGAATACGCCTCAAGCGTAGCCGCCATCAGCTTGACCAGCGAAAACTCCACCGATGGCGTGGTATCAAAAAGTGAAATAGAGGGCTTTGCCTTAAGATTCAGGAGGAAAACATTATGACAAGAGAGCAATATGACCGTCAGGCAGCATTGGCACTTGAATATTACGGGAAAGCGGGCATCGTTTTAAGCGATGCGGAAAGGTGCTCGATAGAGGTTGCCGACTTCGGCCTCGGCAGAGTGAACGAGGTGGGTCTTCAGCTTATCACATACGTAAATACCGACCGTGTTTGCGCCAAGGAGATGGTGCTTCTTCCCGGGCAGACCTGCCCCGAGCACAAGCACGTGCCCACAAACGGTCAAGAGGGCAAGGAGGAGACCTTCCGCTGTCGCTACGGCAGGGTATATCTTTACGTTTCGGGCGATGGCAATGCCAATGATATTCACGCCTCCCTCCCAAGCAGTACGGTCACCGTGTTTCACGAGGTGGTACTCAATCCCGGTGAGCAATACACCATCATGCCCGGCACCCTGCATTGGTTTCAGGGCGGCAAGGAGGGCGCGGTCATAAGCGAGTTCTCCACCCACAGCACCGACGAGACCGATAAATTCTCGGACAAGGCAATAATCAGAGAAACCGTTATCACGGAATAATATACAGAGGTAATTATAATGAAGGCAGTAATGTACGGCGGAGGCAATATAGGCAGAGGCTTCATAGGCGCGCTTTTGAGTCAATCGGGCTACGAGGTGACCTTCATCGACGTTTCCCGCCCCGTCGTGGACACACTAAGGACAAATCACGAATATTCAGTGCGTTACGTTTCGAGCAAGGGCAGCTACGACGTAGCAATAACCAACGTCACCGCAATAGACGGTAACGACTCCGAGGCGGTGGCAAACGCCATTGCGGAATGCGACGTCATGGCAACCGCCGTGGGCGCCCGCATTCTTAAGGCTATATCACACAATATAGTCGCAGGCATCCGCAAGCGTTGGGAACGCGGCGGAAAGGAGCTTAATATCATCATTTGCGAAAATCTGATGGATGCAAACAAGGTGTTAGAGGACATGCTCAAAAAGGAGCTTACCCCCAAGGAGCAAAAAATGCTTGATAAGACCGTGGGACTTGTCGAGGCATCCATAGGACGCATGGTGCCCGTTCAGACCGATCAAATGAAGGACGGCGACCCCCTGCGAGTTTGCGTGGAGCACTACGGCTTTTTGCCCGTGGATAAGGCGGCATTCAAGGGCGAGGTTCCCGCTATAAAAAATCTCGTTCCGTTCGAGCCCTTTGATTTTTATATCAAGCGCAAGCTCTATATACATAATATGGGCCACGCCGTCTGCGCATATCTTGGAGACCTCCTCCATTACGAATACATATGGCAGGCCATAGACGTGGTGGAGGTGCGCAACATCGTGCAAAACGCAATGACCGAAAGCGCACTTGCCCTTTGCAGAAAATATAATATGGAGTTTGACGGCGTGGTGCTTCATATAACCGATCTGCTTCAGCGCTTTACAAATGCCGCTCTTAACGACACCTGCAATCGCGTAGGCCAAGACCCCGCAAGAAAGCTGAGCCCCGACGACCGTCTTATAGGCTCCATCTCCCTTGCATTCTCCCAAGGCATCGTCCCTGCATATATCGCCGTGGGCGCCGCCGCAGGTATTCGCCGCTATATTATTCAGAGCGATTCCATGGTGCAGTCGGTGGACTGCGCACAGCAGGTGCTTCAAAGCGTGTCGGGGCTTGCACCCGACAGCAAGGAGGCAAGGCTTATTCTTGATATGTACAAGCTTATCCTTGAGGGCAAAAGCCTGGGAAGCATACGCAGAGCCGCCGACGCCATAAAGGCGGAAAGCCTCGGCGACGTCATCTGATATCATAAAAAAATAAACAAGCCCGTATCATAAAAAAATAAACAAGCCCGAGCTGACAGGTTCAGCTCGGGCTATTGTTTTTTGTGCAAAACCGACGCGCGGCCGCCTTAGCCTAGTTCGATCCCCTTCTCAAGCAGATCACGCAGCTTCTCAAGGCCTTGGTGATCAAATACCACCGTACCGCCCTTTCTTTCCACCTTGCTATCCTTCAGCAGCTCACCCTTTTGGTTTGTCACGGTGGTTATCTCGACCTCATCAAATCCCTCTTCGTGATATTGATACGAATATTGGGTCTCGGTCCTGCTCTCGTCCCCCGTCCCATACGAATAATTGTCACAATTGCTTACCTTGCGATAGGTCTTTAAGTCGTTATCCTCACCGTATTGGTACCACTCGCGCTCATATAGCTCCCGACCGTTTTCGCTTGTGACTTTACTGTGGAAGACCATTCTGCCCAAATCATCGTAAAGGGTCTCTTCCGTCCTGATCTTGTCCTTTTGCATTTCGCCGTAGCCCGAAACAGTCTTTTTATATACGACAACGCCAAGTGCATTATATCGGTACTCCGTTTGACTGCTTATAACTTCGCCTGTTTTTTCGATCGCGCCTCTTTTCTCAACGGTCTCCTTTATTTTATTACCCTTCAGGTCGTATTCGATGCTCGTCTTGGTTGTGTTCTCTCTTTCCGACCCCACACCCGTGACACTCACCGTCTCAACGCGTCTTCCCATCTCATCATAACGGTAGCTCTTCACATCCGTGCTTTCTTTATTATCCGTGTTGCGTCTCCAATATACCACCTTTACCAAAAGGTCTCGGTCATAGGTGTAGGTTATGCTGTAGCTATAAGCCCCTCTGAAGTATTCATTTTTAATAACTCTGCCTTCATTGTCATAGCTATACTCTCTCTGTGCGGTACTAGAGTTTTCGGCATCGTAATAATCCGTAATGCTTTCTTTAACCAAAAGCCCGTTTTCATAGGTATATTCGGTTACGCTTCTTGTATACCGAACGTCTATCGTTATTTTTTTGATCAGCCTTGAGCTGTCATCGTATATGTATTCCTCGTTATAATACGGTCTTCTGGCGCTGGAGAGCGCAAGACTATTTAAATCAGTCAACGCAATAAGTCTTCCCTTGGCGTCGTACTCTCTCTCAAAGATCAGACTGTCAAAGTCGATACTGTTTTTATAGACCCTTATCATCTCCCCATCCATCTGCTTTATATAGACAGTGGTATCGGCCTCGCCCTCCGAAAGGACGGTCACCTCATCATAAAACACCCGAAAGCAGCTTAGATAGATCTGCGAATCCTTGTAATTCCCAAGTCTTTTAAAAATAGCGTAAGCGCGCCCGTCCTCGCCCTGCTCAAGCAGCTCTATGGCGCTTTGGTATTCGGTCTCGATATCGGGATTTTTGCAAATAAGCACAAGATCTCTACTGTCCTTATATCCATTAAGCGCCTCAAATGCCGCAATGGCCTCGGCGTATCTGCACTGCCTCATAAGCGCGACCGCATCGTTATATCTGATCTCATAATATGCAAATATTCCTCCGCCCGCAAGTGCGGCAAGGGCAAGCACCGCCGCAAGAATAATGGCTATTATCTTTTTTACAGGCCTTGCCGTAGGCTCATCATAATACTGCATGACCCTCTCCTTTTAACTGCTCTTTTTTGTTATTTTTTAAGACCGAGCTCTTGCTCGGTCTTAAGGTGCGATATCAGTTATTGCTCCAGCCGATGATCTCTCTTATCTCGGCGGCGTCAACATCCTTGACCGATATATCCTTCTTTACCGCTATGGCGGCGGCAACGCCCGCGGCCTGACCTGTCGCCATGCAGTTGCCCGTGAGGCGGTAGGAGCCGTTGGACTCGTAGGTGCCGCTTATGCAGCGTCCGCCAAGAAGCAGACCGTCGCGGTTTTTGGGCACCAGACAGCGGTAGGGTATATGATAAGGAGCAACGGGATAGATATTATCCTGCTCGTTTTTGTCGGGAATGTGCAGGTCCATGGGGCACTCAGCCTCGCAGATGGCATCGTCAAAATGCACCGCGTCGCGGCAATCCTCCATGGTGAGGGTGTACAGACCGTGTATGTGGCGGCTTTCGCGCACCCCCGTCTGCGCCGCAATGCTTATAAGCTCCACGTCCTTAAACTCGGGCACGTACTTGTGCAGATAATCCACTATCTGATGTATCTCCTGCCTTGATTCAAGCTCGGCCTCGCTGAACGCCACGGCATCCGTCGGGGGCTTTTTGCGAACGTGATTCCACATTACTATGCAACGGTCGCTGTTAGGCACCTGCAAAAGGAAGGGACGCTTGTAGGAGAAGGGAAACTCCACGCCGCATTTTTCCGATGCCCGCATAACGATGTCGTGCACGTGGTACGGGCCCTCCTGATGGAACTTGATATTTCCAAGCATAAACATGCAGGTAACGGGCTGGCAGAGGTTGTCCTGCTCCCTTCCAAGGGTAAAGGGAACTCCCGCGCGGGCGGCAACGTCGCCGTCACCCGTACAGTCGATGACCACCTTTGCTCTTATCAGGCTTCTGCCCGACTTGTTCTGCACGAACACTCCCCTTACCTTGCCCTTCTTAACGTAAGCGCCCGCAAAGAAGGTGTGGAACAGTATCTTACAGCCCGACTCGGTAACCATATCGTCAAGCACCTTTTTCATTGTCTCGTGGTCAAAGGCGATATCGTAATATCCGCCCCAACCCCCGCGACGCTTTACCTCATTGATGATGTCGGTCACAACGTAGGTCTTATTCATAAAATCAAATATCGGGATTATAAGTCCCGCCGACCACATTCCACCAAGAAAGCCGTAACGCTCCACAAGCAGGGTCCTTGCACCGTTTCTCGCCGCGGCAATGGCGGCACAAACTCCCGCAGGGCCCGCGCCCACTACCACAACGTCGTACTCTCCCGAGATCGGGGTAAGATGATGCTCACAAATATATTGCATACAAATTTCTCCTTTATTATTTTTATAAGGACTCTTTATTATATTTTACAACATGGCACACCCCGTGTCAATACTAATATCAGGATAATCGCAAGCTTATTGCCAAAATTCCTCCTTTATCCACCTATAAAGCCTCCCGCCCCGCCTCGGTACAAGCCTTGGATTATATGGCTATATGCATAAAATGAGAAATCAATGCGCCATCCATCGGATCAAATCTTGTCCAAAAAGCATTTAAGTGCAATATTTTTCTTGCGGTAAGGGTACATTTGTGATAAACTATTAATGTTACCGAATAAATACCCTTGTAAGGAGATATAATACATGACCATCAACGATTTTTTGACCCTGCTGTTTGATAAAGCCAAGAACGGCGGCTTTGCCGAGTACGAGGCAAGCTATTCCGCAGGAAAAAGCTTTTTTGTAAACGTTCAGGGCGGCGAGCCCGAAAAATACACGGTAAACAGCTTTGTTAAGCTTACCTTCAAGGCAAAAAGAGATGGCCGCATCGCCTATGCCACCACCACGGCGCTGGAGCCCGACGCGGCGGATTTCCTGGTGGATCAGGTATCCTCCAACCTCTCCGTGCTCACCTCAAACGACGAGAGCTTCATCTTTGAGGGCTCTGAAAGCTATGCCGAGGTAAACGAGTACAGTCCCGAGCTTGATGCTGTCAGCGATGCCGATAAAATAGAGCTCGCCCGCAGGATCGAGGCCGCCGCAATGGCAAAGCCTGGCATCGTGCGGGTCATGCACTCGGTAGTGGCATATACTCAAAGCGAGAACGCCATCCGCAACTCCAAGGGTCTTGATCTTCACAGCAAAAATAACTACGTCTACGCCTATTGCATTCCCATCGCCTCCGACGGCAAGGTTGCAAACAACGGCATGGAGTATATCTTCACCAAGGATATCAGCGCCATCGATCCCGAGGAGCTTGGCGGTAACGCCGCTCAGAAGGCTCTTGACGCCCTCCACCCCGCCAAGGTCAAAACGGGTAGCTACCGCGTGGTATTCGGCGGGGAATGCTTTGGCGATCTTATGGCGACCTTCTCGGGCATATTCAGCGCCGATGCCGCACAAAAGGGCATCAGCCTGCTGGCAGGTAAGGAGGGCACCAAGGTGGCAAGCGACTGCGTTACCCTTTGCGACGACGCGCTTTCTCCCCTTGCCCCCATGCACGACGCCTATGACGACGAGGGCGTCGCAACGGTAAGCAAGCAGGTAATAAAGGACGGCGTACTCACCACTCTGCTTTATAATCTTAAGACCGCTAATAAGGCGGGCTGCCAAAGCACGGGCAATGCCTCGGGCAACTCGGTGTCCCCCAACTGTATGTTCATTACCCCCTCGGATAAAACTCAGGCAGAGCTCTTTGCCATGACCGATAACGGCATCTACCTTACCGAGCTCAACGGTCTGCACAGCGGCGCCAACCCCGCAAGCGGCGACTTCTCCTTAAGCGCCAAGGGCTACCGCATCGCGGGCGACCAAAAGGGCGAGGCGGTTTCCGATTTCATCATCACGGGCAACTTCTACTCCCTGCTTAAAAATATCCTCGCGGTTTCCGACCGCATCACCTGGGGTCTCCCCCCGCAGTTCGGCGCACCCGACATCTTAGTCGACAACGTAATGATCTCGGGCGAATGATCCCCCGGCAAAGCTTGCTATAAAGGAGAAAGCTATGTTTACCACAAAGAAAAAGAAAATACAGAGGTATTTAGAGCAAAAGCCCGACCGTGATAAATGTGCATTTGACCATCTGCTCTCCGATTATCTTGACGGATCGTTAAAAAAGGATCTCGAGGAGTTAAATATACGGAGAGTCGAAATACATATAGATTGGCTTGATGATATAAAGTGCATCGGAATACAAGGTCGTTATCAGCAATATTATCTGGACCTGCAGATCGACCCAACCGAGCTTAGCATCTCCCTGGATCGGGACGAGCCCGATGAAGACGTAATATATCCCCTTGAAAGCAAGGAACAGGTATATAACCTATTGTCAGCAGCATTTAAAGCATTATAACCTCAAAAAAAACGGCCACCGCTTTTGCGATGGCCGTTTCTCTTATTTACTTATTCTCCCCATTCCTGCTCGGGAACAGACTGCAATATAAACTGTGCAAGCTCGTCGGGCAACGGAGGTATGCATCGGTGAATATATACCTTATCTCCTACCCTATACACTTCCTTCTGCCACGATAAGCCACCGCGCCCTGCAAATCTTACTCTCAGCACGCAAGCTTGGCGCGTGCCCTCTTTGGAGCCATGATAATACTCAGGATTACTCTTATCTTTGTCATAATCCATTACGAGCTGCCTGAATTGCTGTATTACCTCTTGGTTAGAGTAGCTTGCATATACCTTTCGATTTCTGTATCTGTTATCGTGGTTCTGAATTATCCAGTCCCATTGCTCCGAATCCTCATACCGACTGCATATCTGTATTTCCGATATCTCCCAATCCGCAAAGGCAGATTCTACATAGTTATAATTTCTTTCTATGTCTCCTGCGCACCATTGGGGTTCATGGTCGGGGCCTGACCGCGACACATGCTTGGTTAAGATATATGAATTATACGGTACGGATGATATGTTATAATATACTGTATGATTCAAAGCAAAAACACCATGCAGATTTGTGTTCCCGGTAACCACGTATCCCCCTATCTCGGGCTCCGGATGATAATCAAGTGTGCTGGTTTTGTATGTCATCCACCCTTCATTTACTAGCTTGTATGGAACCAATACTTCCGTTTGAAAGGGATTCGGAATAAACACTCCCATATCATGATACACCACTACAGTTTTTAATATGTTCCATGCACCGATAAGTCCTTGGATAAGATAGAACATGATGATTAGTAACACTACTGTTACTTGGAATGCTTTATATAATATTTTTTTCATCAGTCACCCCTCCTAACCCTGAGGACGTGCAATATCGTTTGGTAGTGTATTAATGCAGTGACAAGACAGGTAATAATTCTAATACATTTTTTCATAATTATCACCCTTCGTTTTTTATTTTTCAGAAACCTTTTATTATGATCCTCAGACCATGCAATACCTCATTCCATTTTTGTCTCTGTCTGCATTATATCATAGTGAATATACCCATGTCAATACCCCTCGGGAATTTTTTACAAATTCGCTTCCGTATTACCATTTTTATGCTTCATCATCAAAACACCGCTTATAATTATGCATTTTGGTTTGTAAATATGCAAAAATCCGAGGCAAAATAAAATAGCGCGAAAAAACACCTGTTTTTTGATGCTTTTTCGCGCTTTTTTTGCGGTTTTTTCACACTTTTTAAAAGGGATTTTTGCCATGCATTTTTATGCAGGGCATTTTTGGGGGGTATTGGTTTTATGCCATGCATCAGCCCTTTTTCTTCTTGGGAGAATCGTCAAAAATACGCACGTCCATGCGGTCAAAATCCACGTCCTCCATAAAGGATTCGGGTAAAAAACGCGTAAAACCGTAGGTTTTCATGTCCTGCAAATGCTTTTGCTGCACTATGGGTCTTGCAAGGTCAAGCCCGTAGCAGGCCTCGTTAAGCCCCTCTTCGAGCATCTCCTCCACGCTCCTTTGATCCATGTCCACCAAAAATTGGTTCTGTAATTTATTATCCTTTATGAGCCTAGCCCAGAATTTTAACATGCAATTTTCTCCGATTTTGATTAAATTTATTTATAATTCACCTTTAGAAGCGATATTCTCTTTATATCTCGTCGTATCTTACGTTTACTCCGTTTTTATAAAGCTCACGCTTTATTATTGTGATATTTTCTGGGGTGATCTCCCTGCTTACCACCGCCTGAGCACCGGCATCAAAGGCAGAGACAAAATCCTCACACCTTATGACGTCTCCCCGCAAAAGTACCGGGATATCGGGCTTTTTGAGCTTTTTTATAAGATCCACAGCATAACGGTGGTTATAACTACCCTCATGGTCGCACACCCGCACCATAACGTCTGCCACCCCTCTTGAGGCGACGTCGTTTATCCATATTTCGGCATCCCTACCCGCGTTGACCTGAGCGCTTGAGACATATACCTGAAACACCTCTGCATCGGGCATTTTACGGCAATCCACCGTCACGGCGACGTAGCTTTTGCCCAGTTTTTTTACCGAATCCTCTATCCTCCACGGGCTTCTGACCCCGTTACTGTTGTAATAGACCCTATCCGCGCCCTCGTTTACATATATCTTAAGCTGAGCAGTCTCGTAGATGGCACCGCTTACCATAAGGGGCAAGAACACCCTGCCCGAAACCTCGGAAACACACCTGAACATGGCGGCAATGCCCTGATTTGTCTTATCGACGTTGTTGAGCAGTATTCCATCGGCACCGCTTTTATAAAGCTCAAATGCAAGCTCGGCACAAATGTGCTCTCTGCCGCCCGATATCGCCTTTCCTCCGCAAACCGTTATCTCGGGAATTATCCTTTTACAAGTCGTCATTTTATCCCCTCCATGACGTCCAAGGTCATCTTCAGCATATTGAGCCCCATCTCTCCGCTTTTTTGGGGATAGAACCATAGTGCAGCCACGTTTTTATTAATGTATGCGGCAGTAAAATCTCCGTTATGATGAGCCGTCGCACACCCTTCAGTCCTTGTCAAAAATCCGTTCTGCGCATAATAAAGGTATGCGCTGTCCGCTCCAAAGGTCCTGCTCGCCAGCTTGGTGTGCAAAAAGCCCTCTACCGGAGTGTTGGCCACAATGTCAAAGGGGAGCAATCCGATGCCCTTATAAAGTCCATCGGATTCATAGCTTCTGCACAGGAGGTGCGCTCCCACTCCGATGCCTATTATCTGCCTCTCCTTCTTGTTCATGCTCAAAATTAGGCTGTCAAGCTTATTTCTTTTTACCGCGTTAAACCCCTCTGCAAACATGTCTTGCCCCGTAAGCACCACGGCGTCACAGCAGGCTATCTCGGAATGATCCGAGGTGATTATCGCCATATATCCAAGGCGCTCCAGCATTCTTTGCAATCTTTTTGGGTTTTCCAGGCCTAAATCACAAATGGCTATCATTGCTCTGCTATCGCGGCTCCACTGCCCGTTCCTATGCGGTCCGCGCCCGCCTCAACGAATTTTTCGCAGTCCTCAAAGGTGCGTATTCCGCCTGCTGCCTTTACAAGACATCTATCCCCCACCGTACTCTTTATAAGGGATACGTGGTGCACGGTAGCACCGCCCTGAGCCATGCCTGTAGAGGTCTTGACAAACTGTGCACCCGCCTCCATCGCGGCGTTGCAGGCAGCAACCACCTGCTCGTCGCTTAAGAAGCAGGTCTCTATTATGACCTTGACACATCTGCCCTCCGAGGCCCTTACCACGGCGGCGATGTCCTCCTTGACAAGGTCCCATTTTCCCTCCATGGCAAGTCCGATATTTATCACCATATCAAGCTCGTCGGCGCCGTTTTTTACTGCGTTTTGCGCCTCGAAGGCCTTTACCTCGGTGGTGTTTGCTCCCATGGGGAAGCCTATTACCGTTGCCACCCTTACGCTGCTTCCGTTAAGCCATTTTGCGCAAAGCGAAACGTAACAGGGCTGTACGCACACCGCGGCAAAGCCGTTATTGATGGCATTTTCGCAAAGCGCGCATATCTGCTCGCCGGTTGCGGTCTGCTTAAGCAGTGTGGAATCTATTTTGGATAAAATGCTTCTTCTTTTCATGATGTTCTCCTTATACTGACTGTAATATTATTCAAAGACCCTCTGTCCTTGCGCTCCTTTAGCGCCGAGCAAATACCGAGCGCGCCGTGCCGAAGGCACGGCTGTGGCTTTTGCGCTTGCGCTTTATAAGCGCATAGGGGCAAAAGCCGCATGGGCGAGCAGGGCGCATCGGGTGCGAAGCGTCCGATGCGCGGGCGAGCCCGCGCGGACCAATGCAGGCAAGGGCTATCCTTTTAATATCCTTAACACCTCGCCGTAGTCCCTTGCGCAATAGGTCGCCTTGGGACTTTGTGAAAAGATAAGGCAGGTATCTATTCCGGAATTTATGCCAAGCTCAATATCCGCACTTATACTGTCCCCTACGATGAGAGCCTCTCTTCTGTCGGTGCATCCCAATCCCTTAAGCGCGGTCTCGGCTATAAGCGGATGGGGCTTGCTTACCCCGCATTGGTCGCTTATGACCACGGTCTTGGCGTATTTTTTAATATTAATGATGCCGAGCCTTCCTGTTTGTACCGAGGTTATACCGTTTGTCACTACGGCGATATCGCATATATCCGAAGCCGCCTTAAGAAACTCCTCTCCGCCATCCAGGTAAAAAACGCATTTTGCAAGGTTTTCCACGTAGCTCTGCGCCATAAATCCGCCCGCCTGAGGGTATATCTCCCCCAGCTTTTCAAAGCGCAGGGTGCGCAGGCGCTCTCTTGTTATCTCTCCGCGCTCAAGCGCCTCCCACATCTGCTTGTTAATGCGATTGTAATCACTTACTATCCTGTCGTCCACCGTGAGCCCCGCCTGCTCAAAGGTCATGCTGAGCGCCTTTTTCTCTGCTCGATCAAAGTCAAGAAAGGTACCGTCGGCATCAAGCAAAAGGTATTTATATTTCATACTCTCATCCCCTTATAATTCTCCTTAAAGGCTTCCCACTCTGATCTTACCAAGCACAATGACCTTTTCGGGTGCAGAGCATATATCAAAGGGATGAGAGGGGAATATTGCCACGTCGGCATCCTTGCCCGGTGCAAGCTCGCCCACGTTGTCAAGGGCGCAGATGCGCGCCGGGTTTACCGTTATGGCGCGCAGAGCCGCCTCCTTGCTCATTCCTCCGCGGACCGCTACTGCGGCAGAAGCACACAAAAGTCCTATCGGGGTCTCGGGGTGATCGGTGGTTATGGCGCACTCTATGCCGTTTTGCTCAAGCACTCCGCCGTTTTTCATGTCGGCATTTTCAAGCTCCACCTTAAGCCTTGTTATAAGGGTGGGGCCTATTATGCAGGTGACCCCCTTTTGCTTCAGGGTCTGCGCTATCAGATGTCCCTCGGTGCAATGGTCGACGGTATAATTAACGTCAAATTCCTCGCAGATACGAATGGCGGTCAATATATCATCGGCGCGATGGGCGTGTATCTTAAGTGTAAGCTCCTTTTTTAGCACCCTTGCAAGGTTGGTATCAAGCTCGGGATCCTTTTTCAGCTCGGCCTTGGCGCTTGCAAGCTCCTTGCGAAGAGCAGAGGCACTCTTCATTCTTGTGGCGCATTTATCCTTATGGATACGCTTGGGATTTTCCCCAAGCGCCGCCTTAAGCGCCACGTCACTTATCAGGCGCTTATCCTCAAGGCTTCCTGCCACCGTCTTAAGCGCACAGAAGGTGCCTCCAATGACGTTGGCGCTTCCCGGGCCCGTCACCACGGTGGTAACGCCCGCCCGCAAGGCATCCTCAAAGCCAAGGTCGAAGGGATTTACTCCGTCCTCACCCTTGAGCTCGGGAGTACAAAGCTCGCTTGTCTCGTTTACGTCATCTCCCGGCGCCCCCTTGCCCTCCTCGAGCATTCCAACGTGACAGTGGGCATCGATAAGCCCCGGGGTAACGTATTTGCCTTGGGCATCTATTACGGTATCACAGCTGCAATCGATATCCCCGACCGCGGCAATTTTCTCTCCCCTTATAAGGAGATCCCCCTTTTCAAAGCATCCGCTTGGCATAAGAAGGAATCCGTTTTTTATTAAAATATCCATAACGCTTCTCCTTTATTGATAAGCATCCAAAAACGCTCTTTTCTTTTTTTCTTGCTCCGAGACCGCGGGAACAAAAGCATACAAAGACCCTCTGTCCCATCTTTGCTTATTAACCGTCCCGAGGACAATGGCGCGCCCGAGGCGATAGCCGCCGCGACTTGCGCGAAAGCGCAAGGCGCTCCCGCGCCGATGCCGAAGGCGAGGCACGCGGGCGCGCGGGGTGGGTGGGCGGGGGCACGCCCCTTAATACTACTTAATATTTCTCAAGGCGTATCAATCTATTTTTGCCGTGCCCATTTTTCTTATTCTGAGCTCCACCGAGGCACCCTGACCGAAGACGCGGTCCATTTCCGCCATATAATCCCAAACAAGATCCAATGGCACAAACGCGAGCACCGTACCGCCGAAGCCTCCGCCGTGCACGCGCACGGCACCGCGGGACTTAAGGATATTGCGTGCAAGCTCAAGGGCAAGCGGCACTCCCTGAGTGAGTGAGCCCTGTGCAAAGAGGTTCTGAAGCAGGCACTGTGAGGAAGCTCCCGATGCGTTTACCGCATCGAAGAAGCCCTGAATATCCTTGCGTTTAAGGGCGGCAGTGGCTTGCTCCACCCTTTTATTTTCGTTAAAGAAGTGCATTGCGCGAAGCACGGCTCTGTCAGGGCATTTTTTGCGAAGCATGGGCAGCTCCCTCATAAAGTCATCCTCGTTGACCTCACATAGCCTCCTTTTGCCGAAATATCCCGCCACAAGTGCCATCTCCGAGGTAATTGCGGCATACTCACCCGTAAGGTCGGCATGGTCCTGGCGCACGTCGGTAATGATGATACTATAGCCCTTGGCCTTAAAGTCAAGCTCCACCCCCTCCACAGTGGGGTCGAAGGGCGCGAAATCCATCTGCACCATATTGCCCCAGGCACAAGCCAGCTGATCCATAAGCCCGCACGGCTTACCGAAGTGCAGGTTCTCGGCGTATTGGGACACCTTTGCCGCCTCGGTGGGGGTAATGGCGCCATCATTATAAAAATGATTTATCACTGTGCAGATAAGCACCTCGAAGGATGCAGAGGAGGACAAGCCCGAGCCCTTGAGCACGTTGCTTGTAACGCAGGCGTCAAACCCGCCGATACGGTATCCCAGCTCGCTTAAGCGATGCGCCACTCCGCGGATGAGGGCAAGGGTGGTACCCCTTTCCTCCTGCTTGGGCTCTAGCTCCCGAATATTGACCGTAAATACTCCGTCGTAGCCCTCGGACACAAGTCGGATGACCCCTTCCTCGGTTTTTCTTGCGGCGGCGACGGTATCAAGGTCGATGCTTCCCGCAAGCACCTTACCGCCGTTATGATCGGTATGGTTTCCTATTATCTCACATCTGCCCGAGGCGGAAAAAAACTCGGGCTCCCCTTTGAAATTCAGACTGAATTGCTCCTTAAGATGAGCAAATCTCCGCTTTTGTGCATCCGAGCAGTTATATAATTCCTTAAAAGCAACGGTATCAAAAGGCTGCATAAAACTCCTTACTTAACGCTGTAAAATAACGGTAGCATGTCAATAAGCTAACTGCATTAAGCGTAACGGTCTTGCCAATATTTTAGATATTATATAATATTGTAACGTAATCAGTATAGCACAAAATAAATATTTTTCAATAAATATTGTCTTTTTTACCGTTAAAACGGTATTATTTTTAGCAAAAATCATAAATAATCGATTTTTTTACAATTTGCTCATTGTTTTTTTTGCGTCTAGAGGTTATAATAGAGGAAATAAGTAATCCTAAAAAATGCCACGGAAAGGACAAAACATGGAAGAGCTTAAAAAACTGCTTGCGGTATGCGCCCGCTACGCCGTAGCCAAGGGCTTATGCAAAAAAGCAGATCAAAACTACGTTCACAACCGTTTGCTTTCGGTTTTTAATATCGATGCGCCCTACGAGGGGGAGGTAACCGTTCCCAACGAGATCGCCACCACCCTTGTCCGCATCACCGACCTTGCCCTTGAGCTTGGTTATCTTGAGGATGATACTCCCATAAGCAGGGAGATATTTGACAACAGGGTGGCCGCATGCATGCTCATGCCTCCCTCTCAGGTGGAGGATGAGTTCGGCATCATCATGCGCAATCACGGCGTTGAGCGCGCCACCCAATGGTTTTACGCTCTTTGCTGTAACAGCAACTATATCCGTACCGCCGAGATTGCCCGCAATATGCAATGGAAGGGGGAGTCCCCCTACGGCACAGTGGAGGTCACGGTAAACCTCACAAAGCCGGAGAAGGATCCCAAGCAGATCGCTCTTGAGAGAAACGCCAAGGCGGTGGGGTATCCCAAGTGTCAGCTTTGCCCACAGAACGTAGGGTATGCCGGAAGGGTGAATCATCCTCCGCGCGCACTGCTTCGCACCATTCCCCTTACCCTTAACGGGGAGCAATGGTATATGCAATACAGCCCCTACGTATATTTTAACGAGCATTGCATAGCCTTAAGCGAGGCACACGTGCCCATGGAGATAAACCGCGCCACATACGTGCGTCTGTTTGATTTTCAGGATCGCTTCCCCCACTACTTTATAGGCAGCAATGCAGGTCTGCCCATTGCGGGGGGATCGATATTGGGACATCTTCATTTTCAGGGTGGCAGATACACTCTGCCCATGATGACGGCACCCCTGCGCAAGAGCTACAATTGCGGCGTAGAGGGTGTGGAGATAGGTGTGCTTAACTGGCCCATGCCCGCCCTGCGCTTAAGCGGCAAGGACAGAGACCGTCTTATTGACGCCGCCGCCCGTATCACGAGGGCGTGGGAGCTCTACAGCGATGAGTCCTTGGGTATCTACGCGAGCACCGACGGGGAGAATCATAACACCATCACCCCCATACTGCATATAGAGAATTTTGAGTACAAGCTTGATCTTGTGCTTCGCAATAACATTACAAGCCCCGAGCGTCCCTTGGGAGTGTTCCATCCACATCCGATAAGACATCACGTCAAGAAGGAAAACATAGGACTTATCGAGGTAATGGGTCTGTTTATTCTGCCCGGAAGGCTCAAGAGCGAGCTTATAGAAAACGGCGCGCAGATGCTGGCGGGCGAGGCATATGATGCTCAAAGGGTGGAAAAGCATATGCATTGGCTGGAGGACATCGCAAAGGGTCGCCGCTTTGACAGCGTTGCCTCGGCACAGCTCTTTATTAAAGAGGAGCTTGCCAAGCTTTGCATGCTGCTGCTTGGAGACGCCGCGGTATTTAAGGACGACGAGGCGGGTCGTGCAGGTCTGGACCGCTTTCTTGATACGGTCTTTGGCTGATTCGACGGGCCTTTGGTCTTTACGGAGGTAATTAATGAAAAAAATAAATATCATCACTCTGCTTCTTATAGTGGCGGCATTGATGCTGATGGCTTTGCCCATCATACTGCTTGGCATGGATGCCGCGCAGATAGGCGCGTATATCATACTGCCGATATTTTTACTTCTTGCCATGGCGATAGCCTTTGTGCTTGCAAAAAAGAGTCGCGATGCCATGGCGGACATCATTGATAAGCAATTGATACTTTCCTGGAAGATGCCCGAAAACAAGGAGCTGCGCAAAAGGACCGTGGGCGGTCTTGTAATTAAAAACGCGTTAGTGATGCTTTTGTGCCTTGGCGCGCTTTGCGGTCTCCTTATATACAATAACGCCGACCTTAGGGTCTGTCTGTGTCTTGCGGGCGGGCTTGCTCTGCTCAGCGGCGCTCTTGTGGTGGACAGCACGGCAAAAAGCATTCGCTTGTGCGGGGGCTTGAACGGCTTTAAGCTGGGTCACAGCTTTTTGTGCATTGCGGGCAAGTTTACGGTGTTGGACGGAATGCGCAACGCGGTATATAAGACCGAGCTGGACCGAGACGTGCTCACCCTTGGGCTGATGCTCGGAGGCAAGGAAAATGAGCTTCCCCTGACGGTTCCCGCAGAGTCTCTGGGGGACGTGCGCGCATTTATTGACGATCTTAGCTCGCATCTTGCCGCCCAAGGCGAGGAGGCATCCCAAGCAGAGATAGAGTCCCAAAGCGTCGGGAACGAGGCTCCCTTGGTCGAGAACCAGTCTGATAAAATAAGAAAAGATTGAAAAATAAGCAATATCACATTCAGGAGAGATATATGCAACAGAATCCATCCTACAGACAGCTTTATTCCTTTATAGCGCCCATAAGAAAGAAAAACGTGGCAATAGTGTTTTTTCTGATCATATTTGCCATTCTCTTATACGCCGCCGTCTCGGTATATATGATGCTTCCTACCGACAACACCTCTAATCTTTACACCTATCTGTTCGTTGCCTGCGGAGTGCTTCTTGCCACCTGCCTTATATTGCTCATCGCGCTTATCGTCAAGCAGGAAAAGGTAAATACCCTTTTTTCCTCAATAATCACGGTATTTGAATATAACAGCAGATATTTGTATCGCTTTTACCGTCAGCAGGCCATGTCCATCCGCCCCGTTGCGTCCATAGTGTTTATAATCATCTCGCTGCTGCTTATAATTGCCGGAGTGGCGGTAAATACCACCGACGCGGTGTCAGAGTACTCGGGCTACGTTTATCTTGCCGCCGCGTTCTGCATTGTGCTTACCGTGCTTGTGCACCCCTATGTGCGCACGGTGCTCAACTACAGATTCTGCATGCTCCTTGGCAAGGATAAGCACATTGCGGTATCCTATCGCGGAGTGCTGACCAGCCGCCGTCTTGTGGATTTCGGCAACAACAGCATGACCTTCTTTAAGGCAGAGCAGCGCAGAATGGGAAGCTTTTACTGTCTGTCCTTTTATTATCACAGAAGGCGCGGCTACGCCGTGGGCTCTTCGGTATACGACATTCCTCTGCCTCCCGACGTTGATCAAGAGACCGTGGACGAGCTGCTCGGAATATTCAATTCCTCCGAGTTGTTCATGAACAGTCGCCCCTCTTATATGATGTAATAGCTTCATTTTTAATTAATCTTTAAAAATCGCTTGACAAAATTCACTATTAGGAATATACTCTTTCATGCTGAAAATGTGTCTGTAGCTCAGCTGGATAGAGTAACTGGCTACGAACCAGTAGGTCGGGGGTTCGAGCCCCTCCAGGCACACCAACAACAAAAGCCACCCAAGGGGTGGCTTTTGTTGTTGGTATGATCGGAGGGTAAGAACTTTTTGCCAAAGGCAAAAACGGTTCGTCGCAGCAGGCGAGTCGCGAAGCGAGTCGGTCTGCGAAGTCTCGAGTACGGCATGTTTTTTCGGGAACCGCATCAGCGGTCGAAAAAACGCCGAACGCAGAGTACCCCTCCGTGTTCCTTATTATATGCCACCCTTGGGGTGGCTTTTGTTGTTGGTGTGATCGGAGGGTAAGAGCTTTTTGCCGAAGGCAAAAACGGTTCGTCGTAGCAGGCGAAAAGCCGCGCATGGGTTGATCTGCGAAGTCGGGAGCACGAAGGTTTTATCGATACAACTAGCCTCACTTCTCTTTAATTGCAATCAATAAATCAAGTTGGATGTTTTCGTCTTTGTGATCGGAATTGCAATGGTAATTAATCCAATTTAAATGTTCTTCAAATAAGCCGAAATGATAACCGTTCCCCTCATCGGTTATATTGAAATCGTATTTTGTACTTTCGTCTACCCATCTACAGAGATACTCCCACTCTTCAAAAGCTCCCATAGGTATCATATGCGCGGCAAATAGACCGCCTTCAAATCGCTTTTTTACAAGGGGTGCGGGAATTTCAATATCATCAGGAACAGTAATCAGCCTTTCATAGCCATGGATTCCCGTTTCATCGGTGGGATTCGGCCAATTAAAGCCAAAATGCCGAGACGCAGGATGAATTCTCCGAAGATCGATGGTTTTTGCGAAATTATCAATCATTTCTCCTGTGTATATTTCCGCTCCGTCACCGTAATAATACGCACTCGCCACTGTACAAGGCGGCAGATAAATAATGCGTACGTCTCGATCGGTTAATCTGTTAAGTTTTCGGCTGGCCCGATTCAACTCATCCATGTTCTTTTCTTCTCTGAATCCGGTCTTTGTAACCGTGAGGGAATCGACAATTTCAAGAAGCTTTTCGTCATCGGGAAGCATGAATTTTGACTTATCCAGCTCAAGCCCGTCCAGCAAAGTCATAATGACACTTCGGATTGTAGAAAGAGCAGTGATTTCACCTTCGATCTCAGCGAGATTTTCTTCGAAAATGTCAATAGCTGCTTTTGCACTATCACTCTTCAGTATCTCTGAGATCTGTCTGAGTGGGATACGAAGCTTGCGCAGAATGACAATTTGATGTAGCGTTCGTAGTGTATCCTCTTCGTAGATTCTGTAGGAATTTTCTTCATTCCGAATCGGCGCGATAAGCCCCATTTGCTCATAATAACGAAGTGTTCGTGCAGAAACGTTGAACTGTTTTGATACCTGACTGATTGATTGCGGCTTCATGTTTGTTCTCCTTTGTGTTTGGTAGATTAATTATAAGGCATGACGCGATGTCAATGTCAAGTGTTTTTATCTTTTCGGTGTGGTCCATAGCAATATTTTATAGTGTTACAGCTTTTAGGTGTACTGTCGGGCGGTGATAAGCCTCCCTTGTGTAAAGGGAGGTGGCTCGCGTAAGCGAGACGGAGGAATTGTTAAAAAGCATAATTCTACCCAAAAACAATCCCTCAGTCACCTTCGGTGACAGCTCCCTTTACACAAGGGAGCCTTTCTTTATATTCATCTATACCTTGTCAATTTTCCTGACAAGCACTGCTCTTGTGGCAAAAAGCTAAATATTTGCACGTCAATGCCGAAATTGTCGCAGCAAAGATTGCGGAGCTTATTAAAAGCTCTGTTCCCGATCACCTTCTGGGAGAATGGAGCTTTGCTAACACTCTTGCAAGCTTACCCGTTCTCGACGCGGTTGTAGAACGTCTTATTGAAAAAGGCGTATTAACACCTCCCGAGGATGGTATCGGTGCAGAGGGCTGTTGGATGAGTGTGGAATAAAATTCCGCCGAGAGTTGCCCAATACGGGTGCTCTCGGCGTTTCCCTTTGTAGGGTAACCTACAAAGGCCTTTGCTCATCTTTTTTCCTTAGCTTTTTTACATAAACTTGTTGACATCTCAACAAGTTTATGGTATAGTGCGACTTGTTGATATCTCAACAAGTCGTGGGGTGGTATTATGCAGGACAGATTTGAGACCTTTACGGTGCTTATCAATAAGATAAGCAGGAGCATACGCAGGATAAAGAATCAGGAGATGGCACAATACAATTTAAGGAGCATTCACGTATCCTGTCTTTATTATATTTATTCTCTTGAGGATCCCACGGCGACCGAGCTGTGCGAGCATTGTCAGGAGGACAAGGCCACCGTTTCGCGCGCGCTTGATTACCTTGAGGCTAACGATTTCATTTTGCGGGAAAACGCCGCAAAGAGATATAAGCGTCCTCTTGTGCTTACCGAGCTTGGAGCGGAGGCGGGCAAGCGTATAGCGGACAAGATAGACGGTGTGCTTGACCGAATTGAGCTCACCGAGGAGGAGCGCGCGGACTTTTACCGCAGTCTGAGCGTGATAAGCCGCGCTTTGGAGCACATCTGCAATAACAGCAAGGAGTAAGAAATGAAAACAAGAATAATAGTGGATTCCACCGCCGATCTTATTGCATACAAGGATCGGGCGCACGTGGTTCCCCTCACCCTTCGCTTTGGCGAGGAGGAATATATTGACGGCATCACCATAGATCACAAGACCTTTTACGAAAAGCTTATAGAGAGCGACGTACTGCCCACCACAAGTCAGGCAACCCCCGAGGCGTTTGCCAAGGAATTTGAGAAGGCGCGTCTGGCGGGAGAGGAGGCGGTGGTCATAACCCTTGCCTCAAAATTTTCCGGCACCTATCAAAGCGCCGTGATGGCCTCGGAGGGCTACGATAACATTTATATTGTAGACAGCACCAGTGCCGCCATGGGAAGCGGCATTTTGGTGGAGCTTGCGTTTGGTTTGCTTGACAAGGGCAAGAGTGCCAAGGAGATAGCCGATATCCTTAACAAGGAGAAGGAAAAGATCATTGTGGTCGCCCTTGTGGATACCCTGGAATATCTCAAAAAGGGAGGTCGCATCTCCAAGGCGGCGGCGTTTGCCGGAGGAGTGCTTAACATAAAGCCGGTCTTATCAATCATAGATGGGGAGATCAACGTTCTTGGCAAGGCACGCGGCTCCAAGATGGGCAATAATCTGCTCGTGCAACAGATAGACAAGGCGGGCGGAATCGACTTCAGCAAGCCGGTACTGCTTGGCTACAGCGGCATTTCGGACGCCCTTTTACTTAAGTACATCGAGGATAGCAGACACATTTGGGAGGGAAATCTGCCCCAAGTGCGCTACACCTCGGTGGGCAGTGTTATAGGCACTCACGCCGGCCCGGGCGCCGTGGTAGTGGCCTTCTTTAAAAATTGACAACCCCTTTATTCTCCTTTTTACGTCCCCGCTTAATCAAAGCGGGGGCGTTTTTTCATCCTGCCGCAGGGGCGCAGACCGAGGCATTCTGAGAGAAAAGAAAAGTCCATAAAAAAACAGCCGAGATCCCGGCTGACGCACTTTCGGTAATCACCGTAGCGGCGGCTCAACAATGGACTTCTCGACTGCTTGATTTTGTATTCTCTTAATTTCTTCAGCAAGTGAGAGTAAGCAATCGAAATCATAATTCAATGCTTTGCGTAGCAAAGCTACCTTTTCTCTTCTCTTTTCTCTCTTATCTTTTCTCCGGAAACGACAATTTGAGAGAAGAGAGAAGAATGAAAAGAGAAAAGTGAAAAGAACAAAAAGAAACGACAATCTTCCGAAAGAAAATTGTCGTTTCTTTTTGGTGTACCCGGCGGGATTTGAACCCACGGGCTTCAGAGTCGGAGTCTGACGCGATATCCAGCTTCGCTACGGGTACGTATTTGAAATTATATTTGATCAAGCGGCCCTTGTCAACTCAATTACAGCCGACAAGGGCCAAATACCTATTTATACATTTCCTCCTTGAGCTCGGCTATGTAGGGAAGATTACGGTAGCTCTCGGCATAGTCAAGACCGTAGCCCACAACGAAGGCATCCGGCACCTCCATACCCGAGTATTTGACCTCAACCTCCGCCTTTCTGCGGGAGGGCTTATCCATAAGGGTGCAGATATTGACGCTCTTGGGGCCGCGCGCACGGAGATTATCGATCAGATAGCTCATGGTCAGTCCCGAATCCACGATATCCTCAACCACCACGACCTCCATATCCTTGATGGAAATGTCCAGATCCTTCCTTATGCACACAGCGCCGCTTGATGCAGTGGCGTTACCGTATGAGGACACCGACATAAAATCAAGACGGACATCAAAATCCAGCTTGCGGATAAGGTCGCAGTAAAACACCGACGCACCCTTAAGTATGCACACCATCAGCACGGTCTTTCCCGCGTAATCCTTATTAAGGCGCTCCGCAAGGGCCTCCACCGTAGCGGCTATCTGTTCTTTAGTGTATAATATCCTTTTACAATCCTTATGTAGCTGCATTTTTCTTCTCCTAACTTACCGTTATCTTATATATTTTTCCTTTGCTCTTGCCTACTGCGACGGAATCACCTACCGTGACCCCCACCACCGCAAGTATATCCTCACCCCGCGCCGCAAGCACCAGGCCGTCCCGCAGATGCAGAGGTATTTTCTTATCTATCAGATACTTCTTGAGGCTTTTTCCGCCCGATGCGCCGATGGGGCGTATCCTGTCCCCATCGCGTCTGTTGCGAAGCACCACGCCGCGCGTATCCTGGAGCACTATATATTCGCTTCTTCCGTCCCGCGGCGACATTTCCTCTACTGCCCCCACCGAGACCGTGAGCTCACCAAGACAGAAGCTTCCCTCCTTAAAGGGGATCTCCCAATCGCGTTTTTGCCTGTCCCTGCCAAAGACCAGGGTGTTACCGCTGTAGGTGGCTCTCATCCCCCTCGGGAGGGACACCGACCTGCCGCTTTGGCCATTCAAGAGCTCAAGACAGGCATTTATATGGGTACGCTCGATATCCACGAGGCTGTCCACCCTTGCCACCGCCATGCGCAAAAGGCGGGAGACTATGGAGATATGCAGTCCGTCAAGTCTGCTTACGTCAAGCTCGGCCGCTCCGTCCCTGACGGTTATGGCGTCGGCGTATTCCCTTGCGCAGGAGCTTATGAAATCCGCATCCTCGCCCGCAAGCAACGCGGCACGGCAAATGCTTGCTACCGCCGCGGGATTTATCCTTTCAAGGGTAGGGATCATCTGCAGGCGCACAAGATTTCTTGAGTAGACGTCACAGCCGTTGGTGCTGTCGGTAACGTGGTCAAGCCCATTTTCAGCAAGATATTGCTCTATCTCCTGACGCGTGACCTCCAGAAGGGGGCGTATTATTTTGCCGCTTTTAGCGCTCATTGCCCGAAGCCCATCGATGCCGGTTCCGCGTATGAGCCGCAGCAGCACGGTCTCTGCCTGATCCCCCATATTGTGTGCCACGGCAAGATGGTCCACGGTATGGCTTAAAAGGGCCTCGTAGCGAAGCTCTCGCGCCGCCTGCTCGCTTGTAAGATGCTTTTTTGCCGCATAGGCGGGAACATCCCTTTCCTCAAGGATGAATTCCACACCGAGGCGAGCGCAAAGCTCGCGGGAAAACTCGGCATCCCGCGCCGCCTCCTCCCCTCTTATGCCGTGGTTAACGTGCACGGCGCGGAGGGAATAGCCAAGAGAGTGCAGACAGTGCACCAGGCATACCGAATCGGCACCGCCCGACAGACCAACGGTTATGCGCGCATTTGGCTCTATATTCATTTTTTTAAGTGCCTCTGCAACCTTGGCGCGTACCATTTTCTATCCTCGGAACCGATCTGTTTGCTTAATAAGCCTACAGACTCAAATTACAACCACTCCAGAATGCCGTTTTCGGTCAATACCTGGTCGTGATAATCAAAATAATACTCAAGATAATCGGTTATGACGTACGCATCGCAATCGGGAAGCTTTTTGCAAAGCTCCTCGGTGATAAAATCAAATGCATCGTCATCATCGTATTCGCCGTCCTTGAACTCACCCTTGGCGGTAAGAATGCCCACCTTGCGCAAATATTCAAGCTCGGCCTCAAGAGCACCCGCAACGATGCTCTTCATCACCTTCATGTTTACAGACAGCCCGTCCTCCTTCATTGCATCAAGCATCTGTTGGGCAGTCTTTTGGTCAAATCCTTCCATAGTAATACCTCCTTGTCGTATGACCTTTCTTTGCGGGAGAGCCATTGCCTCTCCGACTTAAATTTTACCATAATTTCTTTATGTAATCAACAGTTTTGCCTTGCAAAATGCATTTTTTATCTTTCCTTTTTCAGATTATCAAAAATATTGCTCTGTTTTTTTGTATTTTTTATCTTAGTTTGATAATATTATACCTTGCAGCGCAAAAAAGCACACTACAATTATTAATTTTCTATAAACAATGCTTATTTTCGTTTGAAGTTATTTAATAATTGTGTTATACTTAATAGGTCAATTTTTAATAATCAAAAAATGCTTAAAAGATATATTTTCGGAGGTATACGGTTTGAAGAAAAAACCATTAGCCAAAATAATATACGTTGTGGTTATTGTGGCAGTTTTGGGTCTTATGTTCTTTATGGTAACAAAGGGCATGGAGGATAAGAAAAAGCTTGGCTCCAAGGAGGAGCTCTACCAGAAGATAGAGGCGGGAGAGATATACGGCATTGCCCTTTATTCCAACGGCGACGTTATTCTGGCAGCAAAGAATAAAACCAATTTTGACAGCATTGATACCACTTTCGACTATTACGTCCGCTTCAGCGGTACGGATGATGCCATTGCAGAAATAGAGGCTACGGCTAACACATACAAGGAGAGCGGCAAGCTCAAGGTCTCCCTGAAGTTCCTGCCAAAGCCCGAGCCCTCATTTATTGAGCAAATGCTCCCCTACCTTGTAATGCTTGCTATCGGCGGATTTATAATCTTTTTCTTCTTCCGTCAGATGAATTCCGCCAACAACAAGGCGGCTCAGTTCGGCAGAGCCACTGCCAAGCCCTATGACGGCAAGAACAAGGTCACCTTTGCAGACGTTGCGGGTGCGGAGGAGGAAAAGGAAGAGATGCAGGAGCTCGTGGAGTTCCTTAAGGACCCCAAGCGCTTCTCGGATATGGGCGCCCGCGTTCCCAAGGGTGTTTTAATGGTGGGCCCTCCCGGCACGGGTAAGACCCTGCTTGCAAAGGCGGTGGCGGGCGAAGCGGGCGTTCCCTTCTTCTCCATCACGGGCTCGGATTTCGTAGAGCTCTACGTCGGCATCGGCGCCTCCCGCGTACGCGATCTGTTTGCGCAGGCAAAGCGCCTGGCGCCCTGCATTATTTTTATTGATGAGATAGACGCCGTGGGCAGACACCGCGGTGCAGGCATGGGCGGCGGCCACGACGAGCGCGAGCAGACCCTTAACCAGCTGCTTGTGGAGATGGACGGCTTTGAGGTCAACAGCGGCATCATAGTTCTTGCCGCCACCAACCGTGTGGATATACTTGACCCCGCGCTTTTAAGAAGCGGTCGCTTTGACCGTCAGCTTCACGTGCTCATGCCCGACGTTAAGGGCAGGGAGGAGATCTTCAAGGTACACACTCGCAACAAAAAGCTTGCTCCCGACGTTAACGCCGCAGAGATCGCTCAGCTCACCATCGGCTTTACCGGTGCGGATATCGAAAACCTTGTAAACGAGGCGGCCCTGCTTGCGGTACGCAGCAATAAGAAGCAGATCTCTCAACAGGATATCAAGGACTCCATCACCAAGGTCATCCTTGGCCCTGAAAAGAAGTCCCACAAATACAGTGAGTATTCAAGAAAATTGACAGCATATCACGAGGCGGGTCACGCCGTAGTGGCATTCAGCCTCGAGGGCTGTGATGACGTAAGCGAGATAAGCATCATTTCCCGCGCGGGTGCGGGAGGATATACCCTTACCCGTCCGGAAAACGAGCGCGATTACGTCGGTAAGCAGCATCTGCTTGACGATATCTGCATGTCCCTTGGCGGCCGCGTTGCAGAGGAGCTTGTTTTAAACGAGATATCCTCGGGCGCCTCCGCAGATATCAGACACCTTACCAAGCTTGCTCACTCCATGGTCACCAAGTACGGCATGGCGGATGAGATCGGCCCCATCTACCTGGGCGGCGACGATAACGAGATCTTCCTCGGCAGAGATTTCGCTTCCCAGAAGTCCTTCTCGGATCAATGGGCCGCCCGTATAGATCAGGCGGTACACGATATCATCAACGCTCAGCTTGAGCGCACCCGCGCCATCCTGAAGGAGAACCTTGAGCTGCTCCACCGCGTTGCAGACGCACTGCTTGAGCGCGAGAAGATAAGCGGCGAGGAGTTCCTTGCTCTTACAAGGGGCGAGGAGCTTCCCCCCATCGTTGAAGATAAGCAGGAGAGCGCACCCGAAGGCGCGGAGTGCGAGGAGGCAAGCCGGGACGTGCAGAATGAGGCTCCCGCTCAAGAGCCCGATGCCAAAGACGAGGATAATAAAGAGAACGGGTCGGATAAATATTCCATCAACGATCAGCCTCCTCAGTTTTTCTAAAATAAGCAAATAGCATAAGCTCCGACGAAACGTCGGAGCTTTTTCATTGGTTCCCGAAAACCACCCGCTAAGCGGGTGGTTCAGTATAGGCTTTTGCCGTTGAGCAATCCCGCCGCAGCGGTAGGCTCCCCTGTGTAAGGGGAGCTGTCAGAGAAGCTGACTGAGGGGTTGTTTGAGAGCATTTTTT
>JAFXDC010000046.1 GCA_017516345.1 Clostridia bacterium | reverse complement strand
GGCGCGAGGGTGGGTGGGTGGGGCGCGCCCGAAGGGCGCGAAAAAATAATGCGCGTCCGTGGACGCGCTCCTTATGCCGCGCTCAAGGCGCGGATATAAGAAAAGCGACGGAAAAACCGTCGCTTTAAATATTTTACAGCTTTACATATTACATTTTTCGTCCTTATAGAGCTTATACATCATGGAATCTACAAGGGCGATGGTGCTTGCCTCAATGATGTCGGTGCTTGCGCCCACGGTGGACCAGAAGCTGACGCCATCCGAGCTCTCTATCATTACGCGGACGCTGGCGCCCGTGGCAAACGACGAATCAAGCACTCGAACCTTAAAGTCGGACAGATGCATACTGCCTATTGCGGGATAGAACACCAGCAGTGCCTTGCGCATTGCCTTATCAAGCGCATCAACAGGTCCGCTTCCCTCGGCGGCGCTGATCTCGCTCTGACCCGAAACCGTAATTTTCACCATTGCCGAGGCGTTGGTGGAGGCTCCAAGGAAGGGTTGCTCCTCCATCACCTTAAACAGATCAAGGGTAAAATAGTTCTTTAGCAATCCCTTTGTACGCAATGCAAGCAGCTCAAAGGATGCATCGGCGCCCTCAAAGCGGAAGCCGTCATGCTCCATTTGCTTTACGGCGGCGGTGAGCTCACGTGCAAGCTCCTCATCCTTGGCAAGCTCCGGGTCAAGCCCCTCCAGCTTTTTGCTCACCGACACTCTGCCCGAATATTCACTAAGCAGTATTTTGCGGCTATTTCCCACGATCTCGGGATCCACGTGCTCATACGAGCCCTTTTGCTTGCTGAGCGCATCCACGTGCATACCCGCCTTATGCGCAAAGGCATTCTTACCAACAAAGGGCAGTGAGCCCGGCAGTGATATATTACATATCTCGGCAACCGCGCGAGTGGTGCGCGTAAGCTGTGAAAGGTCCCCTCCGAGGCATTTTTTACCCATTTTAAGCACCAGATTTGGAATGATGGTGGAAAGATTGGCGTTTCCGCAACGCTCTCCGATGCCGCTTAAGGTGCCCTGGACCGAGGTGGCGCCCGCCTTGACCGCCGCTAAGGATAGCGCCGTGGCAAGACCTGAATCGTCGTGAGCGTGAATGCCAACCGGGATGCTTAGGCTTTTGCAGACCTCTCTTACCACCTCTGCCGCGCGATCGGGAAGTGTTCCGCCGCAGGTATCGCACAGACATACGCTTTGAGCTCCCGCGCTTTGAGCGGCAAGAAGCGCCTTCAGAGCGTAATCGGGATCCTCATCATAGCTTGTAAAGAAATGCTCCGCATCAAAAATAACAGTCTTTCCGTTTTTGGTAAGGTATTCCACGCTTTGGAAGATCATATTCAGATTCTCCTCGGGGGTGGTGCGTATTACCTGCACGCTTGCCGAGGGAGAGCATTTGCCGAATATCACCGCAACGGGTGCGGCGGTATTTAAAATGGCATTAAGGGACGGATCGGTCAGGGGGGTGGTATCCTTATGACGGGTGGAGCCGAACGCCGCCAAACGGGCGTGAGAAAGTGGAATGCTTTTAGCAAGAAGCTCCGCATCCGAAATTGAAGCCGCAGGATTACCCGCCTCGATAATATCTATACCGAGCTTATCAAGCAGCTTGATTATTCTCAATTTATCCTGCTTTGAGAAGCTTATGCCGTAGCCTTGTGCTCCGTCCCGCAGGGTGGTGTCCAGCAACTGTATCATTATTTTACGTTGATTACCGCCTTGATCCTTCTTACTCCCGCCGACGAGCTTTCTTCCTTCTTTATCTTGAAGTTAACAAGATCGGCAGTATTGCTTGCATGGGGTCCGCCGCAGATCTCCTTGGAGAACTCTCCCATGGTATAAACCTTTACGTTTTCGCCGTATTTGCTCTCGAACAGTCCGATAGCACCCGAGCTTTTGGCATCCTCAAGGGGCATTTCCTCGCAGATGATAGGTGCCGCGGCGGCGATCGCCTCGTTTACGAGTGCCTCTACCTGCTTGATCTCCTCGGGGGTCATCTTGCGGTCGAACGAGAAGTCAAAGCGCAGACGCTCGCTTGTAATGTTGCTTCCCTTCTGTGCAACTCCGTTGCCCAGCACCTTACGAAGTGCGGCATGGAGAAGGTGGGTCGCGGTGTGCAGACGCGCGGTATCCTCGGTCTGCTCGGCAAGTCCGCCCTTAAAGCGCTGCTCCGCGCCCAGCTGACTCTTTGCCTGATGCTCCTTAAATGCGGCGTTGAAGCCGTCGGTGTCCACCTTAAGTCCATTCTCTGCGGCAAGCTCCACGGTCATTTCCACGGGGAAGCCAAAGGTATCGTAGAGGTGGAATGCGGTCACGCCGTCAATGGTGTCTCCGCTTTTGAGCCTTGCGGCAACCTTATTATACTCCTTAAGTCCCTGAGAAAGGGTGCGTGCAAAGCGCTCCTCCTCCTTCTGAAGCTCGGAGAGTATCTTTTGTGCATTCTCTTCAAGCTCGGGATATGCACTCTTATACTTATTTATAACCACCTGAGCGATGGTTGCACAGCTTCCCGCAGGCATATCTATCTGCTTACCGTAGCGGACCGCACGGCGGATAAGGCGGCGAAGAACGTAGCCCTGATCCACGTTACTGGGGGTTACGCCGCGCTGATCGCCAATAATAAAGGTTGCGCAACGGACGTGGTCGGCAATTATTCTGAAGGCGCGCATTATCTGCTCGCTCTCATCGTATTTCTTGCCCGAAAGCTCGCTGATCTTGGCCAGGATATCGGCAAAGACCTCGGTTTCATAAACGCTCTTCTTACCCTCAAGGATGCAGATGGTACGCTCAAGTCCCATACCGGTATCCACGTTCTTTTGGCTGAGCTGTAAAAGCTTGCCGTCGGCGGTGCGGTTATACTGCATGAAAACATCGTTCCATATCTCAAGATACTTTCCGCAATCGCACGCGGGAGAGCAATCCGGGCCGCAGGCGGGCTTGCCGGTGTCTATAAACATTTCGGTGTCGGGGCCGCAGGGGCCTGTTGCGCCTGCCCACCACCAGTTGTTGTCTGCAGGAAGGAAGAAGATGCGCTCCTTCTTTACCCCGCAATCAAGCCAATACTGATATGCCTCCTCATCACGGGGAGCATTCTCGTCGCCGGCAAATACCGAGAAGGCAAGACGGTCCGGGTCGATGCCCAGCCATTCGGGGCTGGTCAAAAACTCCCAGGACCAGGTAATGGCCTCCTTCTTGAAATAGTCGCCAAGACTCCAGTTACCCAGCATCTCAAAAAAGGTAAGATGGCTTGCATCGCCTACCTCGTCAATATCTCCGGTGCGAACGCACTTCTGAACGTCGCACAGACGGGTTCCCGCGGGGTGCTTTTCGCCCAAAAGATAGGGAACCAGCGGATGCATTCCCGCGGTGGTAAAGAGCACCGAGGGGTCGTTCTCGGGAATAAGAGAGGCACTGCTTATTATAGCGTGCTGCTTGCTTGCAAAAAAGGCAAGCCATTTATTTCTTAATTCATCAACAGTCATTTTATTTCACTCCTGATATAAAACAATATTCCATATAATTATATATTTTATTGATTTTCATGTCAATGGATTTTGCTTTTTTACGGGTAAAATCACCTTTTTATGGTTGATTTATAAGATAAATCATGTTGAAATCCTGAGAGAAATGTTGTATAATTAATAAAGCGAGCCAAAACGCCCGCCATACCGACATAAAAGGAATGATATATTTTGAAAACAACGATATCCGTCGTCATGCTTGCAATATTGGCACTCTCACTTTTAAGCGGATGTGCAAGCCCCCCTCCCGAGCTTGATTACCACGAGAGCTTTACGGTTACCGCGTTTAATCAGCTTAACGGTAAGCTTGGCTACTCCAAGGGCTATACTCTTATGGATGCAAGGTACGCCTACGTTACTAACGAGCATCTGACACTGCCCGACTCCGCCTTTGAGGGTTGTACAGAGCGTCAGAGATACTATTTTTCTCAAATTTATTGTTGTATCGAACTGACGATAATGGCAAACGGGATCACCGAGAAGCATTACCGTTATTTCTCAGTAAGCTCCTACGATTTTACCCCCGAGCTTGAGGGAAAGGCTTGTCTTGATCTGCTCAAGGGCAAGCTCAGCTTCGAGAGGACCGATATAGGTAAGATCAAGCGATATCTGTCTTGAGGATATTAAATCGCATTGCAAATATTGTTACCCCGCCCGTTTTGGGTGGGGTATTATTATTCAAAAAACGCAAGCTTCACTAAAGCATACAAATACCCTATATTCTATCTTCTGTTATATACCACCCAAATACCTTCGCGCGCCCTCGCCCCGAAGGGGCGAAAGCGCTTGCACAAGTAGTGCGCAAGCACGCGTGCAAGCGCGCTGCGGGTGCATCCGCAAGGATGCGCCCGCGGGCGCGGGGGACATACAAATACGCTTGTTTTTCCTTCCTTTGCACTCCACCCCGAGGACAGAAGCGCGCCCGAGGCGGCGAAGCCGCCACGGCTTGCGCGAAGGCGCAAGGCGCCGCGCGCCGATGTCCGTAAGGACGAGGCGCGCGGGCGCGCCAAGGGGGGGGGTGGGTGGGCGGGGCGCCCCGTGGTGCATCTTGCGTTTTTGCAAAAAACGCAAACTTCACTTGCGCCCGTGGCGTATCACGCCGCAGGCGTTTCCATCAATTCCGAAGAAATTGCATAAAAAAGCACTCTTGAAGGTGCATGCGATAGAGCAGTATCCAATGGAACAACGCCTACCGACAGGAAAAGGACGGAGAATTGTTAAGATTCTTCGTCCTT
>JAFXDC010000045.1 GCA_017516345.1 Clostridia bacterium | reverse complement strand
GGGTGAAATATTCCCTGAACTCGTCAGTGGTCAAGGACTAAGCGATGGTGATCCCGAAGCACTTGAACATATTGCCGCACGTTATGGTGTGGAACGTCTTTTGATTGTTGGATTGTGCAACGATGAGCTCGGTTATATCATTCCACCAAGCGACTTTTTGCTTAACGATGAGCTACCATATATTGAAACGGTAACGGATGACATGGGTGAAAATCACTACGAGGAAACCAATTCTACCGGAAGAGAAACTGCCGCTCGTATTGCGAAAGCATTTGAAACGGCATTAAAAAAGCAAAAGGAACTAAATAGCTAAATGTCTTTTTGTGAGCGGTTAATCTCAAATAAACCGCTACAAATATCTTTTTTGTAACCCATAGACAAAAAAAGTCGTATCAATAGGATGCGACTTTTTTTATCCAAGCCGCAGGCTTGGTATATCATCACGACGCAGTCGTGGATATCATCAAGGGCGGCGAGCCGCCCTTGTATCTCATCACGCACCAGCGTGCATCCTCCTGCGGCTTGATGATATCCAGCCCTACGGGCTGATGATATACCGCAACAAGTTGCGGATGATATACACGCCTTCGGCGTGATTGGGACGCGAGATTGCGAAAAGTTATTGAATTACCTTGCAAAATATGATACAATACCCTCGAAGGCGGTGATTGTATGGAAATAACAATTTTTAATCGAGAACCGGATGTTGAAGTTATGTTTGAATTTGTCGGGACAAGAAAGAATCCTGCCGCAGATGGCTATCGCCCTATGCATTTGGTAACAGGCAATTATTTGACAACCGGTGTCCACCACTATTATAACGTTCAAACCGTAGCTCCTAATGGCACGGCAAAAGGTACAATCACCTTTATCACTCCTGAAGCTTACCCACATTGTCTATGGGTGGGCAAGAAAATCAATATCCAAGAAGGTGCAAAAATTGTGGGATATGCTACTATACTTAAAGTCCTAAATCCAGATTTATTGGGCGAATGTGATGCATAACGCCCTCTAAAATCACTTTTCCCCTAACCTCAAAAAGGGATGCATTTGTATCAAAATTAGGGTTATTAGCCAAAAACAAAACCACCCAACAGGGTGGTTTTGTTTTTGGCAACGAAAAAGGTTCGTCGGAGAAGACGAGCCGCAACGCGGATCGGTCTTTGATCTGTATTCATCATCCATAACTGTCAGTTTCAGGACTCCAGTATTTGGCCTGTCCGTTTTTTGGTCTTGTCATGATATAATACCCTTGCACCGAAGCCGTAGGGCGAGGTGATAAAACGACAAGAGGTGATTAAATGAGATCAAGATTAAAGGGTGCATTACTGTGCATTGCAATTATCATAATGCTTCCCGTCCTGGCAAGCGCCGAGCAGGCGGGTCAAGTAAGTACTGCGTGGGGCAGCCTTAACGTGCGAAGCGAGGCGAGCACCTCATCAAGGGTGGTGGCGTCCCTTAAAAGGGGAGAATACGTCACTCTTATATCCAAAAGCGGCTCGTGGTGGTACGCAGAGTACAGCGACGGGAAATTCGGATATCTCCATGCAAGCTACATAACGCCAATGGACACAGAGGAAAGAAGGGTAAGGCTTTCATGGGGAAGCCTTAACGTGCGAAGCGGCGCGGGAGAGTCGTATGCAAGGGTCGCAAGCCTCAAAAACGGCGAGGAGGTAATAGTCCTTTGGGAGCAAAACGGCTGGAGCAGAGTGCTCTATAGCGGCAACAAAACGGGATACGTAAGCAGTAAATATCTTGAGGATGCTTCGGATAAGCGTACCGTAAGGCTTTCGGTTCCAAGCTATAAGCAGGCCGACTCCCGTTGGGCAAGCGTGACGTTAGGCTCGTCCGGCAAGCTTATGAGATACGTAGGATGCGCCACCACGGGCATCGCCATGATGGAATCCTACAGAACCGGGGAAAGCATCTACCCCGACCAAATGGCAAAAAGGCTTAAATATACCTCAAGCGGCAACGTGTACTGGCCAAGTAATTTCGTGGCGGTGACAAGTAAAGCAGGCTATCTTGAGGGTATATACCAAAAGCTTGCAAGCGGTAAGCCCATACTGATCGGTGCAAAAACAAGTGCGGGCAAGCAGCATTGGGTGGTGATAACCGGATACGACGGCAACTCCTCCCTTACCGCATCGGGCTTTCTTATAAATGACCCGGGCTCCAAGACCCGCACTCGTTTGAGTCAGTTCCTGGCAGAGTACCCGATATTTTATAAGTATTTTTATTATAAATAAGCATTTTATGACCACTCTTTTGGGTGGTCATTTTTTAAAAAGGTTAGAATTGTGTAGATTTTTCTTATAATTGTGTATGTACTTAAAAATGTAAATGTGATACTATATCAACGTATCAAGCATATAAAAGAGGTGCAACAGAATGAATAAGGATTTTGTCTTCATGTGGTGGCGTGACGGATTTAATAAAGGAAGTCACAATATGTATTTTCGTGCTTCGCGCTACGGCATGGCTTATGATAATTTGAGTGGCTCGCTTAAAAAATTCGGCAATCTCCCACCGTCCACCGAGGAGACGGCATCGGAAAGCGACAATGCCGAGATAGACGCCTTGCCCGATATCTCAAGCGCTGTAGGTGCACTTGTAAACGGAAAAGAGCACAAATGCACGGCTCTTGAGCAGATAGATATGTGGGGCGCGCACAGCAGGATACTGGAGATGGGCTCGTGCCGCTGCAGTATGGACGTTATGTATTATACCTTTGAGGGCTTGAGCATCAAGGGTAGGATGGAGATATCCGCAATGCCGCGCTTTTGCACCGTTTCTCTCAGTGCGCATTCGCTAAGGGATATAGAGGGCTTTGCCATGTCTCTTAGCCTAAAGCTTCCCTTTAAGCTTGAGCGGATAACACGTGACAAGGTGTATTTTGACCAAATGACGGTGGCGTTTGACGGCTGCACACCCCAATGGCAGGACGGAGTGCTCACCCTTGTAGGAGAGCCGCAGCTTCTTAAAAGGGATGCCTTTAACGGCGGATTTTCCATAGATCTTCTGCCTGCAAGCAAAGCGGAGGAGTACGACGCCATCAAGCGGATAAGGCTTACCGCCCGCGAGATGAATAGCGGAGCTCTGCTTAACAGTAGCGCTCAAGGCAGATGCGTGCGCATAGTCACCGACGGCATTGCTCCGTGCTCATCAAGGGGAGGAGGATACGATGAGAGCTTTAACGGATATCTTGATTTTAATCTCCCCGAGCATCGCAGACATTTTGAGCGAGTGCTTGTGACCCTTGAAAACCCCACCGATACCGACGTTCTTTTGCCCGTATGCTTCTATAAGGATAAGGGCTTCTCCACAAGCGGAGTGTGTCCCATATTGCGTAGGGTTGGCGGCGAGCCCTGCGGCATAAGGGTACAGCTGAGCAAGAATTGGCACCGCATGCACTCCGATGCCTCCCGCTCCGACGACGTTTTCTACGCCGCACCAAACGATCCGCGCCGCCATCTTGAGGGCCCGTGGCTTCACGGCTGGTGTAATATCCCCGTAAGGGCACACGAAAGGGTGGAGCTTGAGTATAACTGTCTGTTTGCCACCTGGGGAACCATTTGGTCAGCAAGCCATTCTCAGCTTTGCCTTGCGGGATGGGGCGGCGCATATCAGCTATGGGAAAGCTCGGCAATAGGCTCCTTCGGCGAGGCCTTCTGCTACGATGCCGAGACCTCACACGGCAGAGCCTTTATAGACGATATCAGGCCTCTGACCGTGTATACCAAAAACGATATAAACTCCAAAAAATATCAATGGACGGGCTGTAACGGCGGCGGAAACTTTATTTTGTGCCAAAAGGAGGGGCAGAGCATACCCCTTAAAAACGTGCGATCGTATTTCAGAAATCAGGGCCCGAATCTCTGTCAGGTGATACATACCGCCACCACGGGCGATGATGCCGTGGACTGCCGCTTTACCGCCTTCTTGCCACGCACCGACGACTGCTCACGCGCCATCCACAGCTTTGAATATACCTTTAAAAGGGATGTGGACTACTCCCGTTTTGTGCTGTATCAGCTTGGTGCGGATCATTATAACGATAACGATTATCCTCGAATCTGTATAGGTAATAACGACGGTCCCATCTCCTTTGAGCTTGAAGGCAAGACCTATAGCGGCGAGTTTGATGCCCCCTTGGGTGAGGCAGGATACGTAGGGGGTAGGCAGATCCCCATAACCGTGCCGGGCGAGGGACTGTTTCTTGCCTGCCTTGGCGCAAGGATGACCAATACAAACAATTGCAAGTTCGGCCCCGTGGCAAACAGAGCGCTGCTGTTGCGCTCATTTGATGGGGAGGTCAACGGTAAAAGGGTGGAAAAGCCTAGGGTGAGCCTTTACAGAACAATGGATTTCAACGTTCCCTGCATTGCTATGGAGCTGTGCCTTGAAAGCGGAAAAATAGCGGCGGGAAGCCGTATTTCGGGGTGCGTGGAGTATATAAATCTGCCCATTAAAAAGCATTATTATTACGGTACCAGCCGGATACTGCGCTCCTTCCCGGAGGATGAATTTGACACCTGGCGCCTTGCTCATCGCTATGCAACGGTGGGCAAAATAACCCCCGAGGCAGTTGAGGGAGAGGTGGTAAGAGATTATCCCGTAAAGGTCAAATGTGCCCGCGACAGGGCGGTCTTACGCCTTTTTGGTGGACTTTCTTACGCCGCGGTCACCTTCAGCGGACTGTCCTCACCCTATGGCTATAAGCTGCTTGTTAAGCAGGGCGATAAGCAATTCTGCCTTGACCAGAGCCAAAACCGAAGTGATTTCAAGCAGGCATTCCTTGCGGACGACGGCTGGGAGCTCACCTTTAACGTGGAGCTCTGCGGTGATGAGTGCACACTCACCCTTGAAAAAGCATAAAAATGCTCTGCATAAAAATGCATAGTAAAAATCCCTTTAAAAAAGTGTAAAAATGCGCAAAAAAAGCGCGAAAAAGCATCAAAAAACAGGTGTTTTTTCGCGCTGTTTCTTTTTGTCCTATATTTTTGCATAATTATTAACCAAAATGCATAATTATAACGGCTTCAATCTTCACAAAACGTTTACAAACAAATATTGACTTTGGAATTGCTCGGTGATATAATAAAACTGAAAAAAGGAAATTTTTGCAAAAATTAAATATAGGAGGCTTTGCGCTTGACAAAACGAATCAGTCACCCCGCACAAGCCGCAAAGCGATTTTGCAGGAGACTGATTTCCGCAGTACTTATTCTGTTGGTTATTGCCATGTTCATTCCCTCCGCAATAGCCTTGGGAAACGATTCACCCATATTACCCGATCAAGACCTACCGAGACCTTGACCCGCGCATAGCTTGAAGCTCACGGTGCGGTGGTAAGTAAACCGGGGAAACGGTTAGTATCATATAACGTCTTTGGCGGTTCGAGATCGGGGAAGGAATGATATGCGGTTAGCATATGATATAAGCAGTGGTAATAAGAATCTTATAAGAAAGGTATTGGCACATGAAATGGGGCATGTTCTTCAATTAAGCCATCCCACAAGTGATTATATTGCTGATGTGACCGGAGGATATGGCAACTTTGCGACAGCGGATTGTGTGGCATCGGTAATGAATCAGTCAAACATAACCCGTACGGTATCTATGCAACCTACAATTATTGATAAGATCAATCTTAAAAATAAATGGGGCGGTTAAGTTATGAAAAAACTATGGTTGCTTATCTTATTGGCGTTGCTACTGTTATCGGGCTGTGGCGCTTCCCAAGCGTTAGACACACCGATACCGTCCGAGGCTAAAAGGATGGATATGTGGGAAGCTTATGCTTTTTATGGCCATCTATTAGGAGGAGATGGTTATTTTGAAAGTAAAACCTATGACGAAGCTATAGAGTATTATAAAAGCACGAACGGCAACGTTATCACCATGCTGATAACCGTGGAGCAGACCCAAAATTTTCTTTGCCACAGGCACAATTATAGCTGGGACAGTGGATATACCCAGATAACTTATACCGTGGAAGATATTAAATACCAATATAATTTTACGCTGGATATCGGCAAAACCTATGCAATGCAAACAAGTGCATTTTTTGATTTTCGTGACCCTGCAGAAAAGCGTGAATATTTTCAAAAGGTATATCACGCAGATGGCGACATGATTTTTGATGTATCCATGAATGAGCTTGACGAAAAGAAAAAGTGTGAGTTACCTGAGGGAGAGTATGAAACCGAACTGATAAAAGAGACGGAGAAGCTATATCTCGTTCATAATTGCTTCGGAAACATGTACGCAGTAGGAGAGCAATATATTGTTATGGCCATTGAAAAAAACGGCATAATTTACGATCGCTTTGCGGTGCCGTATAAGTGCGATAATATAAAAAAATATTTCAGCAAAATACATTTCGGCGAATATGTATATCCAAACAGAGATAAGGTCTATTATGATATGTTTGAAATATTTGGAGAAAAGCCATAGTAATGCGCTTACAAGCATGCCTGATTTTGAAAAAGGGGAGAGAGTTGTGATATAATATAAAATGAATTAATATACGGACGGTACGAAATGGACAGAACTAATTTTTACAATAGTGATACAATTTATTTTGCTGTATCAATCAGTTAGAGGTGATTCGAATGAAGAATACGATAATCGTAATGGCACTATTTATTTTGCTAACTAGTTTTATTGGGTGTAATAATGTGAATCAGCCGATAGAAAACAAAACTGATTTAAGAATTGATTATGAATATATAATTGATCAAAGCTTTACAACTGAGGAAATGAGTAATTATATATTTACACATATGAATTCCTTAAAAAGTTATCGACGTTGTCATGACAATTATTGTGCTTATATAAGTCCGATTGCATGGGATTATGATTTGCTTGATAATATTAATAAAGCGTTTCCGATAGAGTGTATGCGATATACTAGCGATTCGTTATATAGTATTCACAAATTTGACAATCAATATTATTTATTTAGTTTTTATACAGACACAGAAAAAGGTGTATTGGTTAAGGAGGACTATTACTTTATTGTGCCTGCATCCGATAATGTACCAAAAGTAACCGACGACCAAGTATCCTCATTGAAAAAAGGCGAAAATTCGCTAGCTGATGTTGTTGCAATTTATCCCACTGCAGATAAAGTATATGATCCGTGGGTTATGTATGTCTTAACAGTAGAACCAAAGAGACCAACTGAAACCGGACCCGACCCTTTTCTTTCGCGAACCACCGGTGCTATCTATAATACTGTAGTTTATACTGCGGAAGGTAACTGGTTTATCATCGACTACAAGGTAGATAAAAGAATTTATAATGACGATTTCAAAAAGTATGGCGAGATAAGCTCCGAAAACATAAGGGATTATCTAATCATAGAAAATGTTAGAAAAATCGACCCGCTTCCGATACTTGAGCAGGATCTGCCAAAATAAAAAAATAAGAAAGCGCCCGAGAGGACGCTTTTTTTATGCTGTTTGTTGCGGGATGGTGTTGCGTCTTATGCGGGATGGGGAGTCGGAGGTTAAAAGAGAGGAAAAATATGAACAAATTTATGTTTTCCCATTGAAAAGGGGAGAGAGTTGTGATATAATATAAAATGAATTAATATACGGACGGTACGAAATGGATCTTTTTGACATGGTAAACGGGGAGGATATGGCGCCTCTTGCCCAGAGGATGCGTCCCAAAAGCCTTGATGAGTTTTTGGGTCAGGAGCATTTGCTTGCCGAGGGTTGTCTTTTGCGTCGGGCAATTGAGGCAAACAGGCTGACCTCCTGCATTTTTTACGGCCCTCCGGGATGCGGAAAGACCAGCCTTGCAAAAATAATATCATCAAGCTGCAATGCATCCTTTGAGCAGCTCAACGCAGTTACTGCGGGGGTTGCAGAGGTGAGGCAGATAATAACCCAGGCAAGGCAGGACAGCAGGCTTTACGGCAGGGCGACCTATCTTTTGCTTGACGAGTGTCATAGGTGGAGCAAGGCACAATCGGATGCTCTGCTTCCCGCGATGGAGGACGGCACCATCAGGCTGATAGGCTCTACGACCGAGAATCCCAACATAGCAATGACCCCCGCGATACTTTCGCGGTGCATGATATTTCAGTTTTATCCACTTACCCCTGAGCACATCAAAAGGGGCTTAAGGCGGGCGATAGAGGACCGCGAGCGGGGCTTTGGCAATATGCTCCTTGAGGTAAGTGAGGATGCGCTTGAGCATCTTGTGTACTCCTCGGGCGGGGATATAAGGGCGGCGTACAACGGTCTTGAGCTTGCGGTGCTGTCCCAGAAGCCCGACTTTGAGGGGCGGATAACGGTGGATCTTGAGGCGGCGGAGCAATCGTTGCAGCAAAAGAGCATTGCCTGTGATGAATCCACGTTTTACGATTATCTTTCGGCATTTTGCAAGTCCTTACGCGGAAGCGACGTGGATGCGGCGCTTTTCTGGGCGTGCAGAATGCTTCGTGCGGGGGTGGATCCCCGAATAGTTGCCCGAAGGCTTATGGTGCATGCATCCGAGGACGTGGGGCTTGCAGACCCAATGGCGATGCTTCAGGCGCAGGCGGCGCTTATCTCGGTGGAGAAGATAGGCATGCCCGAGTGTCTGTTAAATCTTGGTCAAGCCATAGCGTACGTTTGTGCGGCGCCCAAGAGCAACAGTGCTTTGGCGGTGCATGCGGCGTGGGCGGCGGCCGCCGAGACGGTGGAGGTGCCCAAGCATTTAAGGGATACTCACTATAAGGGACACGAGACACTTGGAAGCGGAGAGGGATATAAATATCCCCACGAATATAAAAATCATTACGTTTCACAGCAATATTTGCCCGACGCTTTGGCGCAGCAGAGGTTTTTCGAGTTTTCAGATCAAGGGGCGGAGCAAGAGATGAAAAAATATAATAAAAGAATCAGAGAGGAAGCCGAATAGTATGAAAACTGATATCCAGATCGCACAGGAAGCGAAGATGCAACACATTACAGAAATAGCTGACAAGGCGGGAATAGACCGTGAGGGCCTTGAGCTGTACGGAAATTACAAGGCAAAGCTGTCGGACGCCTGCGTTAAGGGCAAGGCGCGCAAGGGTAAGCTTATTCTTGTAACCGCCATCAACCCCACCCCTGCGGGAGAGGGCAAGACCACGGTAAGCGTAGGACTTACCGACGCCATGGCGCTTCGAGGCCACAACGTAATTGCGGCTCTGCGCGAGCCCTCGCTGGGCCCTGTATTTGGCATCAAGGGGGGCGCGGCGGGAGGCGGATACTCCCAGGTAGTGCCCATGGAGGATCTGAACCTTCATTTTACCGGGGATATCCACGCCATCACTGCGGCAAACAATCTGCTTGCGGCAATGGTGGACAACCACATATATTTCGGCAACGAGCTTGGATTTGACTTAAAGAATATCACCTGGAAGCGTTGTCTTGACATGAACGACCGTCAGCTTCGCTCGGTCATAGACGGAAACGGCAAGCGCACCGACGGCGTTACCCGTCAGGACGGCTTTGACATTACCGCGGCAAGCGAGATAATGGCGGTGCTGTGCCTGAGCAGGGATATAAACGACCTTAAGGAGCGTCTGGGAAGCATCGTTGTGGGCTATACCCGCGAGGGCAAGGCCATACTTGCACGCCAGATAAACGCTCAGGGCGCCATGTGTGCTCTTTTGAAGGATGCGTTAAAGCCCAACCTTGTACAGACCCTTATCGGAACCCCCGTGCTTATTCACGGCGGACCCTTTGCAAACATTGCGCACGGCTGTAACAGTATTATTGCCACCGATTACGCGCTTAAGCTTGCGGATTACTGCGTTACCGAGGCGGGCTTCGGAGCAGACCTTGGCGCGGAGAAATTCCTTGACATCAAGTGCCGTACGGCGGGCTTCTTCCCCAATGCCTGCGTGCTTGTTGCCACGGTACGTGCGCTTAAATCCCACGGAGGAGTGGCAAAGGCCGACCTTTCGCTTCCCAACCTTGAGGCACTTAACAGGGGACTTGGAAACCTTGGCAAGCATATAGAAAACCTTACCGGTGTTTATAAGCTGCCCGTAGTGGTTGCCATTAACCGCTTTGCAAGCGACACCAAGGAGGAGATCGACGCTGTAGCGGCATATTGCGAGAGCTACGGAATAAAGGCGATAGATTCCAACGTCTGGGGCGAGGGCGGCAAGGGTGCGCTTGAGCTTGCTGACGAGGTGGTTCGTCTTTGCGATATCGGAAGCGGAGAGGCAAGCTTCTCCTATAGCGTGCACAGCAGCATCAAGGAAAAGATAGAGGCCGTGGCAAAGCGGGTTTACGGTGCAAGCGGGGTAAGCTTCTCTGCCCTTGCGTTAAAGAGCATTGAGACTCTGGAGAAGAACGGATACTCGGGTCTTCCCATCTGCATTGCAAAGACTCAGTATTCCCTTTCGGATGATCCTGCACTGCTTGCCCGTCCCGAGGGCTTTACGGTAAGCGTGGCAAACGTGCGCCTGTCCGCAGGTGCGGGCTTTGCGGTGGTGCTCACGGGTGAGATAATGACCATGCCCGGTTTGCCCAAGGTGCCCGCCGCCACCAACATCGACGTTACCGAGGACGGAGTAATAAGCGGTCTGTTCTGATGATAAAGACATCATCAATATAATAATACTAAATATAAATTCACTTATAGGAAGGAACAATTAAAATGTCCAGGGTAAGAACCAGATTTGCCCCATCACCTACGGGGTATATGCATATAGGAAATTTGCGCACGGCGCTCTATGGCTATCTTTACGCCAAGAAAAACGGAGGAGACTTTGTGCTCCGCATTGAGGATACCGATCAGGAGCGCTACGTTGCCGATGCTTGCGATGTGATATTTTCCACCCTCAAAAGATGCGGTCTTGATTGGGACGAGGGCCCTGACAAGGACGGCGGGGTGGGCCCGTACGTTCAGTCTGAGCGTAAGGGCATCTACATGGAGTACGCCAAAATGCTTGTGGAGAGCGGGGCGGCATACTACTGCTTCTGCACCGACGAGCAGATAGAGGCAAAAAGACAGCAGGCTGTTGAGGCGGGCATCACATATAAATACGGAAAGGATTGCCTCAGCATTCCGCTTGAAGAGGCAAAGCGCAGAGTCGAGGCGGGTGAGCCCTTTACCATTCGTCAGAACGTGCCCACCACAGGAAGCGTTACCTATGAGGACGCGGTCTTTGGCACCATCACGGTGGATTGCGACACCCTTGACGATATGGTGCTTATAAAGACCGACGGTCTTCCCACCTATAACTTTGCAAACGTGGTGGACGACCACCTTATGGGCATCACTCACGTTATGCGCGGCAGCGAATATCTTTCCAGTACTCCAAAATACACTCTGCTCTACAGAGCCTTTGGCTGGGAGGAGCCCACGTACGTGCATCTGCCCCTTATCATGAAGGATCAGCACAATAAGCTCTCCAAGCGCAACGGCGATGCAAGCTATCAGGACCTTATCGCAAAGGGGTATCTTTCGGATGCCGTGCTCAACTATATAGCTCTGCTTGGCTGGAATCCCGGAACCAATCAGGAGGTATTTACCCGCGAGGAGCTCATTAACGCCTTTGACGTTTCCGGGGTAAGCAAATCCCCCGCGCTGTTTGATCCCCTTAAATTAAGATGGATGAACGGAGAGTACATCAAGGCCCTTCCCTTTGAGGAGTTCCTGGCCCTTGCCACCCCGTGGCTTGATAAGTCGGTGGCAAAGGATAAGTACGATTATAAGCTTATAGCGCAGCTTCTGCACACCCGCGCCGAGGTGCTGAGCGAGATCCCCGCAATGGTGGAGTTTTTGCCCGTGGTTGCGCCTCACGATACGGATCTCTATTTGCATAAAAAGTTCAAGCTCACCAAGGAGATAGCACATCACGCCCTCATTCTTTGCAGGGATGCACTTAGTGCGCTTGAGAGCTTTGACGGTACGTCCATTCACGACTGTCTTATTGCTCTTGCCGCCGACAACGGACTTAAGAACGGTCAGGTGCTTTGGCCCGCAAGAGTGGCGCTCTCGGGTCTGCCCAGCACTCCAGGCGGTGCGGTGGAGCTTGCCGAGATCCTTGGCAAGAAGGAGACCCTTGCGCGTCTTGACGCCGCAATTGCAATGCTGGGATAATAACATCGGAAAATTTTTGAGGAACGATGAAATTAAGGAGAAAAACAATGGAACTTGATAAAAGCTTGTTAAGCGAGGTGCTTGCGCGTGCTCTCAGAACGGGTGCGGATTTTTCCGAGCTTTATTTTGAGGATACGGTAAGCCAGAATATCGCCTTATCCGACGGATGCATAGAGACCGCCGTAAGTGCGCGCTCCCGCGGTGTTGGCTTGCGCATACTCAAGGACACCCGCTGTGTTTACGCTTATGGAAACGACCTTTCAAGAAACGGTCTTATGGCTCTTGCAGACAGCGTTTGCGCGGCACTTTCGGGTCAGGGTAACATCCCCGATATAGTGCTTCATCCTACATATATAGAAAGGATACACCCCATCGTCATTCCCTGCGGTAAGGGCGATATAGCCTTTAAGGCCGATTGTCTGCGCGCCGCAGAGGCGGCGGCAAGGGGATACAGCAGTGAGATATCCCAGGTAAATTCCGGAATAAGCGACATTTTCAAGAGGGTGACCATTGCAAACAGTGAGGGGCTCTTTGTTGAGGATGAGCGCGCATACTGCCGCTTCAACGTAGCTGCCGTGGCATCAAGCGGAAACGAGAATCAGTCCTCATCCCAGTCGCCCGGAGCGCACGCGGGAAGCGAGTTTTTGCGTACCCTTGATTTTGCTCTTCTTGGCACCGAGGCGGCAAAGAGTGCGGTCACCATGCTTCATGCGCCCCTTTGTCCTGCGGGGGTCATGCCCGTGGTTATGGATAACGGCTTTGGCGGAGTTATTTTCCACGAGGCCTGCGGACACTCTCTTGAGGCCACCAGCGTTGCCAAGGGTAACTCGGTATTCTGCGGTAAGATGGGTCAGGCCATCGGCTCAAGCAAGGTCACCGCTTACGATGACGGAACCATTCCCGGCGAATGGGGCTCCCTCAACGTAAACGACGAGGGCGAGAGGACACAACGCATCACCCTTGTTAAGGACGGTATTCTTAACAGCTACATGATAGATAAGCTCGGTGCGCGCCGTATGGGCATGCCGCAGACCGGAAGCGGACGCAGAGAGTCCTACAGGTTTGCTCCCACCAGTCGCATGACCAATACCTATATCGCCGCAGGTCAGGACAGCAATGCGGATATTATCGCCTCTGTTGATGACGGACTTTACGCCGCCAAGATGGGCGGAGGCTCTGTAAACCCCGTAACCTGCGAGTTCAACTTTGCCGTGCTTGAGGGATATCTCATCAAAAACGGTAAAATAACCACCCCCGTGCGCGGAGCCACCCTTATCGGCCGCGGCAACGAGATCCTCTTTAACATCGACATGGTAGGCAAGGACATGACCATGGCACAGGGCATGTGCGGCAGTGAAAGCGGAAGCATACCCACCAACGTAGGTCAGCCTATGATAAGGATTAGTAGTATTACTGTTGGCGGAAAGAGTTGATCCGTCCTAAAGCACCATCCTTGCGGTTTTTTCCTTCGACGCGCCTTGTGCGGCGTATTATAAATACGCCTCCGCGGCTTGCTCGGAAGAAAACCACAATTATGGCACTTTATAACGGATCATAGTCAAGGTGTTCTAAAGCACTGTCTCTGCACTTTTTTCCTTCGACGCGTGTCGTGCGACGTACCTTAAGTACGTCTCCTCCACTTGCTTGCAAAATAGCAGAATCTAAACGCTTTATGCCGGACTATAGTAAGGTTGAACCGAAGCATTCATCTTGCGGTTTTTTCCTTCGACGCACAAGGCGCGTTGAACATGAGGGGTGCAATAAAATTTAATAAAGTATAAATAATTAAGAAGCGTCCTGTGGGGCGCTTTTTTTCACATTATTCCTTTGGGATGGATGAACGCTGCGGCGTGAGGTAAAGGAAGCGGATAAAAAAGACGAGACATGTTCGGTCTCGTCCTTTTGTATGTAATTTTAGCGTTATCTGCAGATATCGCCCACGCCGTTAAGGATATATTTGGGGCGGTAGGGGAAGAGCTTGGGGGTGTTTTCGTCGCTTACGCCCGAGAGCACCAGGACGGTATCTATTTCGGATTCTATGCCCGAGATGATATCGGTGTCCATACGGTCGCCCACGATGACGGCGTCGCGGCTGTCGCAGCCAAGCAGGGAGATGCCGGTGCGCATCATGAGGGGGTTGGGTTTGCCCAGGTAGTATGCTGTTTTGCCGGTTGCGAGCTCGATGGGGGCAACTAAGGCTCGGCAGGCGGGGATGATGCCGTTTTCGCTTGGCGCGGTCATATCGGTATTGGTGGCTATGAGCTTTGCACCGTTATTGACGAACTTTACCGCCTTGAGTATTGCGTCGTAGTTGTAGTTGCGTGTTTCTCCTATTACCACGTAGTGGGGGTTAACGTCGTCGAGGGTGATATCGGCATCGTAGAGAGCGTTGATAAGCCCTGCATCGCCTATAACGTAGGCGCGGGTGCCGGGTGACTGCTGCTTTAAAAAGGAAGCGGTAGCCAGAGCGCTTGTATAGAAGTGGGATTCATCCACGTCCAAGCCCATACGCTTAAGCTTTTGCTTGAGCTCCTTTGGGGTCTTTTCCGAGGAGTTGGTAAGAAAGAGGTACTGCTTATTTTCCCTCTGCAGCCAGGAGACGAACTCGGTGACTCCGTCAAGAAGCTTGTTGCCGTGGTAGATAACTCCGTCCATATCGCATATAAAGCCTTTTTTGTTCTTAAGTGCGGTAAGATCCATATTATTTAATTCCTTTCGGTTTTTTGCTGTTTTGAGCTGCGTTTTTTGACCCGTGGGTGTGGCTGAGCACGGTAAGCTCCCTCTCGTATTGCGGAAGCAGTGAAACGGCGTATTTTAAGAAATAGCCGTTTTCCTTCCCGTTTATGAGCTGGACGTACATTCCCAGATCCAGCGCATGGGTAAGGCAAGCGGTGATGGGATCAAGCGCGCTTGATGAGACCGACACTGCTCCGCCGCATCGCGACAGCAGCACCGACCTGACACCTTGGGGCAGAGGCTCGGTGGCAAGCGTGACCGAGAGCTCTCTTGCTTTATTTTCCGTTATGGAAAAAATCATTTTTAAATTTAACCTCCGTATGTAAACTGTTTGCACTTTTATTGCATATATAATATAGCAGAAAAGTGAACGGATTGCAACAGGCGGAGGGGGTGAAGGACACCCAAAGCTATACAAGAAAAACTGTAACTTATTACAAACTTGACCGCATCAGCTTTTTTTACAGTATTTTTCCTTCAGATATTCCACGTAGCTGTCCAGCTCGCGCTGAGCATCGGGTGGGAGCGGGTCGGAGTTGACCGCAAGCAGACCGCCGTCGGGGATGGGACTGAGCCCCAACAGATAGTCGGTGGAAACGTTGAAGTATTTGGCAAGCATTATTATGGTATCGGGGTCGGGATGGCGAGAGCCCGTCTCGTATTTTGAAAGAGTGGAGTGGCTTAAGCCGAACTGTGCGGCAAGCTCCTTTAACGACATTCCCTTTTGTTTTCTACATTGCCTAAGGCGTTGCGGAAACATAAAATCACCTCGGTAGTAAGGATATCATCTTGTATACGAATTGTCAACCGAGAAAGGACAGATCGTCACATATTTTGACAAAATAAGTCAGCATCCGACAAAAAAGGACATCAAAAAAGTGCTGTGCCGATATTTGATAAGTCTTGCGTCGAGGCACATTAAGCTTAAGTCTGTTTGTGTTTTTAAAGATATAAAGGGGCTTAAAATGGGAAAAGATGCCAAAAAGTTAACATAATGCACGGACCGAGGTTAGAATCGTGCACATTTTGGTTAGTATTCTCTATTTACTTTTGTGATATGAGTTTAGTATAATATATATAGATGTTTATATTATAATTTAAGGAGGTAAAATAATGAAAAACATCAAGAGCATTTTGGTAGCGATTCTTTGTGTTCTGAGTTGTGCAGTGCTTCTTTGTGCATGTCAGAACCCTGAGACTCCTACAGACGGAGATCCCACACCGGCTCCTTCGGGCGGGCCTACTGAGGTGATCGATCCTACAAAGCCCGGGGAGGTAAAGATGCAGCCCGGTGACGTATACCGTATTTTCGTTTGGAGCAACACCACCGAGAATAAGTGGATCGAGGACGGTACCGAAGAGGGCAGAGCACGTTGGGAAAAGTTCCAGAACGATTACGACGTAACCGTTACATGGGTAGCAAACCCCAACAGCGGCGACTGGATAAATGCCGCAATGCAGCCTGCGGCGGCAGGAGAGCCCATTGCCGATATCTTCCATATGGGCGGACCCTTCGCCATTCCCCAGATACTTGGCTACGGCGGAAGCGTGGTCGGCAGCTACTTTGAGGATATCAACCAGTATAAGAAGTACACCAATATCGACAACGGTGACTTCTGGGATCAGGGCGCTATTGAGACAATGGGTACCTACAACGGCAAGCTTTACGTTGCATATCCCTATGATGAGGGCTGGGGTGCAGCTGCAGTTAACATGGTGACCTTCTTTAACAAGAACCTTATCAGTAACGGCGGATACACCGCAGATGATATGTACACCTGGTATAAGAACGGTGAATGGACCTTTGACAAGTTCCGTGAGGTAGCACTTGCCTGCACAGATGCAGATAAGGGCGTATACGGCACCATCGTTGGTGAGAACGGTCTTATTCAGGCGGCTCTTGTTGCCGCAAACGGCGGATCTATTCTTACTCCCGACGCAAACGGCATTCCCAAGTTCAGCGCTGATTCCGACAAGGCGCTTAGGGCGTACAACTTCTTCCTTGATATGTGCAAGACCGACGGCAGCGTTTATACCGAGGGTGGCGTTAACCAGGCCGAGGGTAATCTCTTTAAGAACGGTACTGCCGCTATGATGATCACCTATGCAAACCGTGTACCTCAGTTCAGTGATATAGAGGGCTTTGAGTTTGGTATCATTCTTCCCCCCAAGGGACCCGATGCAACCGAGTATGCATCCGATAAGAACTGGGCGACCCCCTTTTGCATGTTCAAGGGCCACGCTAATCCCGCGGGCGTAGCACAGTGCCTGAGCTATTATCTGTGCCCCACCTACGGCATGAGCACCGCCGAGCAGGCCATGAAGCTTGAGGCTGACGCTCAGGCTTACTTCCAGGATAATGAGTCCATCCAGACCCTTAAGGATGCCGTTAAGTATAACGTGACCACATCCTATATGGCTTATTGGTCGGTATCCGAATCCGCTCTTGCTAAGACCGCTTGCTGGAACTTCAACAAGTGGGTTGCCGGTGAGTCTACTCCCGAGATCGACTTTGCCGCAAACAAGGATCTCATCAACTCCATCATTGAAAGCACCATTGCAGGTTCTGAGGCATAAATGACATAAGGCTACTTAAAGCACCCAAGCGAAGGCTTGGGTGTTTTTATTTAGAAAAGTTGAAAAAATCAAGATTATGGCCATAAAAGGTTAGAATTGTTACTTTATTGGTTAATTTTCTACATTGAACAGAGGTTAGAATTGTGCTATAATATATACCGTAGGTTTAGAGTAACAGGAGAAAATCAGATTACTTTAAACAAATTTTAATGCTATAATATTAAATATTAAAGGAGGAAAAAAATAATGAATAGCTTTAAAAAAGTATTGCTTGCGCTTCTTATGATCGTGGCTTTGGCTTTTGTTTTCTGTGCTTGTGAGCATCCCGGCGCAGGAACCACTGCTACCCCTGCTCCCACCGGTAGCACCGAGCCTGAGGAGGAGGTAATAGCAAAGCCCGAGGACAAGGGCGTAGCAATGAAGGCCGGCGACCTTTATCGCGTGTTCGTATGGAACAACGCCGAGGAAAACAACATGGTTGACGGAACCACCGGCACAAGAGCCGCAGAGAACAGACAGCGTTGGATAGATTTCCAGCAGGCATACGGAGTGACCATCACATGGGTGGCATCTCCCAATCAGAGTGCATGGATGGACACCGTTCTTCAGCCTGCGGCTGCAGGCGAGCCCTATGCTGATATCTATCACATGGGCGGACCCTTCGCAATTCCGCTTTCCCTTGGTTACGGCGGAACCGCTATGGGCTCTCTTTATGAAAACCTTGCGGATTATGCCCAGTACACCAACTTTGATGACAATGAGTATTGGGATCAGTCCGCTAACCAGGCAATGGGCTTCTACAACGGAAATCACTACGTAGTATTCCCCCAGAGCGACGGTTGGGGCGGCGTATCTCTTAACCAGGTGACCTTCTTCAACAAGAGCATCGTTAAGGCTGCCGGCTACCCCGCAGAGGAGATCTATAAGCTCTACAAGGAGGGTAACTGGACCTTTGACAAGTTCCGCGAGGTAGCACTTGCCTGCACCGACGCTGACAGAGACGTATGGGGCGTATCGGTTGGAGAGAATGCTCCCGCCATCTTCTCCCTTATCGCCTCCAACAACGGCGACGTTCTTACCCCCAATGCTGACGGTGTTCCCGAGTTTACCGCTGACTCCGCAAATTCCCTTTACGCCATCAACTTCTTTGTTGATATGTGCAAGACCGACAAGAGCGTATACATGGAGAACGGCTACAGCCAGGTAGAGGAGAACCTCTTTAAGACCGGTAAGGTAGCCATGATGCTTACATATGCAAACCGTGCTGTTGAGGGTGAGGGCCCCCGCAATGGTGCACTTTACCAGACCGACGGCCTTGAGTACGGCATCGTGCTTCCCCCCAAGGGCCCCAATGCCGACGACTACAGGACCGACAGAAACTGGGCTAGCCCCTATTCCGTATTCAAGGGTCACGATAACCCTGCAGGCGTTGCACAGTGCCTCAGCTACTATCTTGCACCCATGGCTCCCATGAGCGGTCCTACCCAGGCTATGCTGCTTGAGTCCGACGCTCAGAATTACTTCCAGGATAACGAGTCCATCCAGACCCTTAAGGATGCCGCAAAGAAGAACGTTACCACCTCTTACATGGCTTATTGGTCCATTACCTCCAATAACATCAGCCTTGGTAACGTGCTTATCTACAGTGGCTTCAACAACTGGGTTGACGGCTCCTCCACTCCCGAGCTTGATTACGCTGCAAACAAGGATGCTGTAAACCAGATCATTCTTGACACCATCTCGGGATCATAATTAAGTAAAGATCGATACGGATCGCACCCGCAACGGCACCAAACCCTCGTTGCGGGTGTTTTTTGTTGCTTTATCAAAAATTTATATGGATTAATCAATATTTTGAATATTAAAGCAGGAACATATAAATATATAATCGAATATAGAGTATAACTACTTAAATATTATTAAGGGGAGATAACAATGAAAAACATCAAGAACCTGTTAGTATGTATTCTTGCGGTGGTCATGTGCGCCGTGCTTTTTACTGCATGCCAGACCCCCGAGAGCACATCTACCGTTACCCCGCAGCCCTCGGGCACGCAAGAGCTTGAGGACGTTGCACCAAAGCCTGAGAAGATAGCTATGGTGGCGGGTGACGAATACCGTATTTTCGTACATAACAACATGGTGGAGAACGAGGTGGTCGACGGCGTTACCGGCGGCAACAGAGCCGAGGAGGCAAGACAGCGTTGGCTTGACTTCCAGGAGGAATACGGCGTTACCGTTACTTGGGTAGCCAACACCGGCGGCGAGGCGTGGATCGACGCAGTGATGCAGCCTGCAAGCGCAGGAGAACCCATTGCCGACATCTTCCACATGGGCGGACCCTTCGTTATTCCGCTTGCCCTTGGCTTTGGCGGTACCGTAGCGGGAACCTATTTTGACGATCTTTCAGTTTACGGCGAGTACACCAATTTTGACGACAATGCTTTCTGGGATCAGTCTGCTCAGAAATCCATGGGCTACTACAACGGCGGACTTTACGTTGTTGTTCCTCATGCTGAGGGCTGGGGTGCGGCTGCGGTAAACCAGGTTGCATTCTTTAACAAGGCTCTCATCAAGGAGGGCGGCTATTCCTCCGAGGAGATGTACAGGCTCTATAACAGCGGCGAGTGGACCTTTGATAAGTACAGAGAGATAGCACTTGCCTGCACCAACGTAGACAAGGGTGTGTACGGAACCGCGGTTGCGCAGAACGGTATGGCAATTCTGTCCATGATCACCTCCAACGGTGCATCCGTGCTTACTCCCGACGAGAACGGAATTCCTTATTTCACTGCTGACAGTGAGAAATCCCTTCGCGCCATCAATTTCTTCCTTGACATGTGCAAGACCGACGGTAGCGTATGTACAGAGAACGGAACCGGTCAGGTTGAGGTAAACCTCTTTAAGAAGGGCAGCATTGCTATTATGCTTACCTATGCAAACCGTGCTACAGAGGGCGAAGGCCCCCGCGGCGGTGCGCTTTATCAGAAGGAGGATATCGATTACGGTATCATCCTGCCCCCCAAGGGACCCGATGCTGACGACTATATGTCGGACAAGAACTGGGCTTCTCCCTTGGCTGTAGTTAAGGGACATGAGAATCCTGCGGGCGTTGCACAGTGCCTGAGCTATTATATGTGCCCCTCCACCCCTGTTGGCGGAGCTACACAGAACATGCTTCTTGAGGCAGAGGCTCAGAACTACTTCCGCGATAACGAGTCCATCCAGACCCTTAAGGATGCCGTTGCAAAGAACGTTACCACCTCCTACATGGTTTACTGGCAGAGCAGAAACAGCGAGGATCTTACCCTGGCTGTTGCTACCACCTATCAGTTTGGCAGATGGATCTCCGGCGAGTCCACTCCCGAGATCGACTATGCTACCTTTAAGGATGCCATAAACGTTATTCTTGCAAACACCGCTTCGGGACAGTAAGACAGTAAATATCAAAAAGACCCTTATTCAAGGGTCTTTTTTTTAATTATTTTTGATAGAGCCTATTGTTTTTTTGCGGGTTTTATGATATTCTATAGGATGAATCAGTATAGTTATTGTCAAAGAGATAAAAAGTATTATTTAAGGCGGTAAATATGGATAAAAGCAACACCTTCGGAAGCATCCCCATGCTTGGCTTTGGAGCCATGAGATTTCCTTGCTTTGAGGACGGAAGCGTGGATATAGAAAAGGTCAAGGTAATGATCGACGAGTTTATGCAGGCAGGCTTCTGCTATTTTGATACTGCATATTACTATCATGGAGTAAAGAGCGAGGGGGTGCTGAATGAAGCACTGGTAAAGAGATATCCCCGCGAGAGCTTTCTTATAGCCGACAAGATGCCCCTGACCATAATCAAGGAGCAGGCGGACTACTTGCCCACCTTTAACGCTCAGCTTGAGCGCACGGGGGTGGAGTATTTCGACTTTTATCTTCTGCACAACCTTACCAGGGAGCAGATAGCACTTACCGAGCAGAGGGGCGGCTTTGAGTTTATCAAGCAAATGAAGCAGGAGGGAAGGGTAAAGCACATTGGCTTTTCCACCCACGACAATGCCGATGCCCTTGAGGCTCTGCTTGCAAGGCATCCCGAGGTGGAGTTCGTACAGCTTCAGGTGAATTATCTTGACTGGAACAACGACATGGTGCAGTCCCGCAAGTGCTGTGAGGTGGCGCGCAAGTATAACAAGCCCATAATAGTAATGGAGCCTGTCCGCGGCGGCACCCTTGCAAATCTTCCCGAGGATGCAAGAGCCCTTCTTGACACTGTGGATAAGGAGGCGTCAAGCGCAAGCTTTGCACTTCGCTATGCGGCAAGCATTGACGGGGTATTTATGGTGCTCAGCGGCATGAGCACTCTTGAGCAGGTAAGGGACAACGTAAGGTGCTTCAGCGAGCTTAAGGAAATAACCGACGAAGAAATAAAGCTGCTTGAGAGGGTGAAGGAAATGGTTGCAAGGACCATGCTGATACCCTGCACATCCTGTCGCTATTGCACCGACGGATGCCCAAAGCACATTAATATTCCCGCCTTCTTCAGCGGCGTAAACCAAACCAAGCTTGACCCGCTTGCCGATTGGAGGAGCATTTATGCCGAGGCTCTTGGGGACGGCGGGGCGCCCTCGGATTGTATTGCCTGCGGAAAATGCAAAAAGAGCTGTCCGCAGAATATCGACATAGTACATCAGCTTATGTTTATAAGACTGTAATATAAGCATAATTATTATAGTAAAACATAGAAAAGTAAGGACGTCTTAAGAGTTTATGGAAGAGATTCAGCTTTATCTTGATATTGAGCAGCCCGAGATTCTCAGCGAGCTTTTCGGTCTGAGGGATGAAAACGTGAGGGTAATAGAGGATGAGACCGGAGTCCGCATTGCCATGCGAGAGGGGCAGATAATGATAACCGGACAGGAAAACGCGGCGCAGACCGCGCGCACGGTGCTCAAGCGACTGATGCTTTTGTTAAAGAAAAGGGAAAATATAGATAAAAGTCGTATCCGCTATGCTATTGAGCTTGCCGCTGAGGGCAGAGATGAGCTTATCGATGAGATAATGAGCGACGTTGTTGCCATAACTTACAGAGGCAAGCAGATACGCGCAAAGACTCTGGGGCAGAGCAGATACGTAAGCTCCATGAAAAAGAACACGGTGGTATTTGGAGTTGGGCCTGCGGGAACCGGCAAGACCTACCTTGCAATGGCCATGGCGGTGATGGCATTTAAAAATAAGGAGATCAGCAGGATAATCCTGACCCGTCCCGCGGTGGAGGCGGGGGAAAAGCTTGGCTTTTTGCCCGGAGATCTTCAGCATAAGGTGGACCCCTATCTCAGACCACTTTACGACGCTCTTTACGAGATGATGGGAGCCGAGGCGTACGCGCGGCTTGCTGAGCGCGGGGTCATTGAGGTGGCGCCCCTTGCGTATATGCGCGGGCGCACTCTGTCGGATGCCTTCATCATACTTGACGAGGCGCAAAACACCACCAACGAGCAGATGAAGATGTTTCTGACCCGTCTTGGTGAGGGCTCGCGCGCGGTCATTACGGGGGATCTTACCCAGATAGATCTGCCTGTGGGCAAGACCAGCGGCCTTAAACGTGCGGTGAGCATTCTTGAGGGTATACAGGGCATAGGTATATGTCATTTTTCCCACAAGGACGTGGTTCGTCACGAGCTGGTACAGAGCATAATCAAGGCATACGAGAATTACGATAAAAAGCACGAGCAAAAGTAAAATAAGAGGATAGACTGATGAAAAAAGAACGTGAATTACAAGAGCCCGAGGTTGTCAAAAAGGGTAGCAGAGTGCGCATGCGCGAGGAGAAGATAAGTGCAGGCAAGCGCATTGCAAAGGAGAGACTTAACAAAATTAAATGCATAATCTGTGCGGTGGTCTGCTTTATTGCGGTGCTTCTGACCGTCATTGACGCGGTTGCTCCGCAGAAATACAATGTTTCCGCCGGGCAGATAGCCACCTCCAACATAGTTGCCATTAAGGACGTTATCGACCAGGACAACTACAAGGCGGCGCGCGAGGCGGCAAAGAACTCTGTAAGCGCCATTTACAAAAAGGATGACGCCAAGAGGGTAAACGTAATTAACAAGATAAATGCGGGATTTAACAAGCTTACCGATGCCCGCAGGCAGGCCATCGAGCAGAGAAACCAATGGCTTGAGCAGAACGTAGGAAGCACGATAGACGACCATCATTTTGATACGTCTTATATCAATATGCTCATAGGAAATCTTGGCATCACCTGCAGTGAAAAGGAGCTGCTGGTTATAATAAACACTCCCATTCAGGATATCGAGAGCATTGCCGCCGCCACCATAAGAGAGATAAACGCTGTTATGGAGCAAGGCCTTGCGATGGAGGATCTTATCTCTCAGCGCAGTAAGATAGTAAGCACCATTACAGGGGAAAACGGAGCCTTTGCTTCGGTATCAAAGGAGCTTCGCGCCCTTACGAAGCGCACAATCGAGAACAGCCTTGAGGCAAACTACTTTGTGGATGACGAGGCCACGGAGGCGGCGCGCAAGGAGGCGGAAAACACCGTAGATCAGGCAAACTACAGATACAATAAGGGTGACATTCTGGTGCTTGCGGGGGGAAGGATAACCGCTTCCCACATCAACATGATGCGCGAGATGGGAATGCTTGACGACGGAAGTCTGGACCTTGACCTTTACATCGGTGTGGGCTTCATGGTGCTTACCGTGCTGTTTATGATGGCGCTCTACATCGTGGTCTACGAGCCCAAAATGATACAGTCGCCCAAAAAGGTGCTCATGCTTGTGATACTTATAGTTCTGAGCGTTATTTATTCCGCAGTGATATTTAAGCTTCAGCCCGGTCTTGCACAGATAGCCATCAGCACCATACTTATCGCGGTATTGCTCAAGCCCAGAGTTGCCCTTGTGGCAAACATGGCGATTTCTGTGATACTTGGAATAATAGTTACGCAGAATACTCAGCTTGCATCCACTCAATGCGCCGCGACCATAGTAATATCTCTTGTATCGGGAACCGCGTCGGTATTTATGTGTAAGGGTACCATGCACAGAATGAGAATAATGGCAACCGGCCTTATAATAGGCGGTGTGGGAGCCTTTACAAGTATATTTATGGGTCTTATATTTACAAGTGACCTCAGCACCATATTCTTAAATTCCTTATGGCCCCTTATAAGCGGAATAATCAGCGCAGTGCTTTGCGTTGGTACTCTGCCGGTATGGGAGGCGGTATTCGGAATACTTACCCCCACAAAGCTGCTTGAGATCACCAACCCAAACCAGCCCTTGCTTCGCAGGCTTGCCATTGAAGCACCGGGAACCCATCATCACAGTATAGTGGTTGCAAACCTTGCAGAGACCGGTGCGCAGGCCATCGGTGCGGACACCATGCTCGTGCGTGCGGGTGCGTACTACCATGACGTGGGTAAGCTGGCATCCCCCGAGGCATTTACCGAGAATCAGAGCGAGAAGCAGAAGAATTTCCATTCCATGATGCTTCCTGGCGAGAGCGCGGCAATAATAAAGGCTCACCCCACCGAGGGCAACGAGCTTGCCACCAAGTATAAGCTTCCCAAGGAGATAAGGGACATTATACTTGAGCATCACGGCACCACGGTGGTGGGATATTTCTACGCCAAGGCCCTTGAGATGTTTGAAAAGGTAAACAGAAGCGACTTTGCCTACCCCGGCCCCAAGCCGCACTCCAAGGAGACCGCCATCATAATGCTTGCCGACAGCTGTGAGGCGGCGGTAAGGAGCTTGCCGGATAAATCAAGCGAGAACGTGCGCAAGAAGATCGATCAGATAATCTCCGACCGTATTAACGACGGTCAGTTTGATGAGTGTGACATAACCATGGGTGAGCTTAACAGAATAGCTGCGGAGTTTACTCAGGCGCTCAGCGGTGTGCATCATCAACGTATAGAATATCCCGACCTGCAAAAGGCGATAGAGGATAATAAGGAAAAGGCAAAAGAGCAGGATGAAGATTGAGCTTATAAATGAAATTGAATTTGAGGGCACCGAAATGGTGGAGCGTATGCAGGAGGTCATAGCGGGTGCGGTGGCACATGTGACTCCTGCAGAGCTTGAGGGCGAGGAGCTTGAGGTGTGCCTGACCCTGACCGATGACGAGGGCATACACGCCCTTAACAGGGAGCATCGCGGGGTGGATGCCGTGACCGACGTGCTCTCCTTTCCGTTGCTTGAGTTTTCGGACATGGAAGATCATGATGAGGCGGAGTCTGATGAGGATGCTTGCGACTTTGAGGATATCGACCCATTAGAGGACTATCGCGACCCGCTAAGCGGAAATATCATGCTTGGTGACATTGTGGTAAACCTTGACCGCGCCGCAGAGCAGGCGGAAAGCTATGGGCATTCCTTTGAGCGAGAGGCCTGCTACCTGTGCGTGCATTCGGTGCTTCATCTTTTTGGCTACGACCATATGCTTGATGATGAAAAGGCTCAGATGCGCGCCCTTGAAGAGGAGATAATGAATGGATTCGGTATTAAAAGATAAATTACTTGCCGCGGCACGCGCCGCGATGGAAAACGCCTATGCGCCCTATTCGGGCTATAGGGTGGGCGCCGCGGTACTTGGCAAAAACGGTATATACTCGGGCTGTAACGTGGAGAATTCCTCCTACGGTGCCACCATTTGTGCAGAGCGCAATGCTCTTTGCCACGGTGTTGCCTGCGGTGAGCGCGAGTTCAGCGCGGTGGCTGTGGTATCAAGCGGGGACACGCCGTACCCGTGCGGCATATGTCTGCAGGTGATGTGTGAGCTTGCGAGGGATGCCGAGGTGGTGCTTGAGTCGGGCGACGGTAGGGTTGAGCTTACAAGAGTAGAGGAGCTTATCCCCAAGGGCTTCAGGCTGTAAAGAATATGGGAAAACAGGTATTTTAAGTTAAGATCATCGAAATAACAAAAAAATATCTGAAAACCCTGTTGACAAATTCGGGCATATGTGATAAAACAATAGTGTAATACAGTAGCAAGGTAAAGCGTTTGGCGGATCCTTTTAAAATAGTAGAACAGTAGTATAAAGGCTATGATCGAAAATAAGTAGTTGCGCAAGAGCTCTTAAGAGAGTTATCGGTTGGTGCGAGGTAACGGCGGCGGTGCAATGAAATACACTTCGGGAGCTTCGCGAGCCTCAGGTGCCGCGACGGGTTCGACCGTGATATCGGAAGACATTGAATATTCAATGCCCATAGAGGCCTCTTGCCGTAAGGCGGGGGCAAAGCAGAGTGGTAACGCGATCATTTCGTCTCTGCATTAAGCATAACCATGCTTAGTGCAGAGCTTTTTTTATTGAATTTTACGGGCGCGAGGGCGCTCGGTTAAAATAAAAATCATATTATAGGAGAGATATTAAAATGAAAAAGAAGATCTTAAGCCTGATAATGGCAATTATGATGATGCTGGGCGTTATGGCCTTTGCGGGATGCGACGGACAGAGCGCGGGATATAACATCCCAATAGTATGCGGTGAGACCGGAATGAATGACCTTGCGGGCGTAGCCACTTACGGAGTTGACTACTACAGCCTTGGCGTTAAGGCGGGCAATATGGCGGCAGACATTCTCCTTGACGGTGCGGACGTTTCCACCATGGCTGTACAGATGGATCCCAACCCTGCGCTTTCTGTAAATCAGGAGGTAGCAGAGCAGATAGGCTTTACCATTCCCGAATCGGTCTCCCAAAGGGCCACCGCGAGCGGCAGTAAGAAGGTTGAGCGTGTTGAGTCTGCCATCGTAACAGAGGGTGCCGACTTTACGGTAGGCATTCTGCAGCTTTTACAGCACGTTGCCCTTGACCAGGCCAACGAGGGCTTCCAGGATCAGCTTTCCGTTCGCATGGATGCCGCAGGCAAGAAGGTAAAGATAGAGGACAAGAATGCAAGCAACGAGCAGTCCAACAACGTTACCATTGCAGAGAGCTTTGTGACCCAGAAGGTGGATCTTATTTATACCATTGCCACCTCCTCCTCTCAGGCAGCCGCGGCGGCTACCGCAGAGAGCAAGATCCCGGTTCTGTTTAATGCGGTCACCAATCCTGTTGATGCAGGCCTTGTGGAGTCCATGGAGGTTCCGGGCGGCAACGTAAGCGGCGTATCCGACATCAACCCCGTTGCCATGCAGATAGACCTTATCGGCGAGCTTCTTGGCAAGGATGACATCAAGATCGGACTTCTTTACACCTCCGCAGAGACCAACTCGGTATTCCAGATCGGTCTTGCCAAGGCGGAGTGCGAGGCAAAGGGATACAGCTTTGTTGAAAAGGGCATTGGCGACATCAACGATATCCAGTCGGCATTTATTTCCCTTAAGGCGGCAGGCGTGGATGCCATCTACATCCCCACCGACAACGTGCTTGCAAACGGTGCGGCAACCGTTCATTCCCTTAACAGCGGAAAATAAGAAAAAGGACAGCGTAATAAGCTGAAAACACATTAAGGGTCGCGCTTTTTTGCGCAGCCCTTGAAAGCGAGCTAAGGAAGTAATAATTATGGTAGACATTTTGATTTCGGGCGCGTCTCAGGGACTTATCTGGGCGATACTTGCCCTTGGCGTGTATATCTCATACCGCATTCTTGACTTTGCCGACCTGACGTGCGAGGGGTGCATCACCCTCGGAGCATCGGTTGCGGCATTGCTTATCTGGCAGGAGGTGCATCCCGTGCTTGCGGTGCTCGTGGCTTTTGTTGCGGGCTGTATTGCGGGAATAATTACGGGTGTGCTCCATACCAAGCTTAAGATACCCCCCATTCTTGCGGGTATACTTACCATGATAAGTCTGTATTCCATCAACATTCATATTATGAGCCTTGCCACGGGGACTCAGGGAACGGCAAACCTTTCCCTGCTTAAATTCAGCTCAAACGTGCTGTACACCAAGGTGGGCGCCCTTATGGGTATGGATAAGATGAGTGCGGCGATACTGCTGGGAGTGGTGATATGCGTTGCGGTGATAGGACTTTTATATCTGTTCTTCGGCACCGAGATAGGCTCCTCCATCAGAGCAACGGGCAACAATGAAAAAATGTGCCGTGCGCAGGGAATAGATACCGACCTTACCAAGATAATCGGACTTGCTCTCTCAAACGGACTTATCGCCATGTCGGGCTCACTTTTATGCCAATATCAGGGATATTCCGACGTAAACATGGGTGTTGGCGCGATAGTTATAGGACTTGCATCCATCATAATCGGAGAGGCGATATTCTCCAAGGCAAAGAATTTTATGCTCAAGCTTACGGGCATAGTGGTGGGGTCTGTGATCTACAGAGTGGTGGTCGCCCTTGTTATCTTCTCGGGCATGCCCTCCACCGACCTTAAGATAATGACCGCAGTGGTGGTCATAGCGGCGCTTTGCTTAACGGGATTTTTCAATAAGATAGGCAAAAGATCCTCCCTTGATAAAAGGGATCAGCACGTTAAAGACGCAAAAAAGGAGGAGGGATGATATGTCGGATAAGCCAATGCTTTCTTTAAAAAACGTTACCAAGGCATTCTATCCGGGTACCGTGAATGAAAAGATCGCCCTTAACGACCTTAGCATTGACCTTGCCCCGGGAGATTTCGTAACGGTCATCGGTGGCAACGGTGCGGGAAAATCCACCATGCTGAACGCAACTGCGGGAGTATTTCACATTGACCGCGGAAGCATCATGATAGACTCGGTAGACATAACCAAGCTTCCCGAGCACAAGCGTGCAAAATATATCGGAAGGGTATTTCAGGATCCCATGACGGGTACGGCATCCAATATGCAGATAGAGGAGAATCTTGCTCTTGCCGCCCGCAGAGGAAAGCTGCGCGGGCTCGGCTGGAGCATAACCGCTGCCGAGCGAAAGGAATTTCGCGAGCTTTTGTCGGTTCTGGGACTGGGTCTTGAGGATCGTATGACCGCCAAGGTGGGCTTGCTTTCGGGCGGACAGCGTCAGGCGCTGACCCTGCTTATGGCGACCCTTAAAAAGCCCAAGCTGCTCCTTCTTGATGAGCATACCGCCGCCCTTGATCCCAAGACTGCGGCAAAGGTGTTGGAGATATCGGATAAGCTCATAGCAGAGAATGATCTGACCGCACTTATGGTCACCCACAACATGAAGGATGCCATCGCGCACGGCAACCGCCTTATAATGATGCACGAGGGCAGAATAATCCTTGACGTTTCGGGCAAGGAGAAGCAGGAGCTTACGGTGGAGGCGCTTATAGAGAAATTCTCACAAACAAGCGGAGAGACCTTTGCAAGCGACAGAGCACTTCTGAATTAACGTAAAAAGGGTATTGAAATATTGCCAAGCCTATGCTATAATAAGGAAAATATAGGAAATAGGTGATGAAAATGTTCAAAAAGATATTGGCTGTTTGCTTTATTTTTGCGCTCATTCCTTGCTTTTGCGCTTGTGATGAGCTTGGGATAGACCTTCCCTTTGATGATTGGTTTAACGGCTCCGATGCGGCAGAGCCCCAAATGCTGACTCCCGAGCTAGTCGCTAAGGACTTTATTACTGCATACTTTTATTGTGATACCGACGCGTTTTTTGAGTTAATACCGGAGTTTTCATACGAGGCTATGGCTGAGGTCTTTGACGTCGAGTATGAGGGTAAGGCCGATATGAAGAGCAAGCTCTATGATTATATGGAGGATAAGTTCAACGAGAATAAGCGGACGGTTGAGATGCTTGAGGTAACTACCAAGATATCCACCGAGATATCAAGCGAGAAGTACATCAATACCGTAAGGGAATATTACGTCGAGGCGGGCTTTTTGACAGAGGATCAGATAGACGAGCTGTTTAAGGAGGTCGCAATAGTACAGTATAGCGGTAAATTCAAGTACGCTGACGGAGAGCAGGACAGTATTGGCGAGGGCGCTTTCGTTCCCTGCGTAAAAATAGACGGCAAATGGTACGTTGATTTCTTCTTTGCCGCTCTTGTTACAGTGCCGAGCAAGCCTACGACCACAACATTGCCCGTGCAGCCCGCTCCCCAAGGCTGACGGGAAATTTTCCTTTGAGCGGGAGATCTGCCTTTGGGCAAAATAAATAAGCATACAAAAAGACCGTTGCTTGCGCAACGGTCTTTTAAGCTTTTATTATCTGATGCCGTATTTTTCGATGATATAGTCCATATCCTTGTCGCCTCTGCCCGAGAGGTTGATGAGCACCGAGCCTCTGCCCATTTCCTTGGCAAGCTTGATGCCGTAGGCAACCGCGTGGGAGCTTTCTATTGCGGGGATGATGCCCTCCATCTTAGAGAGCTCAAAGAAGGCGTTTACAGAGTCCTCATCGTCTATTACGTCGTATTTTACCCTGCCAAGATCGCGCAAATATGCGTGCTCGGGGCCGCTTGAGGGATAGTCAAGTCCGCTTGCCACCGAGTAGACCGGTGCGGGCTCGCCGTTTTCGTCCTTGAGCATGATGCTGTTAAAGCCGTGCATAACACCCTCGGTGCCGTACTGCAGGCTTGCGGCGTGGTCGCCGAGCTTGGGGCCTCTGCCCAGGGGCTCGACACCGTAGATATCCACCGGATCGTTTAAGAAGCCCGAGAAGAAGCCTGCGGCATTGCTTCCGCCGCCTACGCAGGCAACGATGGCATCGGGAAGCTCGCCCGTCATGGAGAGGAACTGCTCGCGCGCCTCAATGCCCACAACGCTCTGGAAGTCGCGGACCATCATGGGGAATGGGTGGGGGCCGAGCACCGAGCCGATGCAATAGATGCAATCCTTATACTCATTGGCATAGGCGGCAAATGCGGCGTCCACTGCCTCCTTCAGAGTCTGCAGACCCTCGGTGACCTCGATGACGTTTGCGCCCAATATCTTCATTCTTGCAACGTTTGGAGCCTGCTTTTTTATGTCCACAGAGCCCATATAGATGTCGCATTCAAGACCGAAGTATGCCGCGGCGGTGGCAAGAGCTACGCCGTGCTGACCCGCGCCTGTTTCGGCGATGACCTTTTTCTTACCCATATACTTGGCCAGCAGAGCCTCGCCCATGCAATGGTTGAGCTTGTGAGCGCCGGTATGGTTAAGGTCCTCGCGCTTAACGTAGAGATGGACGTTGCCGTATTTGTTGCTCAGACGCTCAAGATGTGAGATGGGGGTTGGACGGCCCTGAAACTCTTGGCGGATCCTGCGGAGATCCGAGATGAACTTGCGGGATTTGCAGATATTAAAGTAGGCGTCGGTTATCTCCTGCATGGCCGCCTTAAGCTCGGGAGCAATGTAAGCGCCGCCGTATTTGCCAAAATATCCGTTGGCATCGGGATGATTTTTAAAGTAGGTATCAAAATCCACATTATTAAACTTCATAAAATATATTCCTTTCCGAAATAAAATAAAGGTAAAAGGCTATAAAAACCGAGTAATTAAAGGGCTAATTTAAAGGACGCCATCGTTTATCAAGCATATGCTACCTCCAAAAAAACAAAGACCTTGACAGGAATACTGTCAAGGACGAATGATTATCCGCGGTGCCACCTTGATTCACGCCTTGAAGCGTGCACTTACGGGCAGAAGCATACCCTAAGCAGCTTACGTGTGCTTTGACGTTGCAGAATACTCGGTATCCCTTATACCGGGACTCCCTTTGACTGCACCCTCGGCGGCCCATTGTTTCGGCTTGTTTCTTACCCGACTTCCAGCACGCGGGCTCTCTGTAAAGGCATTACCGATTTTACTTCCGCTTCAACGGTTTAATAATAGATATAATATATCACGCCGCAAAACCTTTGTCAAGTGGGAAAGAGAAAAAAGATATTTCCTGCTTGTTGTTAACGAGGCGAAGGCCGCGCATCATACTATTTTCCCTTATTATTGTGAAGCACAGGTAAATTTTCGTTTTTTTTTTATTAATATTTATATTAAATATGTAAAATCAGACTTGTAATTATCAAAAGGATTTGTTAAAATAGTAAAAAGGTTTGCAATTTCCACAGAAAATATTTTTTCGGAGAACAGATATGAAAAAGCAATTATTTACCTTATTTACAGTGGCGCTCCTGGTGATAGGCATCATATGCATATCCTGGGGCATCTACATAGGGGGCGCGCCCAACAATGAAAGCCTGCAGAGCTCGCCCGTGGCTACCCAAGACCCCACCGAGAGCCCGGAGATCACAGAGGGCGCGACAGAAGCGCCCACAGACGAGGTGACCGATGAGCCCACGAAGGAGCCTGCTCCGACCGAGGAGCCCGAGATATTTGCACAGCACGTGGACAGCATCAAGGCCAAGGTAAACGGACTTGAGCTTATCACCTATTATTTTAAGGCAGAGGAGTTTGTAAAGGATTTCGGCAATGCCAAGTACGACATAAGCTATCTCGGCACTCTTGGTACCGACGCCATAAAGCCTGCAAGCGGAAGGTATTATCTTTTTAACGGATATTTTTATTCTGACAAGGATGCCAAATATGAGTTCTCTCTGAGCTCGGGTGATGCTGTGCGCATGGAGATAGGTGGCATCACGGTATTTGAAAGCGCCGAGGGCTCTGCCGTTAAGGGAAGCGTATCGGTCAAGAAGGGATACAGCAGCTTCAGCGTTCACGCCTACGGCAAGACCAATATATCCGACCTTAAGGTAACCTGCGGCGGGGAGGAGATAGACCTTTCCAAGCAGCTTTTTGTAACCATAAACAAGACCCCGAAGCTTGAGAACATGAAGCTTACCATGGAGGATAATAAGGGACTTGTCTGCGACATCAAGCTTAAACAGGAGGGCAGCAGATTTACCGCCCTTGTGCCTCCGGGGATCGACCTTAAAAAGGCGGTGCTGGAGTTTGACTCAAACGCCAAGGTCACGGTCGGGGACACGGCGGTGGTATCGGGTCAGACCAAGGTGGACATATCGGGCAGCCGCAGTATCTACGTGGAGTCGGGCACTAAAAGGATAAAGCTTTCCATTGCGGTGCGTCAGCTTGACACGGGCTTGCCATGCGTCGGCATAACCAGCGAGAAGAAAATAAGCTCAAAGACAGAATACGTAAGCTCCTACTTTGCCATTTGCGGCAACGGAGCATCCTACGGAGCGGATCTTCCCCTTACCGCCTGCGGAGCAAAGGTGCGCGGTGCGTACAGCTCGGGACTTGAGAAAAAGCCGTACACCCTGAAGTTTGAAAAAAAGACTCAGATCCTCGATCTTACCCCCGAGCGCTCATGGATACTGGTAGCGTCGCATCTTGACCTTTCCCAGATGCGAAATTATACCGCATATGAGATCGCCAAGCATTTTGATGCCACAGATTTTGCGCCCAGAATGAGATTTGTGGACGTATTTGTAAACGGCGAGTACAGAGGACTTTATCTCCTTGGTGACAAGGTGGATATCTCAAGCACCCGCTTTACCTTAAATCAGCACGAGACCGGTCCCGACGTGGGAGTGATGCTTGAGCTTGAGAAGGATTTCCGTGCCGAGGGCACCAAGGGATACCACTATTTCCAGACCCCTCAGGGCTGGTGCGTTACCTTTAAGGATCCCGATGCCGATGAGCTTACAAAGGAGCAGCGCGATTATATCCGCGACTATTTTATAGCGGCAGAGCAGGCCATTATAAGTGGTGTGGGCTATGAGGACTATATTGACGTTGACAGCTTTATAGACTGGTTCTTGGTAGAGACCCTCTTTAAAAACTGCGACAGTGAGTTTACAAGCAGTATATATTTCCATAAGGATACCGGCGGTAAGCTCAAGATGGGACCCGTTTGGGACTTTGACAGCGGACTTGGAAACCACGTCGGATTCCCCGATCTGCTTGACCACACGGGATGGCAGCCGAGATACGGAACTTATTTTCAGCATCTTATGTCGCACCGATCCTTCAGGGAAAGAATGAGCAAGCGTTGGTTTGAAATGCACGACGTAGTGGAAAGCTATTTTGATCTTGTTGATGATACGGCAGATCTTATAAGAAAATCCTGGAACGAAAACTTCAAGGTATACAGCATACTCAAGGATGGAATATGGCCCGTGCCTGATTACGTAAGTGCGTGCAAGACTGTGGACGAGCAGGCAGAGTTTAATAAGGATTGGGTAAGAAAGCGTATTGAGTGGCTTGATAACGAATTCTCCAAGCCCGATTACAACTATTGATAAAAGGATAAAGAAATACCCGATGGAACGCCCATCGGGTATTTTTTATTGGTTCCCGAAAACCACCCGCTAAGCGGGTGGTTCAGTATAGGCTTTTGCCGTTGAGCAATCCCGCCGCAGCGGTAGGCTCCCCTGTGTAAGGGGAGCTGTCAGAGTAGCTGACTGAGGGGTTGTTTGAGAGCATTTTTTACAATCCCTCCGTCACGGTAAGCCGCGCCACCTCCCTTTGCACAAGGGAGGCGAAATAGTAGCCACATCTGTGGCGGTAGGGCGAGTTTGCAAGGGTCAAATGTCTAAGTGGGCTTTCAGCCCCGCCAGTATCATGCCCTTATAGGGCTGAGCAAGCCACCGGCTTAGCCGGTGGTTATGACTCTTTTTTTCAGGCATAAAAATGATCCTCGCGGATAAAAAATCAATAAAATTACCCGCTTATTTTAACTCTTTTTATTCAAAAAAGGCAACCTGAAGGAGGAAGGAGCGAAAGGATGGACGCCCACTGTTTTTTTAAAAGCCCTTGAGGGAAAAGTTTTTTGTTTGCCAAACTATTCCGATTGCGTAAAGAGGCCAAATATGGTATTATAAAAGGAAGATAAAGTTAATTATTCTTTTTTAGGGTGCGGCGGGAGCAATTTTGCCGCACAGGCATGAAAGGACACGTTGATATGGATACAAAGGCTTTACTTGCAAAGGAGCTTGCAGGCATTATCGGCATGGAGGCTCAGGAAATTGAAAATATGTTTGAGACACCACCCAACAGGGAAATGGGGGATATTGCTCTGCCCTGCTTTAAGCTTGCCCGTGTGCTTCGCAAGGCGCCCCCCGCTATAGCGGCGGAGCTTGCACAAAAGCTCAGCTTGCCCGAGGCAGTCAGGGAGGCAAGGGCCGAGGGAGGATATCTCAACTTCTTTCTTGACGGTAATAAGAGGGTACGCACCGTGCTTGAGGCGGTTGCGGCAAAAAATGAAGCGTACGGCAGCTCGGATAAGGGTGCGGGAAAGACCATTTGCATAGACTATTCCTCCATAAATATTGCCAAGCGCTGTCATATCGGTCACCTTTCCACAACAGCCATCGGTAACGCTCTTTATAAAATTTATTCCTTTTTGGGATATGAGTGTGTGGGCATCAATCACCTTGGGGATTGGGGCACTCAGTTCGGTAAGCTGATATGCGCATATAAGCTTTGGAGCAATAGGGAAAGCATTGAAAAGGGGGGCATCGACGCTCTTGTAGAGCTTTACGTCCGCTTTAATAACGAGGCTGATGAGGAAATGGAAAATCAGGCTCGCGCATGGTTTAAGAAAATTGAGGACGACGACGCCGAGGCAATGGAGATCTTTAACTGGTTTAAGGACATCACCTTGCGCGACGTTTCAAGGATATACGACCTTCTCGGAATTAAGTTTGATTCCTATAACGGCGAGAGCTTTTATAAGGACAAATGGCAGTCGGTGGTTGCCGAGCTCAAAGAAAAGGAGCTGCTTGTTCCCAGCGAGGGCGCGCAGGTGGTAATGCTTGAGGATTACAACATGCCACCCTGCATATTGCTTAAAAACGATGGCGCAAGCGTTTACGCTACCCGTGATATCGCCGCGGCAATGTACAGAAAAAAGACCTATGATTTCCATAAATGCTTATACGTTGTGGCGTATCAGCAGAACCTGCATTTCCGTCAGTTCATAAAGGTAATAGAGCTTATGGGCTACGATTGGGCAAAGGATCTCATCCACGTTCCCTTCGGCATGGTTTCCTTTGAGGGTCAGACCCTCTCCACCCGTAAGGGAAATATAGTTTATCTTGACGAGCTTTTGGAGCGCGCCATTGTCAAGGCGGGGGAGATAATCGACCAGAAGAACCCCGAGCTTCCAGACAAGGAGACGGTTGCCCGTCAGGTGGGCGTTGGTGCGGTGCTGTTTTATGACCTTTACAACTCCCGCATCAAGGACGTTGATTTCTGGTGGGACCGCGCACTTGCCTTTGAGGGAGAGACAGGCCCCTACGTTCAGTACACCCACGCGCGTGCCTGCTCGGTGCTTGCAAAAAGCGGGGTGAGCGCAACAGATGCTCTTAATAATGCCGATTGCGACTATTCGGCGCTTGATAATTCCGAGGCACAGGAGGTCATTGCGCTCCTTGAGGGCTTCCCTCAGGCAGTGGATGCCGCTTGCGAGAAAAACGAGCCCTGCGTGGTGCTTCGTCATACCGTGGCTCTGGCTCAGGCCTTTAACCGCTTCTATTTTGAGCACCGCATCATCACCGAGGACGGTAATGCCACAAACGCAAACCTTAAGCTTTGTGCCGCGGTAAAGACCGTTATCAAGACCGGCTTATCCCTTGCGGGCATCGAGGCTCCCAACAAGATGTAACCCTTTTACATCGGCGAAATGGTTTTAATATTATGCCGAGCAGCAGCTCGGCTTTTTTCAACAGCTAAAGGAAGAGTATCTATATGAGGATATCAGGAAGAGCCTTTTTATCCGGCAGCCTTATAAATGCCGAGATAACTGCGGAAAACGGCATCATCACCCATATAAAAGAGGTGAAGAGCGCCCCCGACGTGCTGATACTGCCGGGACTTATCGACGTGCATACTCATGGCGCCTTGGGTGCGGATTTTACCCATTCGGGCGAGGAGGAATTGACGGATGCACTAAAGGGGTATGCCCGCATGGGTACCACAAGCGTTTTGGCAACCGTGTCCTCGCACAAGGAGCAGACCATGCTTGATGCCGCTAAAAGGGTGGGCAGACTGTGCGGCAGAGGGTTTACCGACAGAGCAAACCTGCTTGGCATAAGCATGGAGGGACCGTTTTTTTGCAAGGATAAGCGTGGAGCCCATCCCGAGGAATATCTTACCGCCGCCAAGCGGGAGCTTGTTGAGGCCTTTGCGACGGGCGCGGGAGGGTGGCTCAGACAGATATGCATCGATCCGCTTGCGGAGGGCGCACTTGAGCTTGTAAGAGAGTATAAGGATAAATATATCATCTCCATTGCGCATACTGCGTGCGGCAGAGCGCTTGCGGAAAAATTTATTGATGAAGGTGCAAGCAACGTGACCCACCTGCTAAACGCCATGGAGCAGCCCACATCGCGCGAGCCGGGAGTGCTTGCATGCATTGAAAAGGACTGCACGCTGGAGCTTATCGCGGACGGAGTGCACGTCGACGGGTTCTGGGTAAGACTGCTTTTTAACACCGTAAAGGAAAAGCTGATGCTTATCAGCGACTCCTCGGAGGGATGCGGGATGCCCGACGGACAGTACGTTATTTGCGGCCAAAGGGTCAAAAAATGCGGCGGGAGGATGCTCACGGAGGATGGCAGACTTGCGGGCAGTGCAAGCTGGCTGATGGACGGCCTTAAGTGTGCCGTCAGCATGGGAGTGCCTCTTGAGGATGCTGTGCGTGCCGCAAGCGTTACCCCCGCCAAAAGGCTTGGCGTAAGCAAGGGGGATATAAGGCTGGGTTATGATGCAGACCTGTTGATATGTGATGATGCTCTTAATATCAAAGAGGTATATATAGGCGGGGAAATAATCGAATAAACGGATATTATGTATATATGAACATACAAGCATATAACATAATGGCCATTTTTATAAGAAATAAACGTTAAATATCAAGCGGATCAAGGGAAGGGATACGACATGAGAAGCTTTTGCGTGATCTCGGACGGATACGACCCGAGGGAAAATCTTGCACTTGAGCAATATATAACCGAAAACTGCGCGCCCGACGAGATATGGCTGTATCTGTGGCAGAACCGCAACACGGTGGTCATAGGGCGTAATCAGAATCCGTGGCGGGAGTGCGACGTTAAGGCCATAAAGGATGACGGTGTAACCCTTGTGCGCAGAGAGTCGGGGGGCGGTGCGGTCTTCCATGATGAGGGTAACCTCAATTTTACCTTCATTGCCGACAATAAGCTCTACGACCTTGAGCGTCAGCTTGGGGTGGTCATAAGGGCGCTGGAGAGCTTTGGCTTAAGGGCGGAATTTTCGGGCAGAAACGACATTTTGCTAAACGGAAAAAAGTTTTCGGGAAATGCCTTTTCCCACAAGGTGGGGGTATCCTTGCAGCACGGTACCCTTTTGATAAGCTCGGATATGGCAAGGCTTGCAAAATATCTCAAGCCCTCCAAGGCAAAGCTTGAGGCTAAGGGGGTGCAGTCGGTGCGCTCCAGGGTGTGCAACCTTGCCGACCACGCGCAGGGCATCACCAAGGAAGCGCTCATGCGGGCGCTTTTGGAGGCGTTTGAAGCGGAATATAAAAGGGTGGATGCCGTTGTGCATTCCGATCAGCTTGATAAAAATGATTATAAGGATCTGATAGATAAATATTCCTCCTGGGAATGGACGGTTGGTGAGACCCCGCAATATAAGTCGGTGTTTGAAAACCGCTTTGGATGGGGAGAGGTTCAGCTTTGCCTTGACGTTAAAAACGGGGCGGTGGTAAGAGCCGATCTGTTTTCTGATGCAATGGACGCCCGCACGATTACCGAGGCCGCAAAAAAAATACCCGGAGCAAGAGCCAGGGGCGAGGATATCGCCCGTGCTATAATAGAGGGTGTGGAGCAGACCGATAGCGAAGATAGCAGGCAAATGATAAACGAGCTTTGCTTATGGATAAAAGGGATAATGTAGGCATCGCGAAGGAACAGGTCCGAGCCGGAGCGAGATAAATTATTTGGTTTGTTTTTTAAGAGGTGATAGAGCATTAAAAGGGAATTGAAACGGCTTTTGGGATGTATCCGCAGAGCCGACGAGGATTTTGCGCTTATACAAAACGGCGACCGCATAGCCATAGGCGTAAGCGGCGGTAAGGACAGCCTTGCACTTGCCTACTGTCTTGACTTGTACCGAAGATTTTCTAGGAAGGATTACGAGATCTGCGGTGTTACGGTGGATATAGGACTGCGCCCCTTTGAGCTTGAGCCTGTCAAGGAATTTTTTAAGCGGCTTGATATACCCTATTACGTGGAGAGTACAAATATCGGCGACGTGGTTTTTGACAAAAGACAGGAGAAAAACCCCTGCGCTCTGTGCGCAAATCTGCGCAGAGGGACCATGAATAATGCTGCGGTAAGATTGGGGTGCAACAAGACCGCGCTTGGACATCATAGCGAGGATGCGGTGGCGACCTTTCTTTTGAGCCTTTGCTATGAGGGCAGGCTTAACGTTTTTGCCCCCGCCACCGAGCTGTCCCGTTGCGGCCTTACGGTGCTTCGCCCCTTTGTTTATGCAGAGCAAGGGGATATAATAGCCCTGGCAAACGGCTTGCCGTTGCCCGTGGTAAAGTCGCCCTGCCCCGCTTGCGGCCAGACCGCGCGAGCCAAGACCGAGGAGATAATATCTGCCCTGGAAGAGCATATTCCCGATGTGCGCGTGCGGTTGAAGTCGGCGCTTGAGGGCACGGAGAATTATAAGCTTTGGAAGAAGGTAACGGACAATGATAATTGATGCACACGTACATATCTTCCCGGAAAAGATCGCTCATGCCGCGGTGGAGAAGCTTGCGGGCATAAGCGGAATAGCTCCTTGCACCGACGGCACCCTCGCGGGCACCCGAGAGCTGATGAAAAAAAGCGGTATCGACAGGGCGGTGCTTCTCAATATTGCCACAAAGCCCACTCAACTGCATGGGGTAAATACCTCGGCGATAGAGATAAATCGCGATAAGGAGCTTTATCCCCTTGGCAGTATACATTATGCCGCTCCCGATTGGAGGGAATATCTGATAATGCTCAAGGAGGCGGGAATAAGAGGCATTAAGCTTCATCCCGACTATCAGGGATTTATGATAAACAGTCCTCAATTAAAGGACATATACGCCGCCTGCCAGGAGATGGATATATTTATCGTCTTTCATGCGGGCTGGGACTGCTACAGCCCCGAGCTTGTGCACGCAACCCCAAGTGCATCGGCTTTAGTGGCGCGCGAGTTTCCGAGACTTAAGATGGTGCTTGCTCACATGGGAGCGCTTCGCATGGAGGATGAGGTGCTTAAGCATCTTGTTGGACTTGATAACGTATATTTTGACACTGCGATGGCGGCGACCTACATGGATAGGGAAAAGGTGAAAATGATAATAGATAAGCACGGCTATGAGCGGATATTCTTCGGTAGCGATTGCCCATGGGAGGACCCCGTTGACACCTTGAATTTTATCGATGGACTCAGACTTAAAGGGCATCAAAGGGAAGCAATACTCAGCCAAAACGTGTTGGAGCTTTTTAATAAATAGATCAACAGAATTGGAGAAGCAAAGTGATAAGGATCGACGATCTTCAATATAAGGGCCTGAGGATATATCAGGATACCGAGGAGTTCTGCTTTGGAACCGATGCGGTTCTGCTTGCCAATTTCGTCAGGGCGAAAAAGGATGAAAGAGTGATAGACCTGTGCAGCGGAACCGGAATAATCGCGCTGTTGGTGCAGGCAAGGTGTGCCTGTAAGCTCACCGCCGTGGAGCTGCAGGAGCAAATGGCGCATCTTTGCCAAAGATCGGTGGAGCTAAACGGTCTGCAGGACGAGGTGACGGTTCAATGCCGTGACATAAGAGAAATGGGCTTTGGAGTCGAGGCGGGAAGTGCGGACGCGGTCACCTGCAATCCGCCATATAAGCAGCCCGAGGGCTCCCTTGCGCGGGAAAAGGAGTCCATACGCATTGCAAGACAGGAGATAACCTGTACCCTTGAGGATTCCATAAGCGCCGCCGCGCGTCTTCTCAGATTTGGCGGAAAGCTGTATATGGTGCATCAAAGTCAACGTATTATGGATATTATTGCACATATGCGCGCATATTCACTTGAACCGAAACGAATACAGCTTGTTCAGCCCAGAGCCAATAAGGGAGCAAACCTTGTTTTGATAGAGGCAATGCGCGGAGGAAAGCCGGGGCTGATCTGGGAACCCACCCTGGTGCTTGCCAATGAGGATGGAAGCTACACAAAAGAGCTTAAAGAGATATATCATATACAGTAACGGAGAAGGATATGAACGGAATATACATTTGCCCGACCCCTATAGGAAATATGGAGGACATCACCCTGAGGGTGCTTAATGTGCTGAAGCAGTGTGACGTGGTGGCCTGTGAGGACACAAGGCATACCGCGGGTCTGCTTAACCACTATCAGATACGCAAGCCTCTTATATCCTATCATAAGTTTAATGAAAGATCCCGTGCTGCAGAGCTGATAGAGCTTGCTCAAAGTAAGATGATAGCGGTGGTAAGCGATGCGGGAATGCCCGGGATCAGCGACCCCGGCTTTGAGGTGGTAAGAGCTGCAAGGGAGGCGGGAGTCAGCGTGACGGTGCTTCCCGGTGCCAACGCCGCAGTGTGTGCTGCGGTGCTTTCGGGGTTGCCTTGCGAGCGCTTCATCTTCGAGGGCTTTCTGCCCGGCGAATCCAAGGAACGCAGGAAGCGTATCAGCCAAATAAAAAACGAAACAAGAAGTGTGATATTTTACGAGTCCCCGCATCATCTTGAAAGGACCCTTGCAGAGCTTGAGGGTGAGCTTGGCAACAGAACGGTTGCGGCGTGCAGAGAGATATCCAAGCTGTACGAGGAGTGTGTGGTGTTTGAGCTTTTGCATCACAAGGAGTTTTTGGAGGCTCACCCGCCGCGCGGCGAGTACGTGCTTGTAGTTCAGGGAGTGCAGGAGCAGGCGCCCGCGGGGAGCTTGAAGGAGCAGCTTGACAGAATGCTTGGAGAGGG
>JAFXDC010000044.1 GCA_017516345.1 Clostridia bacterium | reverse complement strand
GCGGTTTCCCACGTCGTTTTGCACCACCAGTACCGGGCGTATACCCCCTTGCTCGGACCCCACTACGGGGCTGAGATCTGCATAGTATATTTCTCCTCGTTTGACCATTGTCCATCACGCTTCCTTTTATTTTGCTTGCGTCAAATGAGAATCCTGCAATTACATATTATGCTTTTTATCACGTTGATGATAAAGCTATTTTATGTAACGTTAAGACGCTACCTATATTATGGACAAGATCCCGCATATCAATACCAAAATAAGAGAAAATATTTAAAAGATTAAAAATTAATGCAGCTTATGATGTCAAGTGCCGTGGCCGACGCCCTACCGTATTGCTCCGCCGCACGCCTTCCCGAGGCGTTATGGAGCATCACCGCCCCCGCAACGGAAGCCCCTTGTGCAACAAACGCCGCGCACATACCCGCAAGGCAGTCCCCGCTTCCCGCCTTTGCAAGGGCACTTTCGGGACTGTTCAAGACGTATATCTCACCGTCACATATTACGCTGTACCAGCTTTTAAGAACGGTTATACAGTTATATTTTTCACTTATGCTCCTTGCGGCGCTTATCGGGTCCCGCTCCACCTGCTCGGGAGCTATGCCAAGCAGCATTGCCGCCTCCCCGACGTGAGGGGTAAACACGGTCTTGTACCCCTTTTTCCGTCTTTGAGCGTTGATCTGCGGCACCGCTTGGGATCTGCTTGCCGCATACAGTCCATCGGCATCGATGACCGCATGGCAATCCTCGCAAAGCACCCTTGTAAGCATATCTGCCGCGTCATCGCTTCTTCCTGCACCCATGCCGAAAGCAAGACAGCTCTGTCGGTCAAGGGTTCCCCTCTGCATGATATGCGGCGGTCGGTTTAAATAATAATCAAGTGAGGATATCACGCTGACCTTTCCCGCTCCGCATTTAGCCGCCGCCATGGCGCTCAGCATTGCCGCGCCCTCCATACCCACGCATCCTCCGACGATACCCACGCTTCCAAAGGTATTCTTGTGCCCGTATCTGCTCCTTGATGGCAAAAGCCTTATGATATCGTCCTGTTCAAGAAGCTTAACGCCGTTTTCGTAGCTCTTTATGCCTATATCGAGCACCTTAAGCGTACCGCTTTTTATGGCGGACTTTCCGCAGCAGGTATGCATCTTGGGGGCATGCACGCAAAGTGTAACGTTAGCGCAGACCGAATCCTCCCACATGCCCGATGGCACGTCGGCAGACACCACTTGGCATCCGCTTGCATTTATAAAGCGCACCGCCTTGAGCATATCTCCGGAAAGCGAGCCGTGAAAGCCAACACCGTACAGGGCATCAAGAATGACCTCGGGCTTGAAGCGTGCGCACTGCTCAAGGTCGCTTGTTACCCCGGTACATTTTTCAAAATAAAAGCGGGACTGCTCGGTAAGCTCACTTGCCGAGTATGGGCAATAAACCAGCACCTCGCGCCCCTCTGCGGACAAAAGCCAAGCCGCAGTAAAGCCGTCGCCGCCGTTATTACCTCTGCCGCACATAACAAGCACCCTGCCCTTGGTGGCAGACATCAGATATTTCGCCATCTGCGCACCCGCCCTATACATAAGCTCAAGCGCACTCGTGCCCCGTTCAATTGCCTCTCTCTCCAGGCTTTGCATTTGCTCAATAGTCACTATATCCTTCATTTTTCCAATTCCTAATCCAGATCAGATCAATATTTTATTTATATGTTTAATTGTGCATATATTAATATATACGACAAACTCGGCGTTTTATCTTTATTCCTTAATTATTGTCGCTTCTCCGCTATTGACACGGTATTCCTCATCACCGTTTAGCACCAAAAGCCTTCCGCATTCGTCAATCCCCATTGCGATTCCGGTGATCTCCTCGCCCTTGACCATCACTTTTACCTTTACGAGCTTAGTCATGAGCATTTTGCTATACTGCTCAAGCACGGCATTGGGGTCATGGTCAAGCAAGGAAAAAATCTCCTCAAAGCCTTTTAAGATTCGGTTAAAGAGCTCCTCCGCATCACCGCCCACGGCGCACGAGCCCTCAATGGGGCTTGAATCAATATTTATGCCCACCCCGATTATTATATCATCATTAATGCTATTGCCCTCGCACAGTATGCCGCAGGCCTTTTTGCCGTTTATAAGGATATCATTCGGCCACTTCACCGCACAGCCGTCTATGCAGCTTGCCACCGCCACTGCCGCCGCCACGGTGGCAAGCTGTTTTTGCTTACAATTCAAGATAACGGAAAAATACAACCCTCCCCCGGGAGAGAGAAAGCTCCTGCCCAGCCGTCCTCTGCCCGCGCTTTGGGATAATGCACGCACGCAGGTGCCCGTCGCTATTTTGTTGCGCTTTGCGTAGCTGTTTGTGGAATCCACGCTATCAAGGGTAATTACCTTACATATCTTCATCGTTTATATTAAAGACCTCGTTTATTATCTCCGAGCCAAAGCCCTTTCTTTGCAGTGCGGCATACACCTTTGCTCTTGCCTTACGGTCCTCAAGGCCGTACCTTTCCACCGCCTTATCATAGCTTTGAAGTGCGGCTTTGACATAAAGCTCGGGGTCGATATCGCAGACCTCATTTATTATTTGAGCATCTATGCCTTTAATTTTGAGCTTTTGGCGCATCATCAGCTCCCCCTCGCCCTTTTCAAGACAGCGCGACACGATGTCCCGTGCAAGTGCTGAATCGTCAACGTACCCGAGCTCCTCAAGCCTTTCAAGCACGGCGTTCACGGTGTGAGCGGAATACTCCTTGCTCTCAAGCTTTACTCTAAAGTCCCTTGCACCCTTGCCCGAGGTACGGGCGGCATATTCAAGGGCGCAGGCTAATGCAGAGGAATAATCCTCCCTGGATCGGATACTGCACAGCATTTCACCCGTTATCTCCATACCCTTCTTAAGCCCAAATACCACCACAGTCTCTGCGCTAAGGCCGATACAAAATTCCCCGTCTGTAAAGATACTGTACCTTTCGGGATCATTCTTTTGTTGCAATATATCTGTTATCAGCATTATTATTCAACTCCATTTACAACATTATAACCGTAACCCGTCTCAAATTCAACCGAAACATCATTAAAAACAATATTTTTAAGAAAATAACCCTTTTTAACGCTATGTATTTGACTAATTTGCATCTTTGTCTTAAAATTAATAAAAAGAATTTTGAGGTGTCATTATGAAAAGGATACTTATTGCGCTGTTGATCGCCGTATTAGTGTGTTGCTTTGTGGGATGCGACAGCCCCGATACGCCCACAAGCCTGCCCAGTCAATCCGTGACCGGAACGACCTCGGCGGATCTTGAGCATTTATGGCAGAACTACTCCAATACCACCCACAACGATACTGCAATTGAGTATTACGATGGCACCTTCAGCAAAGTGGAGGAAAACATAATGGAACATCCTATAGCAAAAATCGTGCTTCAAAGCGGCAAGGAGATAGAGCTTGAGCTTTATCCCGAAATCGCACCCATAACCGTTGCAAACTTCATCTATCTTGCAAACGAGAAAAATCTCTACGACGGCCTGACCTTTCACCGCATCATCGACAACTTCATGGTTCAGGGCGGAGATCCCGCAGGTGATGGCACCGGCGGCCCCGGCTACAACATTAAGGGTGAATTTGCCATAAACGGCGTTGAGAATAACATCAGCCACAAAACAGGGGTTATCTCCATGGCTCGCCGCAGCTATCCCTACGACAGCGCAGGCTCTCAGTTCTTCATCTGCGTTGCAGATGCAACCTATCTTGACGGTCAGTACGCCGCCTTCGGTAAGGTCATAAGCGGTCTTGAGAACGTTCTTGCTCTTGGCAAGGTGGACACCGACTATAACGACAGACCTCTTGAGCCCCAGGTAATTGCCGCCATCCGTGTTGATACCCGCGGCGCTTCCTACGAAAAGCCCGAGGGTGCAAAATAAAAACAAAAGCTGTAAAAGCGGAGAAGCATCGCTTCTCCGCTTTTTATTTGTAATACGCACTCAAATACCATCTGTCCGCTTGCCTTTGTTTTCATGCAAATACCATACGGCGGCGTTCACGCCGCCCGGGGCATGGAAGGACGCTGCGGCGGTCTTGGTTATTGCACTAAAAGAGCAAATACCGAAAACGCGCCCATGCGCTCTTTTAAGAGCGCATAAGCGCTTGCACTGTGCGCGGCCAAGCGCGCGTGCAAGCGCGTGCGGGCGGATCCGAAGGATGCGCCCGCGGGCGCGGGGGGGCGGGCGGGCGGGGCGGTGCGAAGCACCGAAAAATAACTGTAAGCTTCAAAAGGACTGACGGCGCCCCAAAAGGGCGCCGTCATGAATTTTGTAACCTTATATTTAAATATATAAATATCAGCTATTGTCCTTTACTACCTCGGTAATTATATCCCCCATCACCACAAGGACGTAGGGCTTACCGGGCGAGAGCCTGCTCTCTATAAGCAAGCTGTCGGTATTGAGGTTTTCTATCTCTCCGGACTGATGGAGCAGATACATATCAAAGGGCTCGCGTACCCAGACCGCACCGGCTATCTCACTGCCGTTACTGCCTGTCTTTTTAAAGTCAAAGGTCTTAAGTCCCTTGCGTGCGCGAACGCTCAGCTCATATTCCACCGCAAGAGAGCGCTTTGCATATCCCTTGTCGGTAACGACGATTATCTCTCCCTCGTCGTTTATCTGTGCGGCAAAGACCGCCTTATCGCCGTCATCAAGGCTTATTCCCTTTACGCCGCCGGTCACTCTGCCGGTCACGGGAACGTCCTCCTTGGTCATATTAAGGCTCATTCCGTTTGCCGTAACAAACAAAATACTCGTGCCCTCGCAGTCCCTTTCTATGGCAATTACCCTATCCCCATCCTTTAGTCCGATGGCGGCAAACTTGGGCTTGCGTACAGCGTACTCAGTAAGCTTACTTGCCTTGACCATGCCGTTTTTGGTCATAAAATACAGCTTGTCCTCGGTAAGCTCCTTACATACAAGGGCAAAGATGATGCGCTCCTCCGCATCAAAGCCCGAAATAAGCTTCTCCTTTGACGTGCCCTTGTCGCGCCACTTGCATTCGGGGATATCCTCAACGCTTAAGGTATAGCAATTGCCCAGGTCGGTAAACAGGTAGAGCCTTTCATCTGTCTTGGTGCTTACAAGGCATTTTGTGATGTCACCGTACTGCTTTATCTCCTTGCTTGAGCGGTTAAAGTTCTTTGCAGATACCCGCTTGATGCTTCCCAGCACGTCGATTCCCACTACGCACTCCTCCACCACCTTGAAATCATCCACCGTGATGGGCTTTTCAGGCGCTCCGCTTAATATCTGTGTGCGTCTTGGTGATTTATACTTGCGCTTAACGTCAAGCAGACATTTCTTGATGTATGCGTTAAGCTTCTGCTTGCTCTCCAGAAGTCCCGTAAGCTCGGCAATAAGCGCCTGAAGCGCGGCAAGCCTTTCCTTGATGGTATTTACCTCAAGCGCGGTAAGGCGAGCAAGACGCATATCAAGTATGGCGTTTGCCTGACGCTCGCTAAGCTCAAAGCGCTCGCGAAGTCGCTCGCGCGCGGTACGCACGTTTTCACTTGTTTTGATGATGTGCACTACCTCGTCGATATTCTGTATGGCAACAAGCAAGCCTCGCTGTATCTCCTCCTCGATCCTTGCCTTCTCAAGGTCGTGTTTGACCCTTCTGCGCTCCACCGTGCGATAGTGCTCTATATAATAGCGGTTGATCTCGTGCAAGCCAAGCTGCTTGGGCTTGCCATCGGCGATAGCTACGATGTTTACGCCGAAGGTATTCTGCAGATCACTGTACTTATAAAGGTACTGCAATATCTTCTCGGGATCGGAATCTCTTTTAAGCTCTATAACTGCGCGCATACCCGTGTTCATATCCGACTCGTCGCGGATATCGTTTATAGCGGTCAGTATGCCCTTCTTTTCCTCGCTGAGCTTAAGTATATCGGCAAGCATTCTCGCCTTATTTACACCATAGGGTATCTCGGTGATAACAATTAATTTCTTACCGTTGGGGGCGTTTTCTATTTGGGTCTTTGCCCTTACCGTGAGCTTACCCTTACCGGTCTTATAGGTCTCCACTATATCGGCACCGTTAAGGATGTAACCTCCCGTGGGGAAATCAGGACCCTTGACTATCTTGCAAAGCTCCTCTGTGGTGATCCTTGGATTGTCCATCTGGGCAATTACGCCGTCGATGACCTCGGCAAGGTTATGGGTAGGGATATTGGTTGCAAAGCCTACGGCAATGCCGTAAGATCCGTTTACAAGCAGGTTGGGGAAGCGCCCCGGGAGCAGAGTGGGCTCCTTGGTTGTATCGTCAAAGTTAAGGTCCCACGGCACGGTATCCTTATCAAGGTCGGCAAGCAGCTCCATTGCGGGAGCGGCAAGCTTTGCCTCGGTATAACGGAATGCCGCAGCGGGGTCGCCGTCTATTGAGCCGAAGTTACCCTGACCGTAAACAAGGGGCACCCTAAGGTTGAAATCCTGTGCAAGGCGAACCATGGTATCATATATGGAGGAATCACCGTGAGGGTGATATTTTGCCATGCATTCACCCACTATGTGGGCGCTTTTCTTGGTCTGCTTGTCGGGGGTAAGGCCGAGGGTGTACATGGCGTAGAGCACGCGGCGCTGAACCGGCTTTAAGCCGTCCTCAACCCTTGGGAGCGCGCGCTCGAGCACTACGTGCTCGGCATATGGCATCATGCTGTTGTGCAGCACGTCCTCCATGGTCTGCATCAGAACGTTTTGCTGCTCAAGCGGAATAAAATAGTTATCGTTTTTATCCTTCCTTGCCATTTACTGCACCCCCTTTTCCTTTGCAAACAGATCCACCTTATTAAAGTTTGCGTTATCTATGATATACTGCTTTCTTACGTCGGCTTTATCTCCCATGAGCACGGTTACAAGGTGCTCGGCCTGAACCGCATCCTCTATGGTCACCTGAATGAGGGTACGGGTCTTGGGATCCATGGTGGTCTCAAAGAGCTGCTCGGAACTCATCTCGCCAAGTCCCTTATAGCGGGACACCGTGGTTCTGCCGCCAAGCCTTGCGCAAGCCTCGGTGCGCTCCTGATCCGAATAGGCGTACACCACCTCCTTGGTGGAGGATTTTTCAATTTTATATAGCGGCGGGACTCCTATAAAGACGTGTCCCTCGGTTATCATCTGCTTCATGTACCTATAGAAGAAGGTAAGCAGTATGGAGCGAATATGAGCGCCATCCTGGTCGGCATCGGCAAGAATTATGACCTTATGGTACTTAAGATTCGTAATGTCAAAATCGGTATCGATGCTTGTGCCAAGCGCGGTTATTATGGAGCGGAACTCCTCGTTCGCAATTACCTGATCAAGGCGTTTTTTCTCTACGTTAAGGGGCTTGCCGCGAAGGGGAAGTATTGCCTGGAAGCGGCGGTCTCTGCCCTGCTTGGCGGTGCCGCCCGCACTGTCGCCCTCAACTATGAAAAGCTCGTTCTCCTCAGGCTTTCTGCCCGTGCAGGAGGAAAGCTTACCTACAAGGGGTGCACCCTCAAGTGCGCTCTTTTTTCTTGCGATATCCTTTGCCTTCTTTGCCGCCATGCGCACCTTTGCCGCCTGGACAGCCTTTTCCAGCATCAGCTCACCAACACTCGTGTTTTTAAGATCCTCCAGATATGCGGTGAGCCTTTCGGTGATTATCGCCTCTACCGCGGGTCTTGCCTCAACGTTGCCAAGCTTGGTCTTGGTCTGACCCTCGAACTGAATGTTCTGCATCTTTACCGTAAGCACGGCGGTTATGCCCTCGCGGAAGTCCTCGCCCTGGAAGTTATCGTCCTTTTCCTTAAGCACGCCGCTTTTGCGGGCATAGTCGTTCATCACCTTGGTAAGGGCAGACTTAAAGCCCGTTTCGTGAGTACCGCCCTCGGTGGTGGGGATATTATTTACAAACGAGAAGATATTTTCTGTGGTGTAGCTGTCGGTATACTGTATGGCAACCGCACAGTATATATTATCCTTTTCTCCCTCCAAATATATAGGAGGAGCAAACTTGGGCTCGTTATTGGAGTTAAGATATTCCACGTAATCCGATATACCACCCTTATAGCAGTAATCCACCGTGGTTACGTTGCCCGCATCGTCAAGCTTACGCTCGTCGGTCAAGGTGATGTTAAGTCCGCCGTTAAGGAAGGCAAGCTCCTTAAGGCGACGGTTGATGGTATCAAAGCTAAAGCGAGCCATATCAAAGACCTTGGTGTCGGGCTTGAAGGTTACTTTTGAGCCCTTCTTGTGGGTCTTTCCCGTTTCCTTAAGATGACTTTTGATGTCACCCGAGATCATCTTTTTCTCGGTCTCGTCATAGCGGCTTTCGAACTCACAGCGATATGCCTTATAGTCCTGATACACCTCTACCGTGGTCCACTCGCTGAGCGCGTTAACCACCGATGCACCGACGCCGTGAAGTCCTCCGCTGTATTTATAGTTGGAGGCATCAAACTTACCGCCCGCGTGAAGCTGAGTAAATATTACCTCTACCGCGCTTATTCCCTTCTGGGGATGGATACCTACCGGCATTCCGCGACCGTTATCCTCTACGCTTACGCTGTTATCGGTATGGAGGGTGACCCATACGTGATCGGCATATCCGTTTGCCGCCTCATCTATGGCATTGTCCACTATCTCCCAAAGAAGATGATGCATACCCTTGCTCCCGGTAGTACCTATGTACATACCCGGTCGCATACGCACCGCATCCAAGCCTTCCAGTATTTTTATGTTTTCTGCACCGTATTGCATTCTACCGCCTCCACATTTGGTATCGACTTACGCATTATTATACCATATATTGCCCCAAGTTGTCCAGTAGGAATATTTATATCATAAAATAAAAAACAGAACCGATAACAGTTCTGTCTATTATTTACGCCTAGAGAGGATCTTCTCATCTCTTGTGGAGATTATCGCAATGTCTTAATATATCATTGGTTATTCTGGTGCAATCGTTTTTGGAGATGATGCTCTCCCCGCTAAGGATATAATTAAGCACCCTTCGCCCGCCGTTATCCGACACGGAAAAAACGGGGATCCGCGACCTGCCGCGCTCAAGCATCAGCCTTGTCTGATAGTTAACAAACAGCACCATGGCCTTGACGTAGACGTTGCAGCCGCACGAGCGCAACAGATTTGCAAGGACGTAAACGTGGGTTTTTACCTGCTTTATCGGGTTATAGAGGTCCTTTCTGTGTTGATTTCCGCCTCTGTCATATTTGACCTGCACCCATGAGCGCTTATTTGGATGGCCGTAAATGACCCCCTTGTTATTTTTTGTCTCTATAACGAATATTCCCGTAGGGCCGATAACTATTGCATCCATCTCGCTTGTTTTTTGAGCGCAGCTTATTAAAGCGTTACTTATAATATGGTAGTCATCGGGCAATCCTTCAAGCAACTGCAGGGTCTGCAGCTCACCTTGTATCCCCGACCTTCGTATATCGCCCTTGTCATCATATTTCTTTGTGTTGAACTGAATTATACCGACTATAAGAAACGGCACCGCACCCAAAAGCATCAGCATACTCTCCATCGCTACGGCGCACAAGGCAACGGCTAAGGTAATAATAAGAAAAATTATACCTCTTAGTACGTTTTTAGACCGATCCTCCATTATATCATTATATTCTTTTTCCGATTCACTCTTTAATTTATATAGCTTTGCCATCGGTTACCTCGAATGTAGTTAAAACTGCCACAAGAGCACTACTGCTCTATCTCCTGCTCGGAGCGTATCTTTTTTATCCATTTGCCGCTTCGCAGGCGAATGACGCACCACACTGCCTTAAGGACCTGATCTATCTTCAGTGCAAAATATATCCAGAATGCAGGAAGCTCCAGCACAAGACCCGCAAGGGCGCCAAGGGGCACCGATGCCACCCACAAAAAGATATTATCGGTAAGCATAAGCATTTTGGTATCTCCGCCGCCGCGAAGCACACCCTTGGTCATGATACTGTTTGTGGCCTGGAACACTATAATTATGCTGATGGACCACATAAGCTCCTGCGCTATTGCTTGGGTCTGACTTGAAAGATCGTAGGCATAGATGAGAGGCTGACTTATCAGCATTATTATCACCGCCGCAACGATACCGAAAACAAAGCCTATACCCAGGAAGGCATAGCCCTGATCGTGCGCCTTTTTACGGTCACCCTCACCGAGGGTATATCCCGTTATTATGGAGCCCGCCTGAGAAAAGCCGGTTATCATCACCGAGCTTAGCTGCTGTGCCACCGTGGTTACGGCGTTTGCCGCAACAAAGCTCTCGCCAAGTCTTCCTATAACCATTGCCACGGAGTTATTGCCAAGAGCAAGTATACCGTCCGAGACCAGCACCGGGATGCTGATGCGTATGTACTCCCTCCAAAGCTTGCCCACCGGCATAAACAGATGCTTTACACGGAAGCCTATGCTTTTATCCTTAAAGAGCATATATCCGCATATGATGCAAAACTCCACTATTCTGGATATCAACGTACCCACCGCGGCGCCCGCGACTCCCATTTGCGGTACACCAAGCTTACCGAAGATAAATACGTAGTTTGCACCGATATTAATAAAGAATGCCGCAATGGAGGTATAAAGGGGTATCCTTACCTTGCCCACGTTACGAAGCACGATGGTACAGGTAAGCGCAAGACCAAGTAAAAAATAGGTAACTACGGAATACCTAAGATACTCAATTCCGTGAAGGATTATGCTTTCGTCAGTGGTATAGATAAGCATTATCTGCCGCGGAATAAGTATGGTAGCTATGCAGAACAGTACCGAGAGTCCCAAGCAGAGCCTGAGCATAATTGCAACCGTCTTTTTAAGTGAATTTTCATCCTTCATTCCGTAATATCTTGAAACAAGCACCGATGCACCCATTCCTATACCCATACAGAAGATATGAAAAATAGTAATGAACTGATTTGCAAGGGACACGGCGCTAAGCTCGGTCTCCCCCACAGCACCCACCATGATGGTATCCATCATATTTACTCCGGTGGTTATAAGTCCCTGAAGAGCCACGGGAACGGCTATCCTTGCCACCTGCTTGTAAAAGGATCTGTCCTTTGCTATCAATTTTCCGAAAAAGTTACCCAAAGCTATTAGCCTCCTGAAAGTAAAACGGTCGCCCGACCATGGTATTATATCACGGTTTACGATTTTTCTCAATAGAAAAACGCCCGACAGCAAAAAAAGACCCGACAGCTCACGGCTTCGGGTCCTTTAAGGTTATTTTATTTTGTTCCGAAGAGTCTGTCGCCGGCATCGCCGAGTCCGGGAAGGATATATCCCCTCTCGTTAAGGCATCTGTCCAGAGTGGAAACGTAGATATTTACGTCCGGATGGGTCTCAGCAAGCCTTGAAACTCCCTCGGGAGCGCCGATTATACCCAGGAACTTGATGTTCTTGCATCCGATGCTCTTAAGGTGAGCGATGGCATCGCAGGCACTGCCTCCGGTTGCCAGCATGGGATCCACCACGAGCACAAGCTTTTCCTGAATACCGTCGGGAAGCTTACAATAGTAGGTCTGAGGCTCAAGGGTCTCCTCGTTTCTGTACATTCCGATGTGTCCGACCCTTGCCGAGGGGAACAGAACGTGTATACCGTTGACCATGCCGAGTCCTGCGCGCAGAATGGGCACGATGACCACGGAATTATCCTTTACCACATGCTGAGTGCAGGTCTCAAGGGGCGTTTTGACCTCTTTTTCCACGGTGGGAGCATCCTTAAGGCATTCGTACGTCATAAGGGTGGTGATCTCCTCAACCAGTTCGCGGAACTCCTTTGTGCTGGTCTTTTCATCGCGGAGGATGGCTATTTTATGTCTGATAAGCGGGTGGTCGAAAATGACCACGTTGTCGTAGTTTTTCATTATTGCTCTCCGTCGTTATTTTTCTTTTTGAGATTAAGTACGATATTAACGATGATACCAAGGATAAGAGCGCAGGCAATAGAGGTAATGGCTATCTCGCCGATGCTCATTGCCATGCCGCCGATACCGGTGATGAGTATTACCGAAACGGTGAACAGGTTTGCATTATCCTCAAGGTTTACCTTCTGGACCATCTTAAGACCGGATACTGCGATAAAGCCGTAAAGGGTGATGCACACACCGCCCATTACGCAGCCGGGGATGGAATCAAGGAAGGCAACAAAGGGAGAAATAAAGGAAATAAGAATTGCGATGATTGCTGTAACCGTGATGGTTGCAACAGAAGCGTTTCTTGTAATTGCAACACAGCCAACAGACTCGCCGTAGGTGGTGTTGGGGCAACCGCCGAAGAATGCACCTACCATGGAGCCTACGCCGTCACCAAGAAGGGTGCGGTGCAGACCGGGCTGCTCAAGAAGATCGGTTCCGATGATGCTGGAAAGGTTCTTGTGGTCGGCAATGTGCTCTGCAAATACTACGAAGGCAACCGGAATGTATGCAACAGCTACGGTTGCAAGATAAGCGGGATCAAAATCCTTAACGCCGTTAAAGGCCTCAAGGAAGGTAAACTCGGGAAGCGAGAAGAAGGAGCTAAACTGTACTCCGTTGGCAAAGAGTGCCTCAAAGGGAGTAAAGTCGATGACCTTAAGCTCTTGAGCACCGGTGCTGATACCGATAACGGTAAACACAAGGGCTACTGCATAGCCTGCAAGGATACCGATGATAAAGGGAATGAGCTTGGTCATTTTCTTGCCGTATACCGAGCAAAGAACTACCACTGCAAAGGTAACAAGGGCGCAGATAAGGGATATCCACGTGGAGGTATTCATAACAAAATAAGAGTTAAGACCGAACTGAACCTTCTCTCCGTAGGAGAAAACGTCGTTAACGGCGGCGCCTGCAAGGGAAAGACCGATGAGGGCAACGGTGGGTCCGATAACTGCGGCGGGCATAAGCTTGTTGATCCACTTAACCCCTGCAAACTTAACTATAACGGCGATCACAACGTACACAAGACCTGCCAATACGGCACCGATTATAATGCCAAGGAAGCCCAACGACGCGGTTGCCGCGCCTGCAAATGCAGCTGCCATAGAGCCGATAAAGGCAAATGACGAGCCAAGGAACACAGGACTGCGGAACTTTGTAAAGAGCTGATAAACGATGGTACCTACGCCTGCACCGAAAAGTGCGGCAGATACGCTCATGCCGTTACCAACTATTACGGGCACCGCAATGGTTGCTGCCATGATGGCCAGTAGCTGTTGAATTGCAAATACCAACAGATTACTGAATTTGGGTTTGTCGTGTATTCCGTACACGAGATTGTTATTCATATTTTTCTCCTTCTTTCCTCGGTGAATATACCCCACCGACTTATTATATTTATTCTACTACATCGTCAACATAAAGTCAATATTTGACGAAAAAAAAGATGATGTTTTTTATTATTTTTTATTATTCGCCACTAAAGCTCTTTTGACCCTTCAAATACCCTCTGCCCCATTTTTAATGGATGTTAATATAAAAACACGACGCTTTGGCGAGCAGTGCGGGGGCGGTATCGTTCGCCCCGCGCGCGAGCCCCCCTTGCATGAAAAATGCACCCCGAAGGGTGCGTTTCACTTTCTTTTTTCTTAGCCCTCTACGATCTGAGTCAGATAAAGAGCCTTTTCCGAATTTGCAGTATTTACAACAATAAGCACCTGCTCACCCGAAACAACGGTAAATACTCCGTAATAGGCATACCCCTCAAAGGTGGCCTTTATTGCCTGGTTATCATTGATGATCTCATATGTACCCTCATAAGCGTCGTTTCCGTTGACCATCATAACGTTGGTAGCGTCAAGAAATACGAACTCAAATACACCGCCGCATGCCTCAAGCACCGCCAAAAGGTCTGCCTCCTCCATCTCAACGCCGTTGATCATGCCACCCGAAAGGGTCCATCCCGTATCGGATACGTCGGATATCTCGTACGTCTCAACGTTCTGAAGTGCCTCGGGGAAATCGTCACCGCTCACCTCGGGCTGGTCGCACGCAGTGAATGCAAGCATCATTGCAAGCACAAGCATCACTGCCATAATACCGCTGAAAAGCTTTTTCATAAAAAATTCCTCCTGTTATTTTTAGATATTTGTTAAGTTAATATTTATCTATGCTTTAATTATATTACCTTAAAAACTCAATGTCAAACATTATGTCGCAGTTTGCTTAAATAACGTGAAAAAAAGGACGGTTTCCCGTCCTTTTTATTGGTTTGTTTGCTTAACGCATCGCCTTGAGCCACACGACACGCCATAATTACCATCCACTCCTCCAACGGAGAATGATGCGTTTAAAATTATTTTATAACAGTTGCATCCTGAGCGTTATTGGTGATCTCAATTTCGCCCTCGATGGTGGTATTGGTGATGGTAAGGGTAGACTTATCTGCGGAGCCACGAAGAACGATAACTGCATCGCCGGCTTCTGCACAAGCAGACTTAAGAGAGCAATTCTTAATTTCATAGGTCTCCGCATTTCCGGTAGCAGCAGTGCCTGCACCAAAGCGTACTGCATAGCCCTTAACGTCAGCGATGCAGCTCTCAACGGTTACGTTGGTGCTGTTGTTGAAGTTAAGACCATTCTTGGAGTAAATCTCGCACTCCTTTACAACAACGCCATCTACGCCAGCAAGCTGGGCAAGAGAATGAGCATTTGCAGTTGCGGTGCAACCGGTAATGATCAGGTTCTTGTCACCGCCGGTGTAGGACTTAACGCCTACTGCGCCGGGAACGTCAAAGGTGCAACCCTCAACGGTTACGTTGCAGGTGTAACGGGTAGCATTGTCGCCGTTACCGAGCTGAATGCAAGCATCAGCAGAGATGCTGTCAGCCTTGAATACTACGTTCTTAATGGTAAGACCTGCGGTCAAATAAGTAGCGGACTTGCCGTCTACGGTGAGGACACCTGCGAAGGTGTTGCCATCACCGTCGATGGTGATCTTAACGTCGGGCTGTTGGGTAACGGTTACGTCACCGGTGATGTCAGCATCAATAAGGATTTTTGTGAATCCCTTATTAACTGCATTTTGAAGAGCATCAGCGTTTACAACTACAAGATTGCCCTCGGTATCATAGTATTCAGCATCGGTAAAGCCGTAACGGAACAAGGATTTCGATCCGTTCGTACGGGCAAAGGTGGAATTTGTGAAGGTCACGTTCAGACGAGTAGCTGCGGCTGCGGCCTTTTCTGCACTATGGCCAAAGTCAGCTGCAGTGTAGTTATGTACCCAGAAGCAGCCACCACCGGTAAGAACATCGCAACCGTCTAAGGTGATGTTGTTCATGTCATAACCGGAGTTGAATGCGCGGATACCAACGTAAGGAGACTTAAAGGTGGAATCCTTAGCATTGAGTGTTACCTCACCCCAGTTATTGAGGTGTACGCAGAATGCCATATCGGTGCCGCCCTTGTTATCAACTGCCACCTTGTCAAGATTTACAACGCCGCCATCAGTTATATCGAAAATAGCCGACATTGCGTTCCAATCCTGATCCTCGGTAACTGTAAGCTCAACTGTACCGTTGTCAAGGGTCAAGCTACCCTTTACAAGGAAAAGGTCCTGATTACTGGTGCCGGTAAGAGTACCGGTGATCTTCTTACCATTCATATGGATAACTACGTCAATACCCTTTGCAACGGTAAGCTTCTCATCAAGTGCGATGTCGGCACTAAGAGCATACTCGCCTCCGTTAGCAAGAGCATTCTTAAGATCTGCAACAGTAGAAATAGCAGCGACCTGTGTCAAATTGCTCTTGATATTCTCAAAGGTGTTACCCGACTCTACAAGAGGCATCTCTGCTTCGGGAGTGCTGTACTTGCTACCGTAGATATCGCTAAAGATCTTGATTGCAGTACCATTTAGGATAACGTTCTTAATGGTGTTGTCGGTTACAGTGTAAACGGCCTTTCCTGCTTTGTCAACGCCGCCCCAGTTACCGCTAAGTGCTCCGATAGAGCCCCAACCGTCAGCACGGGTCTTTGTCAGGTTAACATTTTCAACAGAGCAGCCGGAAATTACATTGTCGTAGTGGATCAGTGCGGCCAATCCACCAATTGAAGCGTAACCGGTCATATCAATATTCTTAACATGGCAGTTTGTGATAACTAAGTTTCCTTCGCCTCTCCAACCGCAAATACCGCCGACCATCGAGCCTGTGCTACCGATGGTGCCCTTGGCATCGGCTATAACGGAAGAATTCTTAACGTTTACGTAACCGTAAGTAACGATACCTGCAGCATAATTTTTATCGGCAAAAATGTCAATGTTACCGGATACATGAACGTTGTCGATCACGGCGGAGGGCTTGGTTCCACCTACAACAGCGGCAACTCTCTGTAGTCCGCGGACTTCAACGTTGCGTATATTGAAGTTCTTAATCGTGGTCTTTCCAATAAATCCGAACAGACCTACACAGTCAGTATTCGGTGCATTGATATAAAGGTTATAAATGGTGTGACCTTGACCGTCAAATGTACCCATAAAAGGAGTTGCTTCGCTTCCAATAGGAGTCCAGTTGATGTTGGCGAGGTTGATATCGCTTGTAAGCTTAACGGTCTTGCCTGCGAAACTATCGCTAAGGTTGGTTGCGGTTGCCGCAAAGGGAGCAAAGGGACGCTCGGCGGTTCCGTTTACGATGGCGGCAAGTCCTGCAAGCTGCTCGGCAGAGCCAATGGTCAGCTCGGTTGCATTCTCATCGTACCAGGAATAGTCGATACCACCCTGCCAGGTAGCGGCGCCGTCGTAGAACTCGTCAAAGGAGTCGGACTCGTGGGTGTACTGAGTAGCATTGAGGTTGATACCAAGCTTAATAACGGGAGCCTCGGTGCCGGTCTTATAGTTGGCAGCGTTGCCAACGGACTGGGGCATATAGACTACCATAGCAAGGTATTTTTCCTGCTTGGACTCAAGGGAAGCGGCCTTGGAATAGCCTGCAGAGATGATCTTTGCATCGGTAACGTCTGCAACGGCCTGATCGCGGTCTGCATAAGCAGCGGCTACATCCTCAATGATTCCGAACTGAATGTAATCGGAAAGCTTGAAGGGAGCATCATCAACGTTGATGCCTGCAGTTTCGGAAACTACGTTAATACCGAAGTTATACTTGAATGCAAGACTTCCTTCATTAACGACCTTGAGGTATACTACCTCGGTGTGACCGGGCTCCCAAAGCTGATTGGTGAATACGTTTGTATTCTCATCAACCTTATTCCAGGTCTTAGCGTCTGTGCTCCAATAAAGCTCAGCATCAAGATTTCCCGACTTGATGATGTTGTTGTTGGAGGCGACGCTGTCGGTAAACCAAGCGAAGGTGCTGCCAACAAGCATGGAAACACACAACAGAATGGCCAGAGCACTAAGCATCAGAGCGCTTTTTGTGCTTTTTGTTTTTGTCATGATAATGACCTCCTAATAATAGTTATCTCTGATCATTGCTCAAGGATAGTATTAAAGATAAGTCATTACAGAGATACATCTTATTATACCACCGTCGAAAATAAAGTGTCAATATGCAGAGCCATGCATTGCGGAGATATTTTTGTCTTTTTTACATAATATCACAGTATGTTCACAATCTTCACAATTTCTTAAAATAACCAGGATTAAAAAACCGCCGAAAAATCGGCGGTTAACGTTAAATATCTGATCGGATCAATTTGGAATAAGCTTACCGTTCGCAGGGGTGATGCCCCATGCACTGCTGACGGCGCTTTCGGGCGTAGACTGTATCGCGGTGGCAACGATCTGAATATTCAGGCTGAAGCCATCGGGAGCGCTTAGCTGTTGGGCGGTATGTATAAGCACCGAGGTAAGCGCATTGGGGGCGACGGAGTCGGCGTGATACCAAAAGCCGTCCGAGCCGAGAGTCCAGCCGTCCGTTGCCCAGGAGACGTTATAGTCCACACCCTCCTTGGGGGAAACGGCGTATACCTTATTATTATCATCAACAAAGGTAGCCACCACGGCTGCGCGGATATATGCATCCACGTTACCCGTATTGCGGATGGTGACGTTGCTCTTGACGCCGCCGCTAAAGGTCTCCTCTACCCTGCAGGAGACATAAGCGGGAAGGAACTCGTTGTCAATGGTATCGGTTTTTGCGGACAGGTACGCCCAAACGCCACCGACGGAGCCGACAATTGCAATACAAAGGGCAATGAGTACAGCCGTCATGCTTATGCTTTTAAGTTGTTTACCGGCCATGATCATCATCTCCCTCTGAGTTTAATATTTGTTATCCTTTACTGCATTTCCGTCCAGCCACGAGGCGTTGGGACGGCTATTATCGAATATCAGGCTGTTGCTTCCGCCGTTATACTCAAGCACTATCTCGCGTTTGGCGGTACCGTTTTCGTATCTCCAAGACCAATCGGTGAGCTCTGTGACGGTATATTCGCCCGTAGGAAGCTTGGTGACCGTGGTGGTGGAGTTGCCGATGACGGTGACCGTGATGTCCACGCCCTCGGTCATGGTACCGGGCTTACCTTGGATGCGGAACATGAACGCCTGGTCGGCATCAGAATCCGAGGTGGACTTGACGGTAATATTCAGATCGGTCTCCAATGCGACGAATTTTGCATAGAAGGTGGCGGCGCTCCAGACACCGTCGGTCTTTACCGGGACGATGTGGCCCTCCTTATCCACCCAAGAGGCATCTACCGGCCTTGTGCAATCGGCATCGGCGTACCATCCGATGAACATAAAGCCGTTATTTTCAATGGGCTCGGAGCCGTTTGGCTTGCCGCTGATGGCGGCAATGTTTTCGGAATACTGAGTGAGCGAGCCGCATCCCGCAGGGCCTATTATCTGATACTTTAACGACTCGGTCCTCTCCTGATAAAGGAATTCTATTACGTTATGCTCGGTATTTGCAGAGACGATAAGGGTCTTTACGGAATCGCTTACAAGCTCGTATCCCAACAGCTCAAGGTTGAGCGAATGCTCCAATATCTGCTCACCAAAGACTGCCTTTGCCACCTTTGCGGGCTGAAGGTCTGCATCGGTCTTACTGTCGACGTATCTTACCGTATATTCATACTCCTGACGGTCGTAATAAAGCTCTATGAGTGCTCCATCTCCCGTAAGGGTGGTGGTTACCGTTTTTCCCTCGGCGGGGACCACAACACCGTTTATAACGGTCTTTGCGGGGTTAAACTCAAAGCCGGTAAAGGTAAGAGCGTTGACCGTATAGCTGCTTCCGATAAGTCCCACCTGCTCCTCGGAGCGATATTCGCGGTAGGTATCTCCGTGAATACTGTGAATGTAGTGAATCACGCGGTAATAAGCGTGCTCCTCATCGGAATTATAGTAAAAGGTAATTACGTTATTGTCCGATATGCCGTCTTCATCTGAATCCTCACCGTTGGCGGAGAGCACAAGCCGCTTCTGGTAGGTATCGGGCATCATTTTATCAAAGCGCTTGAAGGTCTCGGTGACAACCGAGAGCGAATTGTCCATGACAAGCTTATCCTCGCACAGCTTAAGCCCCGTTTCCTTATCTATATACTCAACCTTATACGGCATGGATTCCACGAAAACGTACCAGAAGGTAAATACGTGTTCGCCGTCCACGCTCATCGTGATGGTATGGCTATTGGTCTCTGGGTAATATCCAAGCTGATACTGCTGATAAAGCTGATCCCCCGCCTTGGCATCAAAGGTCTTGTTATGACCCGCAATTGCACTACCCACCGTGGGGTCGGCGATATGAATATCGGTATCCTTTATCATATACTGTATCTTATAGCTTACCGAAACGTGGGAGCTCCATTTTGCGTAGATATCCATATCCTGCACTATGGGAATTCCGTTAAAGGAGAATGCCTTCTCCACCACGGTGCCGTTTACCTGCTCCTTATAGAACCAGCCCTGGAAAATGTAATTTCCGTTAACGACGTTACCGTCGGGAGCCAATGCGAAGCTCTTATGGTCTACGGCCTGCGTCGTGCCTATCTGCTGGGTTAGAGAATCATCCTTAAACACCCTTACCGTATGGGTAACAGGTGCCCACTTGGCGTAGAGCATCAAGTCGCCTTCGGGCATGGTGATGGTATCCCAATCCACCTCGGTGCCCTCAAAGCAGCCCGGGGAGGTATACCAACCCTTGAAGGTGTAGGCGTTGGGCTCAAGGTTGCTCGGATACTCCGGAACAAAGTTATGATCCTTAAGCTTTTCACCGTACATTATTCCGTACTTCTGCTTATCGGCAAGCACGGTGCCGTTGTTGTTAAAATCGAGATAGTGCTCCACAATGCGGTCGTAATAGAAGTTGACGGTCAAGGAGGAGCCGCTTGTGGTTATCTGTCCGTTGCTTGCAAAGGACGGATCGGACTTGTATTGCTCAAATCCGGTTATATCAAAGAAATCCTCCGCCTTTGTAATATAGTTGTATATTGCCTTGATTATATTGTCGCGCTTATAATACTTTCCGTCAAGCTCAAGATAATTTTCATCATTGGGATCGAAGGGATCTCCGGGCAGTATCTGGAGATAATACTGCATGGTGTAATTCTTATAGCTTGCGGTATTGAGCGTAAGGGTAAAGTCGTCGGGGGGCATCTTGTCCATATATACAAGCACCGCGTTATAATACGACGAGCCCGAGGGGCTCCAACGCTCGCCATTGTCGTAGCGCACGCCGTTGCCGTCGGTCACCGGCCAGTATTGCTTCATGGACTGTCCGTACTTTGCAAATACCGTCTTTACCGTATTGGTCTCCGACTTATCAAGGCAGTCGCCGGTATGCGAATGTCCCTCGGGAATTCCGCAGATCAGCCTATAGCAATCATCGGTATGGATATGCTCCTGCATGCCGCAGGAATAGCGGTAGCAGGGTGCGGTATGGGAATGAAGGATATCCTTATAGCACTGCGCCGAATGGGTATGCTCCTGCTTTTGGCAATCGCAATCGGTTCCGTGAGAGTGCTCTTCAAGCTCGCACGAGGGCAGAACAATGTCCCCCGAGGAAACACCGCGGCCTGTATAGCGGTACCAACGGCCGAACAGATAGATATAATACGTGGTTCCGCGCTTGTAGATCTGTCCGTTTTCGGGATCTGACGGTGCCCTTGTGGGTGCATAATTCTGAACGCTGCCTACGTTATTCCAACAGGCCACCACGTGGGTATGCTCCTGCTTTTGGCACTCACACCCTATAGAGCCGTGAACGTGCTCCTCATAGGGGCAGATGATGCAATCGGCAGTATGCTCAGTGTGCTCGGGGGTGGTGCATTCAAGCTCGGGGATGCAATCCTCCGAATGAACGTGGTACTGTCCGCAAATGTCCTCCATGCAGGCATCACCGTGAATATGACCCTCCGGTATCGTGCATTCTCCGTCCGCCTTGAAGGTAAGCGTATAATAATTTCTGGTATAATATACGTTTACTACCGTGGAGCCGTCGCCCTCCACCATGACGTGTCTGTCGGTTTTTGCGGCATTGAAGGTAAAGTATTGCTCATCTTCTATGCCCGAGACAAGCTCTACCCAGTCCTTACCGTCTACGTAAGAGCCCGACATGGCGGGAAGCTCGTCAAGATATCCCCAATAGCTATATCCCGAATCGTCCGCGTTTTCGCACCAGAAGACCATTGTATAAGTGGTCTCATGAGTGATCCACCGCGCTCTGTATTTAAGATTTGCCGCGGGCACGGTAACCGTAGAGCCCGCTTGCAGAGCATATTGGGACTGCTGCTCTGCGGTGGGTGCGTGTCCGCCGTAGGAGACAAGCTCCCAGCCGTCAAAGAGATATCCGTGACGGATGGGGTCGTTCGCGCCCACAGACGCGCCGTAGCGAGTATAGACAGGCTCTGTGCCGTATCCGCCCGCCATATCAAAATCAACAAGATAATAGTTACGGTCGTAGCGGATCTCTATTACGGTGCTGCCGTCGGCGGCCACCACCAGCTTTTCGTAAGCAAGCGGCTTGAATCCGGGCAGCTCGGCCTCGGACAGTGCAAGGCCGTCCCCCACCGTGGACCCGGTAAGTGCCTTACCCGTAGTGATAAGGTCATAATTTACAGAATATTCATCATCGTGAATGTTTTGGAGGTGATGATGTACCGTGAAATCCACCAATGCAGGCTCGTAAATAACGTTAACAGTGATGCTTTCGCGGATGTTTTTAAGATCGAATTCCACCACGGAGGCGTCAACGTAGTCGCTTCCGAGACGGCGGAACGGATCGTACCCCACTACTGTGGGGCTTGTGATGCTGGCCTTGAAGTCGCTACCCGCGGCAACAGACGCGCCGTAGGGCTCAAAGGCCATGGTATTATCGTCAAAAAGATAATTAATTACTATAGTATAGGTGCCGTTTTCCTCACCCTCGCCGGCTCCTGCGTTATATTCCCTGCCCACGTATAGCTCTTCCTTGATGAGCTGCTCGGGAACTTTCCAGGATACCGTTACGGCTACCTCCTGTGTAAGAAGCTCCTCTCCCGCCTTGATCCTACAGCGCAGATATGCCGTATCGGTACTGTCCACCATGGAGCCCACTAGAGCATGGGTCACCCATATATATTTAGATATGCCGTCGGTAATGCTTATCCAGCGCTCGGTGTTCTCGGGGTCGCGTATCTGCCACTGATACGAGGTCGCCTCGTCTGCGGAGACCGCCTCAAAGCGAAGCTTTGAATCGTTATGAAGCTCCACGGCGTCTACGTACTCACCGTCAAGCAGGATATAAGGTGTATCGGGCAAGGATCCCATGGAAAGGACGGGTCCGTAAGCGCCAAACCACAGGCTGCAAAATACAGACATCACCAAAATAATGGCAACCGACTTTATCTTAAGGGAAAAATGTGCAGTTTTCATGCTCGGGACCTCCTTTCTTAAGATCTTGCTGTATCATCAATTAAATTTAAAGTGCTCGGGGAACGCCTCTGTCATGGCCTCCATGCAGCTGTCAAGCTCGGTCATCTGCACGCCAAAGGCCTGAACGTGCACCGTGAGAGACTCAAGCTGCTTCATCTCCTCGTTATTCCATTCCTCGGGGAAGGAGATGTGGTCAAATACCGTCACAGACTCGTTGGGTGCTACAGGCTCCAGCATCAAAAAGAAGAATTCGTATCTCCCTTGTGTCGCATCGGCAACCTGGATCATGGCGTAGCGGTCATTATAGCAAACGTCGTGTATCCCGTTCCACGTTCCTACCTTTACCGTTTCATCAAGCAAGCCTCCCGAAAGAAGCACCTCGATGTCTATATCCTCGTAGCCCTCATAGCCCATTATCTTATTAAGATCCCCCTCACCGTCGGTGAAGATGACCTTGGCCGCTATCCATTCGGAGGAATCTCCCACGTTGGTGACGGTGGGGTCCTTATATATGGACTGCCCCGGATACACCCTTCCGTAATGGTTAAGGGTGGCATCGGTGTTGCCGAAGATGCGCTCCTTGGAATCGTCCTTAACAAGATCGCCCGACTCCGTCCTTTTTACGGCGGCCTCGCTTAAGGTGATATCCACTCTGCCCGAGGTAAAGGTATTGCTTACCTGCTTGGTGCTGGTAAAATAGGCAAAGGTGGTGGCAATCATGACAATGACAAGCACGCAGAGGATCACGCAGCTCATGTACATATTGAATTTTATGATCCTTTTCTCATTCATGGCTTACTCCTCATTCAAGATGCTCCACGCCTCCTCGGGGGTGCTTACTCCCTGAGACTGCACCGCATACGCTGTGATGCTCAGCTCGGGATTTACCGTAATGGCGTTAAGCTCCTCCTCGGTAAGGGTCTGACGAACGTAAACTCGGTCGTTTTTGAGGATCCTGTAGACCCTGTCCACTCCCGATCCGTCCACAGACCGATAGTATACTCCGCTCACTCCCGCAAGCGGTGTCCATTCCTCCCTTATCTGGAAGGTACAGTAATTGTCAAAGCCGTTAGACTTTGTGATGCTTACAAAAAGCCAACACGCCTCACTGCCGCTTTTCACGGTCACCGCAGGATCCTTCATAAGGTCTGCGCCCGGGATCAGCTTATAGCTGCTTCCCGTGGTCTCTTTAAGGGATATACTGACGCTTCCCACCGTAAAGGTGTTCTGCACGCTTTGGGGCGGGGAAACGAAATACGCCACCGTAGCGCTCGTTCCTATTACAAGCACCAACGCCGCCACTATAAGCCATGGAAGACTCTTTTTCATTTCCTCACCCCCCTTCGGTTAATTTTCAGTATCCAAAATCAATCAAAGCTTATTTTCCTTATGCTTTAGGAACAGCATCATAAACACCCGCACTGGGATCATAGGGGTTTTTGGGGTTTATAATGGCTGTAGCGTTCTCGTGAGCGCTCTTAAGCGCATCCCAACCTGCACTTGCACTGTCTATGCCGGAGGTCTGGATCGCAAAGGCAACAAAGTCTACAAAGGAAGAGTTGTGCTCGGAAAGATTGGTAAAGCGTTTGTCTACCTTAAAGAAACTGCAAAGCTGTATCTTGCCAGCCTCACTTTCCGCTACTTGTGCAGGATCGCTTACGTTTATTGTGGATATCTTATCATTCACAATTTGAGTAGCAACCTGCAACCTTGTTTGTCTGTGATTCTTATTTACAGGGGTAGGAGTAATAACACCATTATCATCTCGTGTGCCGTATACCCATACGATGTCCTTGCCGTCTGCGCTGGTAAGGAGCTGGACCCAACCGTTTTTCTCCATCTGCTGACGCATGGAAAGCGCAGCGTTTGGTTCCGGATTTTCTGTTTGGTTACCTTCTTCTATGTTGCGGATACCGTTACGGCTCTTAACGTAAAGGAACATATCGTCGCCTTCAAGGCTAGAGGTTATCTCGATAGTGGGGTTTTTCATATACATTCCGCCGGGTACAAGGTGGTACGAGTTGGTGTGTACCTTGGTTTCACTAGCATCAAATACACCGTCTTCGTTAACCTTCGTTTCCCACATGGTGATGGCAACCGAGCCTACGGTAAAGGTGTTGGATACCGCAGAGGAGGCGGTCAGGTATGCGATGGTACCGAAAACACTGCCCACGACCAGAACGATCACCGATGCTACAAGAGCTACTGCTGTAAGTAAATTCTTTTTCATTTGTTTTTCCTCCAAACAATTGATTCTATAATAAAATTGCCAATGGCATTTTTACCTTTATTATTCCTCTGCCTCGGACTTTTTGGCAGTCTCTGCTTTGGTGGCAAGGGAATCCGCCACAAAGGAGAGTATAAATACCGCGGCGCAGACGGCTATAACGCTGACAAGCCCCACAGGCTCCTGAATGGCCTTGGAAACGTATCCGATGTACGGAATTGCAAACAGCGGCTTGCCTATGACGTCCCGAGCGGGAATGGGAGCACCGTCAGCGATGGCGTTAGCATCCCCCTTGGTGCGGAAGGCAAGCTCGGGGCTGTTGGGGTTTATTACCTCCTTGATGCGGTGGGTCACCACCGTACCGCCGGGTATGGTGTAGATGATGGGGTCGTCCACCTTAAGCTCCGAGGTATCCACGCTTGCAACGTATATGACCGAGCCCACGGGATAGGTAGGCTCCATCGAGCCCGAAAGCACGGTATACGGAGAAAGACCCACCAAACGCACACCGCCCAAAAGGACCGCAAGGGATATGATAATGCCCAAAAACAGAAAGCTCAATATCTTTGCTATGATGCGAATCGCCTTCAATGCTGCGCCTCCCCAAGTCATTAGTAGATCTTTTTTATAATAATATATATACCTTATTGTATAATACTACTTATTGCAAACGCAGTCAAGGAATAATGCCGTTTTTTGATGATATCATAACGAAAATATGCTTGATCCTTGCACTTTTTATCTCAAAAGATAAAGACAGCCCGACGGCGCTTGCCGTCGGGCTTATAGGTATTGATTTTTACCGTGATGATCGCTTAACCAAGATTCCACAAAAGCGGCAGGTCAAACAGGCAGAAGAAGTCAATATAGCCTACAGGGACCACTCTCTCCCACTCGTGGGATATCTTCTCCTCGGAGTAGACAAAGTGTATGACCTTATCCTTTTTTTCGTATTTTGTCATGTTGCCGTT
>JAFXDC010000007.1 GCA_017516345.1 Clostridia bacterium | reverse complement strand
CCAAAAAATGCCGCATTCAAGCATAGTGCTGAATGCGGCATTTAAATTAATGCTTTACTGTTTAATATTTGCTTGCTCGGGCTGTCCGGCGCCGTCATCGGCGGGCTCGGCATGCAACAAGCCTTCATCGTTTTTCTCTACGGTAATAACGCCATCCTCATCCACAATAACGTTTTTGGAATCGGTGCTGAGCACGAAGACAAGAACTCCGATACAGAATAATACACATAAAATCATTAGAATATGGCCCATTTTATACCTCTTTTTTAATATATATATTGTGATATTTCGGTTATGGCATTGGGGATGTCCTCAAGCTTGGTTTCGGCTATTACCACACCGTCAAAGCGGGAAAGCTTACAAAAATACCTCTCCCACTCAAACAAGCCCGTCGGAGCAAGATGGAGATCGTTTATCCTATCGTTTTCGTGCACATGGATGCTACCAAGTCGGTCCATACACTCATCAAGTATATCAAGCCCACGGTCGTCTATCATAGCGTGACCGAAATCAAAGCAATATTTAAGCTTATCATCCTGCAAAAGTGAATCAAAGCGTCGGTAGTCCGAGACCCTGTCAAGCAGTCTTACAAGCTCGCTTCTAAAGGGCGCGGGATAGATATTTTCAAGATGTATCTCTCCACCGATGGCATGCACTGTATCAAGCAGCCGCTCCACCGAATCGCAAAGGGTGTTTATCCCGTTGGTTCTCAAAGCGGCGGGGCTTCTTCCTTGAAGGCTTCCGGCATGAAATACGGTAAAGCTCCCCCCTATATCCGCGGTAAGCCTCATCGCATCCTCCGCAAGGGCAACGTGAGCCTCACGCACAGCCTCTATGGGCTCTGCAAGGTTTATATTGCTAAAGGCGTGCACAGAAAGCTCGATATAAGGATATTTTTCCCTTATCGCCGCCAAATTATCCTCCAAATGCAAGCGCTCGTCCCTCTGCGCAGGTATTTTTACCTGAATATGGGTAACATCGGGGAACATTTCAAGCACCCTGTCAACGCTCTTAAGGGATACCGCAGAAACGCTTATACCTAACCTCATTGAGCTCTTTCCTTACCCATGAACAGGACCGCAATGGTGCCCGGTCCGCAATGAGTGCCGATGACCGGTCCTACGTAGTTTACCCAAAGCTCCTTGGGATTATATTTTTCGCGGATCTTATCCTCAAGATATTTAGCATCCTCGGGCGCATCGGCATGAAGCACCACCATGAGCTGCTCCTCCGGCTTCTCCACGTTCTGCTCTATTTTTTCAAGCATTGTCTTAAGCGCACGCTTTCTGCCCTTTGCCTTCTCGGTGACCACCAGTCTGCCCTCGCGGTTGACCGTAATGACCGGCTTAAGCTCAAGCATGGTGCCCATAAACGCCGCGGCGCTTGAAAGTCTGCCGCCTCTTTTAAGGTGGTGCAGATCGTCAACCGAGAACCAATGATGAACCCGCATACGGTTATCCTCTACGTACTTGATGATCTCCTGCTGAGATGCGCCTTCCTTCCACATCTTGGTGGCATAATACACAAGCAGGCCCGCACCCATGGAGATGCTGAGGGTGTTTACAACATCAAAGGAGCGCTCGGGATACTTGGCAAGAAGCTCCTGACGTGCCTGCTCTAACATTGCGTGAGTACCCGAAAGGGCTTCAGAGAAGGATATCATAAGAATATCCTTTCCCGCGGCAAGGGTGGGCTCGTAGATCTCTACATAGTTCTGGCAGTTAAGTGCGGCGGTGGTGGGCATATTGCCCTCACGCTCTTTATTAAAGAAATCGATAAAATCGGTATTCTCGCCAAGATCATAGTAATACTCCTGATCGCAAATAACGTAGGGCATTCTTACAACGCCCAAGCCGTTTTCGTTGGCAAACCAATACGGTATTTCACAATTAGAATCGCAAAAAAGCTGATACATAATTAATCCTCCGTTATATATAGCTTAAAAGAATATATGATTACAAGATATATTATACAAAACTTAGTGCTAAAATTCAAGCAAAAGTTTGTATATAATAGAAATTTTCTAACAAATTTCGCAACAAAATCATAATATCATCATATGATTTTTAAAAAAAGTATTATTTTGGTTGTCGAGATTATAAAAAAAGTGTATAATAGTTAAGTAACAAATGATTATTTTTAAGGAGGCAACCGTATATGCAATACTCTCACGAGGTTGAACAAATGCTTTGCGTTGCAAAAGGCGCAAAGCACGAGCCTGCTCCCATTCCCCAGGAGGGTCTGTGGCTCGGCGCAAAAGAAATCACCGACATTTCCGGTCTTACCCACGGTGTAGGCTGGTGTGCTCCCCAGCAGGGAGCATGTAAGCTCACCCTGAACGTTAAGAAGGGCATCATTGAGGAGGCTCTTGTTGAGACCCTCGGCTGCTCGGGTATGACCCACTCTGCCGCTATGGCAAGCGAGATCCTTCCCGGCAAGACCATCTTAGAGGCTCTTAACACCGACCTGGTGTGCGACGCCATCAACGTAGCAATGAGAGAGCTTTTCCTGCAGATAGTTTACGGCCGCACCCAGACCGCCTTCTCCGAGAACGGTCTTCCTGTAGGTGCAGGTCTTGAGGATCTTGGTAAAGGTCTTCGTTCTCAGGTTGGAACCATGTTCTCCACCCGCGCTAAGGGCGTACGTTATCTTGAGATGGCTGAGGGCTACGTTCTTAACATCGGTCTGGACGCCAACAACGAGGTCATCGGCTACAAGTTCGTACATCTCGGCAAAATGATGGAGGCCATCCGCAAGGGTGTTGATCCCACAGAGGCTTATAACAAATTCATCGGTACCTACGGCCGCTTCGACGAAGCAGTTACGGTCATCGATCCCAGAAAGCAGTAATCGGAGGTGTATTGAAAATGGCTACTTTTGAAGGTTACGAAAGAAGAATTGATAAAATTAACGCCTGCCTTAAGGAGTACGGCTTTACCGATCTTGATCAGGCTAAGGCTTATACCCTGGAAAACGGCGTAGATGCAGACGCCATCGTTCGCTCCATTCAGCCCATCGCTTTTGAGAACGCTGTTTGGGCATACACCCTTGGTGCCGCTATCGCTATTAAGAAAGGCTGCAAAAACGCCGCTGACGCCGCTGAGGCCATCGGTATCGGTCTGCAGGCATTCTGCATTCCCGGAAGCGTTGCCGACCAGCGTGCAGTTGGTCTTGGTCACGGCAACCTTGCCGCCATGCTTTTAAGAGAGGAGACCGCTTGCTTTGCATTCCTTGCAGGTCACGAGTCCTTCGCCGCTGCTGAGGGCGCTATCGGTATTGCAAGAACCGCTAACAAGGTTCGTAAGGCTCCCCTTCGCGTTATCCTTAACGGTCTCGGTAAGGATGCCGCTTATATCATCAGCCGTATCAACGGCTTCACCTTCGTTGAGACCAAGTACGACTACACCACCGGCAAGCTCAACATCCTGAGCGAGAAGGCCTTCTCCAACGGCGAGCGCGCCAAGGTTAAGGTTTACGGCTCCGATGACGTTTCCGAGGGCGTAGCAGTTATGATCCACGAGGGCGTTGACGTTTCCATTACCGGTAACTCCACCAACCCCACCCGCTTCCAGCACCCCGTTGCAGGAACCTACAAGAAGTGGGCTCTTGAGAACGGCAAGAAGTACTTCTCCGTTGCTTCGGGCGGCGGTACCGGACGTACCCTCCACCCCGACAACGTTGCCGCAGGTCCCGCTTCCTACGGCCTGACCGACACCATGGGCAGAATGCACGGTGACGCTCAGTTCGCAGGCTCCTCCTCGGTTCCCGCTCACGTTGAGATGATGGGTCTTATCGGCGCAGGTAACAACCCCATGGTTGGTATGACCGTTGCTGTTGCAGTTGCTGTTGAAGAGAACGCAAAATAAGCTTTTTATGAGGCTTTTGAGGCTTTCTTGCAATTGTAAGAGATCTATTATCTGAATTTAGCATTTAAAAAGTTAGACACATCATTTTGGAGTTTTCCATCGTGATGTGTCTATATTTTTTAGGTGGATTTTCAATGTGAAAAAGCAAAAAAATAGCAAAAGGCGTAACGCTCACTTTTGAGGAAAGTTGCAACAAGTATTGGGAGAATTGTAGCCATATGAATTTGAAAGAAGGAACGATAGAGCATTATCGACAAAGTTATAACAATCATGCTTTGACCAAAAACGTCTATAGAGGATAATGGCAACAAACAAAGAGACTCATTTGCACATCCATTGCTATATTTTATTTGTTTGAATCTGTGAGATAATATATAAAAACGCCATTAACAACACACATATACAAATAGAAAAGTGTATACGGCAAAGCATCAGATATCTCATCCATCTTAATATCAGACATATGAGCAAGACGGTTTCGATAATTCAGTCCCACATAGCCATATTTAGATAAATAAAATCCGACACCTTTCACAAGATCTTCTGTAAGCACTTTTGAAATTATAGGATCACTTAAAAGCCCTTTGAGTTGTATAAGTTCATCTGATAAAACGATTTGTTTTTCAAACTTATATACCAAGCGCAGCAACTTTTCAATACTAGCAATTATGAGTACACATGAACCATATATCAAGCAAGTTCCGTACCCATCCCTTGGTGTTTTTCTCGCCTCATAAACGAACTGTATAGATTGAATGATTGCTGAAAAATCAGCAATCAAATCATCCACATCAAATTTCAAATGTTTTGCAATGGTGCTCAAGACATAGCAAATCCAGTCGGTTAAATTGTTTAAGTACTGTTCATTAGCATAGGTTTGTAACACCAATGCGGCTCCCACGCCACCCAATATTTGTATTTGCTGTTGCTTGATGTATGTAAAATACTCATCGGTATCAATGTTATGAGATGCAAAGTCGACAAGAGGTGTTTGTTTAGGAGGATCGTGAGTGAATTGACTTACAATTTTTCCTTTTTTAAGATTATGAGTGCATGATAAAAGTTTTGTTATCCATTCAGCCTTTGAGCCAAATATTCTGTCAGCCATATCTGAGGGAGCGCTTTGTGAAAAAACATTACCATTCTCGTCCATCCAATCGTTTAACTTTTGATTAAATTGATCATGTGTTTCTTCAAATCGAGCCAATTTTTCTTGATCAAAACTTATTTCTGAAAAATAACGTCTAATACGACGAACATTATCACAATAAACAATCACATCTCGTTCTTCAACTGTGTTCATAATATCCATAACGCTATTAAAAATACGTTCGTTAATAGCACTTTTGGTTTTTTTGTCTGCCGAAGATTCTCTAATAGATTTCGCTATTTCTAAAAGTTCCTTGCAACGCGAACGAACTAAATTTAATACATTGTCTTGAGAAAAGACCTTATCAAAGAGTTCGCATGAGGCAAGCAATTTCTTTTTCAGTTCATCATAATAGCTAATGTAAATAAACCATCTATTTTCAGCTAAAAACAAGAATACCTGATCAGAGATTCCCGTTTGATATGTTATGCAAAATTCTACAAGTGGAAAAAATACGGTCTGCACATCTTCCAAAAATTCAGTTGAATCGTCTTCACTTTTTCCAAAGAGAGACTCATATTCGCCGTTAATATATTTTATGATGGTACCAGTGGAATATTTTTTTGCCACTTCTCCTGCCGCATCAGTTAATTTCCGAATTGTCTCTCGATTAGCTTCATCAGTTATTGTCGTAAGTGATTCGGCAAAAGATTCAATTCTTTTGATTGCAAAATAATCCAGCAAATCATCCAAGCATGTAACATCCGGTACAGTTTGTAAAATACCACATAATATTTTTTCTGAGTGGGTAATTGCTTCGCTTAAGTCCAAATACAAATATTCATCCTTTAAGGGTCTGCAATCCATAGTGATATATATGTTGTTTTCTTTTATTGTCTGATAAATTCCCATAAAAACTCCTCTCAACAGCTTTCTGTATCATTATATCATAATCACCATATGGATTCAAATACTTTTAACGGCACTATAACAAATCATGTTAACAAAGATATCGCTTATATTCACTTTACTGTTAAGTTTTATGACAGAATGGGTCATCCTGCCTTATGCGACATTAAAGATACTTCCATCCAACGCTTAAAAGCAACAGGCCCTATTAAACCCCAAAAACCCAAGACAAGCTATTGGAATGCCATTATTTATAATTCAGCCACTGCTGTTATTCAACCTAAAAAAATAGAAATTCAATATGTCGATGGAACAACAAAAATAATCAATTGCACCGGCAAGTATTGGCACTCAAACTCATATTACGGCGGCAAATTGCACGAATAAGACAACATAGTAGCATTAAATAATACCAACATCATAAAAGGCTTCCTTTGGGAAGTCTTTTTTCGTTTTGGGGTGGCACAAGATGCTGAGAATGCGTAAAATTTATAAATTTTCGTTTTATGAATAAATTATACACTTTTTATCGGTTTTATATGGTTATAGTGCATTTTATGTTGATTTTTTTGCATAAATGCATTATAATATGATGCAATATTTAACGGTGGCTCTTGGGCTGTTGCGGTTATCGCTTAAGACAAGAGCGCGTGCTACGGTAAGGAGGAATTGTCCGAGTCTCGGGCAAAGGAATATATGAAGATCGGTTTATTGGGATGCGGAGTAATCGGCTACGGCGTTTACGATATTATAAATAACGGGGATTTTGCTTTCTGCAAGGATCTTGAGGTGGTAAAGGCTCTTGTAAAGACCCCTGAGGAGATCACCATGGACTTTATGACCAACGACGTTGATTCCATCATAGCTAATGATGAGATCGATACCGTGGTTGAGGTAATGGGCGGGATACATCCTGCGTACGAATTCATCACCACCGCCATGAAAAACGGCAAGAACGTGGTTACCGCCAACAAGGCCGTGGTTGCGGCACATTACGAGGAATTCGTTACCCTTGCGGCAGAGCACGGTGTAAGCTTTAAGTATGAGGCAAGCGTGGGCGGCGGCATTCCGTGGATAAAGGCACTTCGCCAGGCCATGCGCATAGACCAAATAACAAGCATTGGCGGCATTATGAACGGCACCACCAACTACATCCTCTCCACCATGGAGGCTGAGCATATAGACTTTGACGTATGTCTGCACGACGCTCAGCAAAAGGGATACGCCGAGGCCAACCCCAGTGCCGACATAGACGGCATTGACGTTCGCAACAAGCTTTTGATAAGCTCCTCCCTTGCTTACTCCACCTACGTACCCTTTGAGAACATCCCCACGATGGGCATAAGAAGCATAACCCTTGATGATCTTGATTATTTTGCTTCAATAGGTAAATCTATAAGACTTTATGCAGATTCGTTAAGATCGGGCAATAAATACGCCTGCAGAATAGAGCCCACGTTGTTTGATAAAAACACCGCTCAGGCCGCCACCTTGAGCAACTTCAATATCTTCTCGTTAAACGGCGCAACCATTGGCGAGCTGAAGTTTATCGGCCAGGGCGCAGGAAGATATCCCACCGCAAACGCCATCGTTCAGGATATTATAGATATTCTTACCGACGATCGCTCCATGCTGAGCGAGAGCTTCACCTCCGAGCTTACCTATGACGAGGAGCTGCTTGTGGGCTCGTATTACGTTCGTGCTCCAAAGGGCGCGGAGCAGAGCGTGCTTAGCGCTCTTGAATCCTTCAGTCCCGAGGCAATTGAGGGGGCAAGCGGCGCCTTCACCGTTAAGGAGGTTGCTACCGCAAGACTCCACAGCGCCCTTAAGGATATAAGCGGAGTATTCTTTGCGCGCATTTAATTGCACTTCTTGATACCTTTTAAACTCGCGTATCTTAATAAAAACAGCATCATAAAGGCACCTCTTGGGGTGCCTGCGATAAAGCAGGTTGTAAAGCTTACAACAATACCGCCGAGAGCGAACAAATGGTAGCTCTCGGCGGTTTCTTCTTGGAATTTAATATTCGTACACCAACACCACGGGCGGACAGCAGTAATCAACGTCCTTCAGATGCAATCCTTTGTCATATGCTTCCCTGACGACAGACATAACAAAATATTTCGTCGCTTCGTGATATCTGAAAAGATTGGGAACGGATGTGAGGTGCTTAGGAATAGGCGTTTTCATAGAAGCAATAAAGGTTGTGAATTCTTCTCCTATAGCCGTCTTTATTTCTTCGGTCGCATTTTTAATTACCACGCACATTTCATCATATTCCGCTTTCTTTAATACTGGGATCGTAACACACAATTTATCCTCTGTATGCCCAATTACACCCAAGCGTTCAAGAGTTGGAATATAGGAGATAAACTCATTGGGAATATCTGAGGTTTCAAGTGAAATACTGTCGTAGATGCTCCACAGTAGCGGAATGATATGCTTAAAATACAGTTCATACGCGCCACCGTAACGATGAGGGCTATCCCACAACGTAGTGTCAAATTCATAGAAACGGATACGCTTGGTTCGTCCTACTGCTTTTGCTTCTGATGTGCGGTGACCGCCGTGAATGCAATATTCGGATGCTTCGTTATACTCCTTCGTATTGTATCCCGCATCAAATACGGTGGCTTGAGCAAACCACCAACCGCCGTCCTTTCGTTTCGGAAACTTTGGTGCTTCAATCTTGCCTGTGCCAAAATGCTGAAAGTCTTGTAATGCTTTCAAAACGGCATATCTATCAAGCTTTGTTCTTTCCTCGGTACTCATTTCTTGCACGAAAGACATTTTTAAAATCTTATCGGACATTCTTTCGATAATTTTCCATATTGTTTCAAAGTGCTTATGAGTAAATTCAAGCTGCGGCTTGAAGTTATTGAGCGAGTTTTGCGGTCTTGTAATGATAAAATCCGTATATACTTTGCCGCCATCCATCTGCACCATCAGCTCACCATCTAAAAGCTTTTTGATGATCGGCTCAATATATGCGGCAGGAATGCCGATTGCTTTGGAAAGATCACTGATCGTAATAGGCTTGTCATATGCAAGAATCAAAAGATTCGTTGCGATGAGATCGCCCTCAACAAGCGACATTGGTTCCCCCTTTAATCCTTCCGAGCCGCCGAAAGACAGACACATCTCGCCGGGCAAATAGTTTTCTCTTGTTTCCATAGTTTCAAGTCCTTTCTTCATCTGATTACGACCTGCTGACAATCGGCTTTTTACCGTTCCTTCGGGGATACCAAGACCCTCGGCAATATCCGAAACACTTTGATTTCCAAAATAAAAGCGTATCAGAACCTCACGTGTAATAAAGCTTAGATGATTTAGCTCCTTACGTACCTTGGATGCTTCTTTGGAGGTTAAATATTCTTCATCCTCGTCTTCCGCAACCTCGGCGCTTTCGTCTAAACATACTGTAACGGGTGAGCGATATTTTTTTCTAAGGTTATCGTTATGCTTATGGCAGAGCGTATTGGTAAGCCAAGTTTTTGGATGCTCTATTACCCCTCCGCGGTGCATGTAGGCAAAAGCCGCAAGCATTGTGTCTCCTACAAGATCTTCGGCATCATTTTGCGAGTTGCATTTTGATGTCGCAAGTCTTATCAGATAATCATAATATTGAATGATTTCCTCATTTGTCATAAATTTACCTGCTTTCCGGAATGCTTTTGAACGTTCACCCATATAGTCGTAAAGATTTGATTTCGGTTCAATCTTGAAATGAGATTTTTATAATTATTTATATCATAAATTTGTGAATTGTTCAACTCAATGAGTATATGTTTCGCTTTTGTATCCACAAAAGCAGTGCTTGTCAGGAAAATTGACAAGTTATAGATGAACATAAAGAAAGGCTCCCTTGTGCAAAGGGAGCTGACGCCGAAGGCGGCTGAGGGATTGTTTTACGATGATATTTTGTTTTTACAATCCCTCCGTCTCGCTTGCGCGAGCCACCTCCCTTTACACAAGGGAGGCTTATTACCGCCCGATAGTAACAAAAAGGAGTACGAACAAAATTGCTCGTACTCCTTTTGATTTTTCGGCAAGTAAACCTGCTTTATAGCAGGCATCCCTTGGGGTGTCTTTTTTAACAAAATAGGTATTGTTTTTTGCAGTCAATGGTGATATACTTATGTTGAATGATCGGTGAAAGGAAGCATCAAAATGAAAAAAAGAGCATCAAGGGTATTTTTTATTATCCTCCCGTTAATTATTTCAATTTGCCTCAGCGCATGCAACGCCCCGCCCGAGCAGACGGCAGAGCCGACGGCAAATGCGGGCGCAGGAGTGACGGTCAGATACGGCATGATCGACGGGCAATGGGGGCAGTTTGGAAGGTACGAATATAACCAAAACGGTCAGCTTACCTCGGTAACCACTATATCCCCCTTCACGTTGGCACCTCTTTTATACGAGACACGAAAGATGGACAGAGTATTCATCTACTCCGAGGGCAAGATTTCCCGCGTATGGATAAATCGCGGCGGGATATTTGAAATGACGTATTCGGATGACGGTCTCACCGCCACGGGTGTAACGGTAAACGGTTCGGAGGAAACGGTGCTTGAGTTAAAATTCAATCAAAACAACATTATCATCAGCGAGAAATATTCACCAAGCGCAGGCGACAGCTATTATCAATACCTATATGATGACCAAGGCAGAATAATCAGCACAATAAACTCATCGGGCCAGCAATTCACTACCACCCACATTTATGACGGCAACAATATTTCCATAAAGCTTACCGATTCCTCGGGTGCAGAGATCGTGACATATTCTGTTACGGTGGACAATGCGGGTAATCCCCTATCCCTTTGCGCGGACAGCGAGACCATAACATACACCTACACGGACGGAAAATGCACCAACAGCTTATACGCCAACAAAAGAGCATATAAAATGGAATACCTTGGTGATAAGCTGATATCCACCGTGACGGGCGAGGGCGAGAATCAAGAACGCGAGGAGTTCACCTACGAGGGTGACAAGGTGGTCAAATATAAAAAGATCTCGAACGATACCTATCTTGACGGATGCGCAAGCCAGTCCGAAAGCTTTGTTTACACCTACGGTCAAGACGGTCTTGTAACAAAGATCACCTACGTTTTGACCGGCTATGACCAAAGCGGCAACGAGGTATACAAAAGAGAGGAACAGATGTAACGCTTCCTTTAAACGTTAGGGACGGAGTCCTTAGTTCCATGTCCCTTTCAAATACAGAAATACAACATTGACTTTTGTTCTTTGCCATGATATAATTTAGACATCATTAAAACAGTTTGCTTGGAGGTAAGCTATGACAAAGGTAACCTGTCTGGGAGATTCAATAAGAGTTCAGTATACACCAAGAGTTACAGAGCTTTTGGGGGAGAATTTTACCGTTTTTTCACCAAATGATAATTGCAGATTTGCAAAATACACTCTTCGCGGTATATTTGATTGGGCTCCCGATATGGAGGGCAGCCGTATAGTGCATTGGAATAACGGAATATGGGACACCGCCCGTCTTTTTGATGACGGTCCCTTCACCTCTGACGAAGAGTTTTTAAATAACATGCTGCGAATTGCCGATATCCTTAAGAAAAGATACGAGATAGTTATTTTTGCCACCATAACCCCTGCGGAAATAACCAATCCTTATCACCATGCAGAGGATATAATACGCTTTAACGAGTTGCTGGTGCCCCGACTTAAGGAAAAGGGGTTACTTATCAACGACCTTTATTCGGTGGTTGCCGCCGATCCCGACAGATTTATCTCTCAGGACAGGCTTCATCTATCCCCCGATGGCGTGGAGGCGTGCGCACAAAAGGTGGCTAAGGCCATTATTGATGCAAGCGCCCTTCTGAAACAAAGTTGGTGTCAAAAAGGTATCAGCATGATACGACCAAGGCATATTAAAAAATTTGACGGCTGTGACACCGTGGTTCAGCTTGGCCGTGAGCGCAAGGGCACAAAGATCAGGCTATTACAGATAACCGATATGCAATTTATCGACGCCACCCAACGCCGCACTCCCGACAGACTTGGCAAAGATGAGATAATCGCCTGGAGCCCAAAGAATTACGATGCTCAGGGTGGAGATCACATACGGTCATTAATAGCCCAGACAAGACCCGACGTAATTTTTATCACGGGAGATATCATTTACGGCGAATTTGATGACAACGGCTCGGTATTAAGTTGGTTCTGCTCCTTTATGGACTCTTTCGGTATTCCGTGGGCGCCCGTGTTTGGGAATCATGACAACGAAAGCGCGATGGGAGTGAAGTGGCAATGCGAGCTGTTTGAAAGCTCCCGCTACTGCTTATTTAAGCGCGGCACGGTTTCCGGAAACAGCAACTATACCGTTGGTTTAGCCTGCGGAGATGAGCTTGTGCGCGTGCTTTATATGCTTGACAGCAACGGATGCGGTGCAAGCAACCATCCCGAGGTTATTAAAAGGCCCGGGATATATCCTGACCAAGTGTCGTTTATAAAGGATCGCGCGGAGCGCATACGTGCATCTCAGCACAAGCAAATACCCGCATTTATGGCATATCACATACCCACAGAGGATTTTTGGCGCGCAGAGCTTGCAAGAGGCTATGCCGAGAATATGGATAAAATGTACGTTATAGGGGTAGACGTTTGCCAAAGGGATGACGATTTTGGCATGAAACACGAAAAATACTCCTTTATTTCCACCCCCGAGAGCTTCCTTACCGATATGAAGGCTTGCGGTGTAGACGGTGTATTTGTTGGACATTGCCACAAAAACAACACCTGCATCAGGCACGACGGAGTGCGCTTCGTGTTTGGGCTTAAGACCGCACAGTATGATTATCACATGGCCGGTCAGCTTGGAGGGACCCTCATCACCCTTGAGGGGGATGATTTTACTCCGCAGCATGTTCCCGCTCTTGTTAAATACGCTCCTTTTCCCCGTGATATGCGAGTCTTCAGAAATTTTTTTGCTGACGAAAAATAAGATCATAATAAAAATCAAAAGGCGTTACGAGCTTTTCGTAACGCCTTTTTAGTTATTATATTTTAGTCGCAGCAGGGGTCGGGCTTTACAGCCTTCTTTTCCTCGGGAGCCGACTTGGTAACGCTTCCGATACCTGCGGTCTCGTTAAAGACCACGCTGTTTTTTACCGCCTCTACGGCGTCTGTGGGTATGATAAGCTTTGCGGCCTTACCGTCGGCAAGCTTGACCAGTGCCTCATACTTCTTAAGCTCCAGTACGGCGTTGTCCACTCCCGCCTCCTTAAGAGCGCGCAGGCCGTCCGCCTCCGCCTTCTTTTGCAGATAGATGGCCTTTGCCTCACCCTCGGCGCGAGCGATTCGAGCGTCACGCTCACCCTCTGCCTCAAGGATCATTGCCTGCTTATCGCCCTCGGCCCTTGTGATGGCGGCGGCTCTGTGTCCCTCTGCCTGAAGCAGGGTCTCACGGCGGTCGCGCTCAGCCTTCATCTGCTTTTCCATGGCTGCCTGTATCTCGCGAGGAGGAATTATGTTCTTAAGCTCCACACGGTTTACCTTGATACCCCACTGATCGGTGGCCTCATCGAGGATCTCGGTCATTTTACCGTTGATGGTATCGCGGCTGGTAAGGGTGCCGTCAAGCTCCAATTCACCTACGATATTACGAAGTGTGGTGGCGGTAAGGTTTTCTAGTGCGCTGATGGGGTTTACCGCACCGTAGGTATAGAGGTTGGAGTTGTGCACCTTAAAGTAGACCACGGTGTCGATCTGCATGGTTACGTTATCCTTTGTGATGACCGCTTGGGGCGGCGAGTCCATTACCTGCTCCTTCAAGGTGATGCGCTTTACGATGCGCTCAAAGAAGGGAACGAGGAAGTGGATACCCGCACCCCAGGTGCATTTATATTTACCTAAAAACTCTATTACGTATTCCTGTGCCTGCGGAACTATCTTTATTCCGCCTAACAAAATAAGTACGATGAGCACTGCTGCTCCGATCAAATATGGCATAATTTTTCTCCTTTACTTTTTTTATATTATATCATGCTCTCTCTAAAAAAACAATACCCAAATCCTACATTTTTGTCTCCTCCTTCTTTACGGTCTTATTTTACATCAATGATCAAAAAAAATAAATAATAAGTTCAGTAAAATAAGAGGGGTTAATTTGCTGAAAAGGTAAAATAAAACGGCTCCGAGGTTTCTCGGAGCCGTGATGCTTTTAATATTCCTTGACCTTGGCAAAGATCATTCTGCCGGCACTTGTCTGAAGGACGCTTGTAACTATGCAATCGGTCTGTTGGCCGATATACCGTCTGCCGCCCTCCACAACTATCATGGTGCCGTCCTCAAGATAGGCGACCCCCTGACCGAGCTCCTTGCCCTCCTTTACTATCTGCAGGCACATTTCCTCGCCCGGAAGGAGTATGGGCTTTACGGCGTTGGACAGCTCATTGATGCTAAGCACGGTTACTCCCTGCATCTTACCGATGCGGCTAAGGTTGAAATCGTTGGTAATAAGCCTTGCATCAAGCTTATAGGCAAGCTTAACAAGTGCGGAATCAACGTCCTCATCGGTGGTGGATTCATCCACAGTCAGCGCAACCTTCATCTCCTGAAGGCGGGCAAGCATATCAAGACCTCGACGGCCGCGGGCGCGCTTTAAGACGTCCTCGCTGTCGGCAATGCGCCTTATCTCGGAAAGGACCAGGGAGCTTACCACTATTTCTCCGCCAAGGAAGCCAAGCTCTATGATATCCACCACGCGTCCGTCTATTATGACCGAGCTGTCAAGCACGTACTTACTTACTTTTACCTTGTCGCTTGCGTTGATATCTCCGTATTTAGAGCGAGCCACGCGAGCACCCGTCATGCCAAGCAGAACGTAGAGCGCCAAGCTGATGGAGAGATTGATAAATGCATTATCAAAGAAGAGAAGCAAGGGCAGAGAGACCAGAAATGCGATCAATAAACCCACAAGAGCGCCGCCGATACAAAGCAGAAGCTCCTTGATGGGCATTTTTGACAGACCCTTTTCCACACCCGACACGGTCTTACTTATCCACGCAAGAAAGCGAGTGCTCAAAAGAAAGAACAGAGCGCCAAACACCACGGCGGAGGCGCCGTATATGACTCCCGTGATGAGGGGGGTAAGCGTTATACCCCACTCGGGATGCTTTATAACGATGCCTTCAAACGCCTGAACGACACCTATTCCGAAAAGTATTCCCAACGGGAAGGACAGACCCTTAGCTATTTTTTGCCACATAATAATATTAGCCTTTCAAAAAATCTTGTTAAAATATTTTAGTCGAAGCATGCCTTTAGCGCCGCCTCGAGAGTGCTTACGAAGATTATATCAGCATCCTTGAAAGTATGCAATCCCTTCTTGCACGCAGAGGGAACAATTACGGTATTTATCCCCATATTTATGCATTCGCTCACCCTTGAGGAGATATTGCTTACTGCGCGTATCTCTCCCGTGAGTCCCACCTCGCCGATAAGTGCGATATTGCTTCTGATCTCCTTATTTTTGCATGCGCTTGCCACTGCGGCAAGCACGGGAAGATCCGCCGCGGGCTCGTCCACCCTCATGCCTCCGGCGACGTTAAGATAAACATCCTTATCAAAGAGGAGATATCCGCACCGCTTTTCAAGCACGGCAAGAAGCATTGAAAGACGGTTATAGTCAAAGCCGTTACTTGACCTTTTTGGCAGGGCAAACGCAGTTCTGCACACAAGCGCCTGAACGTCGCAGAGTATGGGGCGGGTGCCCTCCAAGGAGCAGAGCACGGCGTTGCCCGGTGCGGTATTATCCCTGTTGAGCAGACGCTCGCTTGGATTTTCCACACCCTGCATGCCGCTTGAGGTCATTTCAAAAATGCCTATCTCGTTGCTTGCACCGAATCTGTTTTTGACCGCGCGGAGTATACGGAACACTCCGTTTTTCTCCCCCTCGAAGTAAAGCACTGTGTCCACAAGATGCTCAAGCACCTTGGGCCCCGCTATCGCCCCCTCCTTGGTAACGTGACCCACAAGGATTATGGATATTCCACTGCTTTTAGCAAAGCGCATAAGGCTTGCGGTGCACTCGCGCACCTGACTTACGCTTCCCTGCGCGCCCGAAGCCGTCTCGTCGTAGACGGTCTGTATGGAATCAACTATCGCCAGCCTTGGCTTTACCGCCTCAAGCTCGGCAATTATCCCGCCAAGCTCGGTCTGCGCAAGCATCAAAAGGTTGTCGTTATCCGCAAGGCCGAGTCTCTTTGCCCTAAGCTTTACCTGCTGAGCCGACTCCTCGGCAGAGGCATACACCACCCTATGGTGCTTTGACAGATTACCCGCAAGCTGAAGAAGCAGTGTACTTTTGCCGATTCCCGGGTCTCCCCCGAGAAGCACGAGGGATGCGGGAACTATTCCCCCTCCCAGCACGCTGTCAAGCTCCTTGATGCCGCTGCAAAAGCGCTCGAAGCTTTCGTCCTCAAGTCTGCTGAAGGGCACCGCCTTGACGCTTGAGGCACGCTCTGCGTTTGACCTTCGGGCGGGCTCCTTTTGCACCAATTGCTCCTTGAAGGTATTCCACTCCTGACAGCTTGGGCATCTGCCCAACCACTTGACGCTTTCGTAGCCACAGCTTTGACAAATATGTACACTGCTTTGCTTAGCCATTATTATCCGTTCCTTTAAAAATTATTTCGGTCGGTATCGCTTTTATACCTCAAGCAGTACCACCGCCTGCGCCGCGATGCCCTCTTTTCTGCCCGTAAAGCCAAGTCGCTCGGTGGTGGTTGCCTTTATGCAGATATTATTCTCGCACGTATCAAGCGCGTCGGCTATGCACTTACGCATCCGATCGATATATGGGCTGAGCTTAGGCGCCTGCGCGATCACTGTGATATCTGCATTGCCAAGCTTATATCCCGCATCATTGATCATTTTATTCACCCTTTTTAAAAGGGTGACCGAATCCGCACCCTTATACTCGGGGTCGGTATCGGGGAAATAGTAGCCTATATCCCTCATACCTGCGGCACCGAGCATGGCGTCCATCAGCGCGTGAACCGCAACGTCGGCATCGGAATGCCCGAGCAAGCCCCTATCGCTTGGTATCTCCACACCGCAAAGGATAAGCCTTCTGTTATCCGCAAAGGCGTGGACGTCAAATCCGCTTCCTATTCGCATTTTTGCCTCCCCTAAGAAAGCCCTTGCCGCAACGATATCATCTGCGGTGGTGAGCTTAATGTTACTGTAATCTCCCTCCAGCATATACACGGCATTGCCGGCATTTTCGTATACCTGTGCGTCGTCGGTGACCCCGTCGGATACGTCCTTATATGCAAGCACGAGATTTTTATAGTTAAAGCCCTGAGGGGTCTGCACCTGCCAGATACGGCTTCTGTCGGGGGTGCGCACCACCTCGTTGCCGTCGCAGTACTTTACGGTATCCTTTGCCTTGACTCCCACCACGGCGCTACCCAGACGCGCGGTCTGCTCTATGCATTTTTTTATTATTTTGCCCTTTATAAGGGGGCGCGCTCCGTCGTGGACAAGCACTATATCCACGCCCTCAAGGCTTCCCAGTGCCCTTTGCACGCTCTGATAGCGCTCCTTGCCGCCAAGACAAAAGCTGCAACTGCAGCCATCAAGCTCCTGCTTAAGCAGATGGATATTACCCTTGGAGCACACCACGGTCATCTTATCGGCAAAGGGCAGAAAAGCCTCCACCGAGCGTCTTATGACGCTTTTGCCGCAAAGGGGCATAAGCAGCTTATCAAAGCCCATTCTGCTGGACGAGCCCGCCGCGGCGATTATTACTCCTACCCTCATGTTACCACCTTATACATACCCTGCGCTTGGGATTTGAGCACGTGCTCATCAAGGCTGAGCACCTCGAAGCTTGAGGTCTTTTCTCCGAAGCGGATGGAGATCACGTCCCCTATCTTGACCTCATAGCCTGCCTTTGCCACCTTGCCGTTTACGCTTACTCTTCCCGCATCGCAGGCCTCGTTTGCCACGGTCCTTCTTTTAATTATTCTGCTTACCTTAAGGTATTTATCTATTCTCATATTAACCTTCTTATTATATATATTTTCCCACTATTCAAACTGCGCATAATAAAGATCGTGATAGAAGCCGGGCGTGCTTACGAGGGTCTCGTGAGTTCCCTGCTGCAGTATTGCGCCGTCCTTAAGCACCAGCACGGTATCGGCATTTTTGACGGTGGAGAGTCTATGGGCGATTATTATACAGGTCTTATCCTTCATAAGGGATAGCATTGCCCTTTGAATGAGCTCCTCGGTCCTTGAATCGACGTTGCTGGTGGCCTCGTCAAGTATCAAAACAGAGGCATCGGAAAGCATTGCGCGTGCAATGGTTATAAGCTGCTGTTGACCCTTTGAGATACCGCCGCCCTCATCGCTGAGCACTGTATCGTAGCCCTTTTCAAGGGACATTATATAATCGTGGATATGTGCCGCCTTTGCCGCCTGCTCCACCTGCTCGCTTGTTACCTCGCCGTTACCGTAGGCGATATTTTCCCTGACCGTACCGTCAAAGAGCCAGGTATCCTGAAGCACCATGGAAAAGCCGCTTCTGAGGGAATCCCTTGCCGCGTCGCGAGTCTCCACACCGTCAAGCTCTATGGCGCCGCTGTTGATATCGTAAAAGCGCATAAGCAGATTTATGATGGTGGTCTTTCCCGCACCCGTAGGTCCGACTATGGCAACGGTCTTGCCCTTAGCGGCGTGCATTGTGATATCCTTAAGGGTCAGTCCCTTTTCATTATAGCCGAAATCAACGTTTTTAAAGCTGATATCACCATTTACCGAATCAAACACGTGGGCGTTTGGCTTATCGGGGGTCTCGGGCGCCTCATCAAGTAGCCTGAACACCCTTTCTGCCGCCGCCATTGCCGACTGAAGCTCGGTAAGCACGCTTGCCATCTCGTTTATCGGGCCGGCAAAGCGTCTTGAATAAAGCACAAAGGAGGAGAGATTTCCAAGCGTGATACCTCCGCCAAGGAACAGAAATCCTCCAAGGATACTGATGAGGGCAAGGGAAAGATTGTTTATAAAGTTTACCGATGGGCCTACGATACAGCCGTGGTAATCCGCATCATAATATGCAGTTACGGCGTTTTCGTTACGCTTGGCAAAGGAGTCTATTACGTGCTCCTCTCTGCTTCCCGCCTTGATGGAGCTATGTCCGCTGAGCATCTCCTCCGCGTAGCCGTTAAGCTCACCCAGCTTACCCGAGCGCTTACGGAAATAGGGCTGTATCTTTTTGGTTTTATATGCCGTAAAGAGCAGGGATGCGGGAATGGTTATCAAAAACACGAGCAGCATCACGGGGGATATGGACACCATCATAACAAATGAGCCAACAACGGTAATAAATGATGCCAGTATTGCAAGCACATCACCCGAAAGAGAGGTATTTACCGTATCAATATCATAGGAGATACGACTGATGATATCCCCTGCGGGATGGTTGTCAAAGTAGCTTACCGGAAGGGTAAGCAGGCGGTCCATGACCTCTCGGCGCATACTTTTAACTATGCTTTGGGAGAGCTTTATCATAAGTACCGAAAGAACGTAGGAAAACGCAGCGGAGAGTATATAGAACCCCGCCATAAGTGCGCAATAGAAGAATACCTTGTCAAAATCCGTAGCGCCCTCGGCGATGGCGTCAATGGCGCTGCCCGATATTTTGGGGCCTATCAATGCAAGGAGGTTTGCCACAAGCATCATAACAAGTGCGCAAAGCATGAGCCACTTACGCTTAAGCAGATACCCCGCAAGTCTTTTTACCGTACCCATACGCTTGGTTTTGCTTGCGCCGTCCCTTTTGGAGGTGTTGATATTATTCAAGCATAGCACCCCCTATCTGTGAAAGGCTTATTTCCTTATACAGCTCGCACTCTTTCAAAAGCTCGTCGTGAGTTCCCGATGCCACTATCCTGCCCTTATCCATGACCAGGATCTTATCCGCGCTCATCACCGAGCTGATGCGCTGTGCTATGATCATCTTTGTTATATCAAGCTCTGCAAGGTCCTTACGTATTGCTGCGTCGGTCTTATAGTCCAGGGCGCTTGAGGAGTCATCCAGAATTAATATCTGCGGGTTGCAGGCGATGGCTCGGGCTATGAGCAAGCGCTGACGCTGACCTCCGCTTATATTGGTGCCCTTGGTGGTTATGTGCTTTTCAAGGCGGTCGGGATCGTCAAAAACGTAATCCGCCTTTGCCATACGCAGTGCGCGCTCCGCCTGTTCAGGGGAGATATCCCTACCAAAGGCTACGTTTTGGTATACGCTGCCGCTAAAGACGAAATCGTTCTGCATTACCGCCGCAAAGCTTTGGTGGAGTTGCTCGGGCTCATATGAACGAACGTCCTTACCAAAGACGGTAATTTTGCCCTGTGTGGCATCATAAAGTCTTAAAAGCAGGCGAAGCACGGTGCTTTTTCCGCTCCCCGTCGCTCCGACGATGCCGAGGGTCCGTCCTTTATCAAGGGTAAAGCTGATATTGCTCAGGCAATCCTTATCCTTTTGATTGTAGGAAAAGCAGACGTCGTTAAAGCACACGGCGTGAGAGTCGTAGACAGTAGCATCATCAAGCACGGGCTGATCGGTCTGCATATCCATGATGCTGCTGATACGCTGAGCGCTTGCGGCACTTTTGGAGTACATCATAAATATTCTCGTTACCACCAGCATGGCGTTTGCGATGATGGTAAAGTAGTTCATAAACGCCACTATTTTGCCCGCGCCGGTCACACCGTCGTGTACCAAAAATGCGCCCACCAGGATAACGCAGGTAAGTCCGAGGTTTAACAGTATGGTCATGATGGGGTTGCTTGCGCCCATGGTCATGCCCGCCCTCTTCTCGGCGTTGGAAAGACCCACATTGAGCTTTTCAAAGCCCTCGTTCTCGGTCTTTTGTGTGGAAAAGGCTTTTATTACCCTTATTCCCTTGCTGATCTGTCTGACCTTTCGCACAAGGCGGTCGGTCGCGCTCTGCACCTGATGGTAGAGCCTTCTGCCGCGCTTACCGATAAAATACACCGCGACGCTTATAAATGGCAGGACCCCAAGCATGACAAGGGCAAGTCGCGCCTCCATAATAAATGCGCAGGCTATGCCGCCCACAAGCAATATGGGAGCACGCACGCCCATTCGTTGCATCATTCCCACCATCTGATGGATATTATACGTATCGCTTGTAAGCCTTGTTTCAAGGCTTGCAACGCTTACCTGCTCCACCTGAGAGCAGGACAGATACATGCTTTTCCTGAAAAGATCCCTACGGATGCCGCGAGTGGTATCCCGTGCCACGGCGGCGGCTATTCTGTTTGCTATTACGTTGCCGAAGAAGCCGATAAGCGCCGCTATGAGCATGGCGATGCCAAGGGCAACTATGGCCACCTTATCCCCCGTGGGCACCACCTCGTCAAGCATGGTGGCAAGCATCCAGGGCAGAGCAAGGTCCATTAGTGTTCCCACTATTTTGATCACAAGACCAAACGACATACGCCCCGCATACGGGCGCATGTAACGAAAAATGTGTTTCATTTAATACGATTCCTACTATCCCTATTATATATAAAAATAACCAATATAAATATACGCTTTTTCTTTATTAATGTCAACTCTTGCGCGGGCAAGCGCACAATGTTATGTTAAAATTTCAAAATAATTTTACAATTTACGTTTTACAAAAGAGTAATAATGGGCAAAAGCGCCTCATAGAGTATACAAAAAGCAAACTGACTGATCTGGAGGATTGACATGGAGGGTTTTGATCTTTACAAGGATATAGCACAAAGAACCGGAGGAGATATATACATTGGGGTGGTAGGACCGGTAAGGACGGGAAAATCCACCTTTATAAAGAGGTTCATGGATCTTTTGGTCCTGCCCAATATAGAAAACGAATTCATTAAGAACCGTGCAATAGATGAGCTTCCCCAAAGCGGCTCGGGTCGCACGATAATGACAACTCAACCCAAATTCGTACCAAGCGAGGCTGTACGGCTTGAGCTTGGAGATAAGACCGTGCTGAGCGTACGGCTCGTGGACTGTGTGGGATATCTTGCGCAGGGTGTTATAGGTCATCTTGAAAACGACGTTCCCCGCATGGTGCGCACGCCGTGGAGCGAGAGCGAGATGCCCTTTGAGCAGGCGGCAGAGATGGGCACGCGCAAGGTAATATGCGAGCACTCCACCATCGGACTTGTGGTCACCACCGACGGAAGCGTTACCGGTATGCCCAGAAGTGCCTATACCGAAAGCGAGGAGCGCGCTGTACGGGAGCTTAAGGAGCTTGGCAAGCCCTTTACGGTGGTGCTTAATACCACTGATCTTTACAGTATAGAGACCCAACGTCTGGTGCTTGAGCTCGAGGAAAAGTACGGCGTGCCTGTCATAGGTATGGACGTACTTAATATGACGGTGGAGGATATATCCTCACTTCTTGAGCGAGTGCTTTACGAATTCCCCTTGCGCACGGTACAGATCGACATTCCCGCATGGGTTCAGGCCCTTGATAAGGATCATCCCCTTGTGGGCTCACTTTTGCAGGCACTTGCAAGCGCACCCGAGCAAAAAAAGATGTGCGACTATCCCCTTCTTGCAGACGCCTTTTCCGAGCTTGATTTTGTAAAGAGCTTTGAGATAAGCCGTGTACTGCCCGGCTCGGGACGCATAATCTACGAGCTTGCCCTTGACAGCTCCCTTTTCTACCGTGTGCTGGGTGAGCAGTGCGGATGCGAGATAAAGGACGATTTTCATCTTATGAGCATGATGCGCGAGCTTGCCCGCGCAAAGAGCGAATACGACCGTATCGCGCCGGCTCTTGCTGCGGCGCAAAGCACGGGCTACGGTGTTGTTATGCCAAGCATGGAGGATATGGTGCTTGAGGAGCCCGAGCTTGTAAAGCAGGGCAGCAAATGCGGTGTACGGCTTAAGGCAAGCGCGCCGAGTCTGCATCTTATAAGAGCGGATATAAAGACCGAGGTAAATCCCCTTGTGGGAAGCGAGCAGCAGAGCGAGGAGATGGTAAAATACATGCTCAAGGGCTTTGAGAGTGACACCTCAAAGATATGGGAGAGCAATCTTTTCGGCAAAAGCTTGCACGAGCTTGTGCAGGAGGGGCTTTCGGGTAAGCTTGTGCGCATGCCCGCAGAGGCACAAAAAAAGATGCAGATGACCGTGGAGCGCATAGTAAACGAGGGCGGCGGAGGGCTTATCTGCATACTTTTATAGGCTTGTGCATACTTTTAAAGATAAAAAGCAGGATGCGCTCTTCATCCTGCTTTTTCTATATTCATTTATTTTCTTTTAAGCTTTACCGTTATAATAATTACCGCAGTAATAACCGTCGCAACAACGATAAGCGCCGCAAGCGCAACTATAACCAGCCCTACAACATAATACTCTTGGGGAATACCGAAATAATACGTCACTACGGTCTGCGTCACATTGCTTTGGGTCTGTGACGGTGCCGTTACAGTTTCGTTTGGCTTGGTCGGTGACGGAGAGGGTGTGGGCGTAGACGTTTGACCTATCGGATCGTTTGACGGAGTTACCACGGGATAAATACCGTGATCATCCGATTCAAACCCGCAAACACTGCAGCTTCCGCTTGTGTGAGCTCCCAATATAGCTCTTGCACCGCACGAGCATAATACCCAGTGATGCGCTTGGTTTGCCTGCCATTCCCCTACGGGAGTATGAACGTGCGCTCTTACAAGCAAGAAGGGCTCCCATCTTAGCCCGTCAAAATACCATTTATCTTTATCGTAGACAAATCCATCATTATTGTTGGTCGTTGACAGTTGATCAAGCTTGCTTATTTTGGTAACGGTAATATTCATATTACCCACATGCTTTTGCTCGCATCCGTCAATAGCGCAATAGCATACGCAGTTTTCAATATCCTCTTTAAGCGCAAGGTATCCTGCTATGCCGCTTTGAAGATTACGGAAGCAGCCTCCAAGACACGTCGAGACGGCAGGTATAATGGTTTTTTCGGGAATGTGACCCCAATAGGACACCTTTCCTACGATACCTCCTACGTTTGTATCGCCCTTGATATAATCCACGCAGGCGCAGTTGCTTATTTGAGCTATGTAAGCTCCGGGTGCACCCGAGCGCTCAAGCAAGCCTACTATTCCGCCCAGGTTTTCTTTGCCCTTAAACATAGACATACCGTATTGATCGCCGTAGTTATGCTTTGCAAACGTGGTGGAGCAGTACTCAATAATACTGTCAAGCGCATATCCGGCAATACCGCCGACGTTTTTCTCTCCTCCATATCTGTAAAAGGTATTGTCCACCCTGAATTCGCAGTTGTAGACATAGGCGTTATCCAAGCTTCCCACAACACCGCCAACATTATTCTTACCCGTTATCTGCACGCCCGATATGCAATTACGGACCACACCGTTTGAGCAAACGCCCACAATGCCGCCGACATTTTGCTCACCGTGTACCCTTCCTGTTATTAAGCCTCTCGGAGGCACCACTTCACAACTTCCAAAGGGAACGTCGAATATATATCCTGCGCTTCCCGCAACACCGCCGACGTTTTCCTCTCCAATAACCATTCCAAAGCTGTTAATTCCCGAAACAGACGGATATAACTTATCATATTCATATCCCTTAAACTTGGCATCCTTTTTTATAGGATGTGCCAAGCCTATTACTCCGCCGACGTTTTTGCGTCCCAATACCATACAGTTAAGTCTTCCGTTATTTCCGTTGTAATTTCCGTTGTATCCGTTATATATATAGCTGCGTCCGCTACCCGCAATCGCACCTACGTTGTCACGCCCAATGATTACCGAGCTGGTTATACTACCGAGCTTCAGCTCTGTTCCATCAAGTCGTGAAAATAGGCCGCAGTTATCCTCACCGCTGACAAACAGACCCACAAGCCCGTGATAGCACGTAAGATTAATATACATCTTGGGTGCATTTTCGTCCTTTGGCCCAAACTCTATAGGCTTCCAGTATTTTATCTCGGAGGGAGCGGATATCTTCTCGGTGCTGGTTTTTGAAGCATACCAAGCTCCTCTCTCTGAGGGCACGTTGTCAAACAGATCGTATTGATTTCCGCAATCCTCACCCTTTATACCCGTTCCAAGATAATACGTCTTGCGCGTGCTTATAACGTAAACACTTATAAGACCTGTATCACTGTTAAAGCCGGTAGTAATATCGTTAAATGTAATGCCCAAGGATGACACCTTAAAATAATAGCTTCTATCTGGATGAGGATTATTATTGCTCCAGGTCTCCAAATAAGCAAGCTGTTCGGCATTGGTTATTAAAAACGGATCGATTTGAGTTCCGCTTCCCCCCGCAAATTCAGATGCCACGGCTCCGTTCCACGCCGCAGGACGAGTTGGAGTAGGTGATGGCGCCATGGTTGTGGCAAGTGCAGTTTCAAGCAGCATTAACAAAAACAGTACCGATACGGTTATTATTTTTACCTTTCTTTTCATATTGATCTCCTTTGACCGTATATTTTTAACGTAAAACGGTGTTCACATAATATAAGACAGCATATATTTCGTTTTCTGACAAAAAATAACACGGATCACCGCCTTATTTTACACTTAGTATATTGGCTTATAGCTATATACGTCCTTACCGCGAGTAAGGATACCGTATATATACTTTGTGCATGCGGATTCGTAAAGAACGTATACTCTGCCGTCCTTGTTTACTATTCCCTCACTCATGGGAGGCATGCTCACCTCGTGGGTGAGGTTTCTCGAATCAAGGAAATAGATCGGCACCTGCGAGCCGCTTATATCAAGCGTGGCATCGGGCTGATCATTGGGCAAATAAAACTCAAGCTTGGAGCTCATTATGGCGCGGGAGCAGGAAAGTATGATCTCCCCGCTATCCCCTATAGCCACGCCCTGAAGATTATCGCGCACCGAATATGCCTTAACGGGAACCTCTGAGACTATTCCGTATTCCGCGGTCTCATCCACGGTATATGCGCAGATAAGAGCGTTATGCTCTCCGTCAGGCGTGTTAAAGCGATGGCTCTCCTTGGTGGAGTACCTTCCTCCGTCATAGTATTCACCCACGTACAAAAGGCCGTCCGCTACGTAGCAGGTGGCACCCCTTACCTCGGGGTGAAATCTCTTATCAAGCCTTATCTGCTTTGTGGCGGGGTCAAGCAGCTCCGCCTTATTAATTACCCAAACGCAGTTATCCTCTGCCGTATCACCGTCGTTTGACAGCCAAACGTACCTTTCTCCAACTGCAATGCCGCCCGTATGGCCACAATAGCTGCCTCCGTCCTTATCAAGAAGCTCAACGTAGCGCTCGCTGTTATCATCTGTGATATATATCCTGCTTGGGCTCTTATTATCTGCCATATATCCGCATTGGTAGAACAGACCGTTATCGTAAGCAAGCCCCTGCGGCACCATGCCCGCACCGAGCCCCGCCGCCTCAAACTCACATCTTGCTCCGGCATAATAATCCGAGTAGATAATAGGCTGAGCAAGTGCAAAGCCTCCCAAAAGCACCGCGATGACGATCAACAATATCAACAAAATCTTGCCTATCCTTTTTAATATCCTCATAATATCATACCCTCATTCCCTTAAGATATATCTTCTTCTCCTTGCTTATTCTGAGGCTTTCACAAGCCTTTTGCACGGTCTTATTGTGCCGCCATGGCGAAAGCACCCTATTCTCGAGCACCTTCACCGCCTCATCCCACTGCTTTGCAAGGGCGGTCGCCATATACCACGCCACCATCATATCCACGTAGTATTCCCCCTCGGGAGTGCCCATCGCCATATACATTTGCTCGATGGAAAAATCCTCCTCAAGAAAATGGCACATCAGCATTTCGATGCCGAAGCGCACTGTGAAGGTGTGCTTTGACTCAAGCCACTGTCTTATACACAAAAGCAGCTCCTCCTTGTTTTTCTTAAAGCACCTTGGACGGAGCATATCGCAGGTCGCCCAGTTATCCACCCGCGGCAAAAAATCGTTAAGCAGCATGATGCCGCACTCAGTATCCCTTACCGAGCTTATGATGACGGCATGCAGATTGTCAAGCTCGTAGTACCTGTGTTTATTTTGCAAAAACAGACGCGCCGCGCTTTTATCATCCTCCGCATCTCCCATGGTGCGGGCATAAGCTCTTATCTGCGGAGTGCGCACCCCTATGATCCGTTGCTTCACCGTCGGAATAAGCGAGGCGGTAAAGTCCTTGTACTTTTCATCCCGCATATTAAAGAAATCGTTTTCTATTTCGATCTCTAAATTTGCCGCGTTATTGCATATATTATGTTCAAATGCGCAGTTATGCATTTTTATTATTTTCCTTTTTTACATCATCCAGCATCTTGTTATACGGCATAAGCATGCCCTCGGTGATCCTGCCGCCCATTTTACGCTTAAGCTTTTTATTGTTCATCAACGCACCCACGGCATACATGGCAAGCATTTTACCTCTTTGCTTTTGGGGGAAATCGTATTGACCGTGCTTTTTAAAGAATTTATGGTCGGCGCGCATAAGCCCCTGCATTTGCCAGATGAGGTCCCTGAATATCTTCATTCCCCCGACACCGTAAAAATCCGATGGCTGAAGGTATTTATTTTTTACTGCATACTCAAGCTCCAAGGCAAGCTTGTCTATCGCCTCGTCGGGCTGAGTCTCGTTTGTAGCCACGCCCGCTAAATAGTTACCGCCAACGCTCGCCCTGCCATTTATTATCATGCGCAGGTTCTCCTCGCGCGTAAGATCTCCGTTTACAAGGTAGCCTACCGGAGCGCCCATGGTTACGGTGCGGTGTCCGTTGCAGAACTGACGGTCATCATAGGTCTTAAAATTGACCCCCATGGAGTGGTCCTTAACGCTAAATGCGTACACGGTCGCCTGCGCTGTCTGGATCCGGTTGCGTAAGAAATCATCAAAGCCGTCCTTATAAATGCACTTACCCGTTGCGGCGCAATCAAAGCAACCAAGACATCCTCCCGAAAAGGGATACTCTGCGATATTTATCACCCTTACTTTAATTGGCATTACCGCCACAAAGCGGTCTATCATGCTTTTAAGGCGGACATCGTCACGTGCAAGGTCTGCAACTATTACGATATCGCCCTCCCCCTTTTCGGTCGGCTCGGGCAAGGTTGCGGAGAAAAGCTCGGTATGCCCTGCGGGCTCGGGCTTATGATAAATACCGTTTTCAATGCTCCAAACAAGGTGGGAAAGGAAGGCCTCCGCCTGCTCTCTGCCCTTTTTGGTGGTTATATCCTCCATATCGGCAGACAAGCCGTCGATATATCTGATCCCCAGATCCGAGCAATTGTCTTTAACGTATCTGTGTGCAGTAACGTCGTAAAAATGCTTGGAGGTGGTTATCTGTGAGGCATACTTTTGGCTAAGGTCCAGTCCCGCGTCCTTTAAAAGGCCAATAAATTCGTGCAGCTGGCACGGAGCGATAAAGGTATATACCGGATAGGAAAAGAGCAAAAGCTCGGCGTTTTTTATGGCATCTGCCGCCTCTGTAAAATCCTTTTTAAGCTTTTTGATCCTCTGCGCGGCGTTCAGCACGGAAAAATCGTGCTCGGGAAATTTGATCTTAAGAAAATTGACCGTTTGCAGGGTGATGCTTTGGTCGCCCTTTGGGCTTCCGTTAATAACAAGTATCTTCATTTCTGCTCCTTCGTATGATCAGATGATCAATGTATCGTTACGCTTTGTGCGCATTTTGGTCATTCATCGTAATTGCTTATAAATACAGGGACTTGGTCGCTGAGTGCAAGTCTTGTATAAAATACGGTGGGAAGGAGTATCATACCGACTATATACCCCGTGCTTTTGCAAAAGGCGTTGCCCATTCTTATTATAAGGGATACTCCTGCCCATATACGCAAGAATGCTATTATCACACACAGCGCAAATATAAGGTCGATATAGGCATAATCAAGTTTTAGCGCAAGCACAAGAATTGCCACGGTATACCCGAATACCGAAATGTAAAAATCAAAAAACCAATACCATCTCTGCTGCCAGAAATGCTTGTAGAGCATTCTGCGTGTATAGATGGGGGTACCGTGTTTGCCTCTGTAACCAAGCTTTTCAAGTAAGGCTTTATTGGGACGGGCCATGAAAAAGCAAAGAAAGAGCTCCAATGATATCGTTATCGCAAGCCATAATGGCCATGCAATATTAAGATCGATACCAAAATACTGCGTTATAAACGGCTGATAGTTATTATGTGCGCAAAATTCCATAAGCCCTCTGCCTCCTTATAAGCATCATAGCATACCAAAAGTTTTTTGACAACTTATATTAATATTAAAAACAAAAAACAGATCCTTAGGAGCGTACCATAAAGGACAGTTTTGTAAGAATACGGCATATCTCGAAAGAGGTATGCCGTATTATTGCATTTGTGTCCACAAATGCAGTGCTTGTCAGGAAAATTGACAAGTCACAGATGAACAAAAAAAGGCTCCCTTTTGCTATACATAGCAAAAACCACGGCTCGCTGTGAGCCGTGGCTAATCAATAATTCTTATTCTGCCGGCATAGTTATTACTATCCCCGGAACAATCTCTGTTATCACATAATATACTTTCTGTCCACTTATCTCAAAGGTTGATAAGTGCACATAATCCGCAGGGACATCTGCTTCTACTGTATAAAAGTAACTTTCTATCTGATTATGAGAAGTCTTTGACGGAAAAGAACAATACCAAAGAGGAGAGCGATCTTCAGACAGTGATGCTATGGATATATCGGTCATCTTTTCATAATATTGTTGCGAGTCACCATCGTATGTATATAGGCATCCAACGATAATCTTTTCATCTGTGCGGCAGACAAACATCGCATCAATATTTTCTTCACCGTTTTTCAGATTGAAGGCTTCCAGCATAACTACGTTATCATAATCTTCTTCTACAAGCACGCGAACATTCTCAAGATAAGCATGATAAGCATCTGTCTTGCTGTCGGAGCTCTTATTCGAGTTTATAACTCTTAAAATCCCTATAGCAGAATAAATCACGACGAACGCAATCAAGCAAATCCCGAGTGCCTTTCTAAACTTACGTTTGTTTGCAGGATATAGAGTAACATCTGCTGATTCATCCGAGACGCTTAATTTTTGTAAGGAATCATCAACTTCTTGATTCTTTTGCTCGGCTAACTGCTTTATCGACAATTTACCATAATTCAAATGGGCGACTTCTTTTGCTAATACCTCATAATATTCGTTAGCTTCTTCTTCATTCCCCTGCATAAGAGCGAGTCTTGCTTTGCAAAGTTTACGGTGATATTGGTTGAGTATTACAGGCGTAGGCGTATTGACCCACGTAATACAAGCATCAATATTTTGCTTCAAATAGAGATCGTAAAAAGTCATTCGGGGGAAGCGTTTGCGGAAATTTTCCTGTTTACTCGTTTTTTCCTTAGCTAATGCAATTTCATATTGCTCACATACGCTTCGGAGATTATCGTCATCACCAATATCAAAATACACATTAGCAAGATATGTAAGATAGTGATATTTATAGCGAGTAGCCGTTTTAGGATCATCTAATTTCATTTTGCAGATACTTATTACATTTTGATAATGGCCGCAAAAATATTCACCATATAATTGCCATAAAGCCGCAGGTGTATCAAATTTTCCTTGATATACGGTGGCAAGATACGTATCGGCATCCAGTTTTTTATTCAATATTGACAGTATGCACTTGTTGAATACAATCGGACTACCTATTAGAATCATCAAAAGGAATACAACTAATGCTGCAAGCGTAGCAAATATGTTGCCCTGCAAAGCAACCAAGCAATATCCCAAAACAATGCACATGGCAAATACAGTACACCAAATTTTATATCTTCTTACATATCGTTTCGCTTTTTGAATAACCTCGGGATTGTTTTGCATAACGCCACCTCCTAAAACACATTGCTGTACCGGTAACATAATCATTATATCATAAATCCGCCTAAAAGTAAATAGGACGACTTGAACTTTCGCTCAAACCGCCCTATTTTGTTAGGAAACCTTACATATTGACCTCTGCAGGTCTGCTCGCCCTTTCGGGCGAAATTCGATATGCTACTCTGAAAATAGAAACATTGTCTTTTGTCTGTTTTACGGCAGGTAATTTGCCGCAAAACTGTCCTTAAGAGTACGTAGCCTTCGACCTGCTTTTATTTTTTTACTTTCGTTTATAAAACGTATAAATAAATGCTTAAAAAGTGAAGTATGCTGCCCGCAAGCACGAAAAAGTGGAACATGGAATGCATATATTTGTGCTTTTTGCCAAGTGCAAAGGGAAGCACGCCCAAGGTATACGCTACTCCTCCGATAAAGAGCAGCCAAAGTCCCGCCGTTGCAAGGGAGTCTATAAGCGGCTTGATGGCAAGGATGATGACCCATCCCATTGCTATGTAAGCCGTCATTGCAAAAGCTCGGAATTTTTTAAGGTCTATAGCCGAAAACACGATGCCCACGATGGCGGTTATCCATACCGCGGCAAAGATGGCGTATCCCACCCATCCTTGAAGAGTAATAAGGGAATACGGAGTGTAGGTACCCGCAATGAGCAAATATATACTGCAATGGTCGATGACCCTGAATACCTTTTTGGCCCTATTGACCTTAAGAGAGTGATACATGGTGCTCATTGCATACAAAACTATCAGAGTAGAACCGTAGACTGCGGCGCAGGTGATCCTTAGTGCATCATTTGTCGAAACGGCCTTTATAAGGCACAGCACAAGGCCAACCACCCCAAAAACAGCACCGATACCGTGGGATATTGCGCTGACAAGCTCCTCGCCAAGAGTATATTTGGGTATTTCTATTCTGCTTTTCTTGACTTTTTCCATTTTTGTCTCCTTATGTATGCGGCAAACGCCGCACTTAATATTATCTTAATATCTCATCGCTTTTATTAGCGGATGATTCTTCTGCCTCCTTTCTTGCTTTTTTCTGTTGCTTTTGTTTACTTTTTGCCATAAACAGCACCGTATCCTTTCTTCAATTATACATAATATTCTTGACAAAAAGGCTCACTTTAACCAAATATCTCGGGCTTAAGCAAGAGAAATAAGGCAAGTGCAAGCTGCAGGACACCAAACAAATACACAAGCTTAAATAGCGGCTTTTTTGTTTTATGTCTAAAGAGAAGCATTGCAAGCATGCCGCCAACGCCTCCGAGGAACAAGCTGAGGCACAGCAGGCTTCTCTCGGGCACTCTGCGCTTACGTCTTATCGCCCGCAGCTTATCCGCCCCAAAGGCAACAAAGGCCGCAAAACTCATAACGGACCGCCGCAAAAAACAAATTTGCCCCATTTAAGACCATTACCGAGCCAAAAGGCTCGGTAAGCAGTAGCTTTATCACTTAATTAAAGAACGCGTTGTAAATAACGTTTATTGCCTTCTCGAAGCAATCGTTATCCACGCCAACGATTATGTTGAGCTCGCTCGAGCCCTGGTCTATCATACGGACGTTGATGCCGGCATCACCAAGGGCGCTGAACACCTTACCGGCAGTACCGAAGGAGTGAACCATTGCACGGCCAACCACCGCAATAAGCGCCATACCGGTCTGCAGCTCCACGATGTCGGGAGTGACCCTTGCCTTGATGTCGGCGATGACCTTATCCGCCTTACCGTCAAGCTCCTTATCCGATACCACGAGGCTCATATTGTCAATACCCGTAGGAAGATGCTCAAAGGAGATATTATTCTCCTCCAATACTGTAAGCACCTTTCTGCCGAAGCCGCGCTCCACGTTCATCATATCCTTCTCCAGATGGATTACGGTAAAGTTTTTCTTACCCGCGATGCCTGTCACGTTGCTTAAATTCCTGCTCTCCTTGACCTTGGAGACTATCATGGTGCCCTCTGCCTCGGGGATGTTGGTGTTTCTGATATTTATCGGAATACCGCAGCTGCTTACGGGGAATATGGCATCCTCATGAAGAACTGTTGCGCCCATGTAAGAAAGCTCACGAAGCTCACGGTAGGTAATTGTATGAATGGTTTTGGGATCATCCACGATTCTGGGATCCACCACCATAAATCCCGAAACGTCGGTCCAGTTCTCGTAGAGCTCTGCACCCACGGCGCGGGCAACGATGGAGCCGGTGATATCCGAGCCGCCACGGGAGAAGGTCTTGATGGTGCCGTCGGGACGGGAGCCGTAGAAGCCGGGGATTATTGCGTACTCGTGCTTTGCAAGCTCGTCGGCCATAAGCTGATTCGTAAGCTCGGCATCAAAGATGCCCTTTTGGTTAAAGCGAATGACCTCTGCGGCATCCACAAAGTCCCAGCCAAGGGCAGAGGCGATTATCTTACCGTTAAGATACTCACCGCGGGAGGCGGCATAGTCCTTCTTCTCGCCTGCGGAAATGCGCTCGTAGATGGTGTCAAGCTCGGCACTTACGTCCAAGGTCACGCCAAGCTGCTCGGCAATCTGAAGATAGCGTGTGCGTATCTGCTCGAACACAGAATCAATTTTCTTACCGGTTGTGGCAATGTCATGACATTTATAAAGAAGATCGGTAATTTTATCGTCATCCTTAAAGCGCTTGCCGGGAGCGCTGGGCACCATATATCTGCGAGTGGGGTCACTTGCAAGAATATTCTGTACCTTTCTTATTTGATTGGCATCGGCAAGAGAGCTTCCGCCAAATTTTGTTACTTTTATACCCATATTTACACCGTACCTTTCGGGCTTTGCCCTAAAAATGTAGTTTTTTATCTTTTGCAAACAGATTATATTTTATTGCTTGATTTTTGTCAACGGCATCATTAAAAAATATACTCTCATGCTTAATTTTTTAATTCTCGCACCGCGATAGTAAATTCTCGCAGACAAAAAAGCTTCTCTACACGTTAAACATATTTATCCCAGATACTGATAAGAGAACCGTCCCATCGGCATGCTCTTTCCGGTTACATAGTAGTCCATAATATCGGTATCGTTCTCTACCGAATCGGCTACCTTAAAATAGAAGGTGTCGCTTTGCATTTTAAGCAGGGACTTGGGAATCTCAAGCTGCATGATGTTGCCGCTTACATTCATTTTGACGTTGCCCACGGCGCTTGTGTTGCCGTCCGTGTCAAGAGACATAACCGACGCGGTATTGGCGGTGCGCTCGCGATTTATAACGTACTCGTAGCCCTCCCAGCCCTTGCGGGAAGGTGTGCCCGTGCCGATGAAGATGTTGAGGGAATTTTCAGCGACAAGAGTGATATCATTTGAGCAGACAATATACATATAGATGTTGTCCTTGTCGGCAGTGATCTTTACTGTCTGCACGGCGTTTTGGGCGGGTGCGGTAACGTATTTCAGCCCGTTTACCGCGCCGCGGTAATCTCTTCCCTCGTTGGTGGAGTCCATTATTCTGTAGATGGCATCAACGTTGTCCCATGCGGAAGCATCACCGAAAATATCAACGGTCTTTTTGGTTGGGGTCTTTATAACCGCGTCCTCGCTGTTTTTCTCTGAGAGGAACTTGCGCACGTTGATGGCGGTCTGCATGACGAAGGCGTCGTTATATCCGCCCTTTATCATTTCGATATCGCGGGAGAACTCCATGTTGTAGGAATCGTAGATCTCGTATGTTTGATATTCCTCGTTGTATTCCATGCCGCAGAGGAACTCGTTCCAGCCGCCGATGAAAACGTAGTCGGGATCCTGAGCGTGTGCGCTGTTCCACACCGACTGATAAAAGGTGCCCTTGGTGGCATCCTCGGACAGATTCTTGTCAAGCGCAAAGCTGTAGCCCCTGCCCCAGGACACCCTGCCGCCCGACCAGACGGCGTCGGGGCGCTCGTCCTCGTCCATTACCGCCCAAGAGAACTTTGCCCAATGGTGGCTTGCCACAGATACGCTCATAACATTGCCGTAAACAGCGGGCGGGAAGGACCAATCCACCCAAGGCCAGCCGTCGTCGGTAACCGGATCAAGACCCACCCATGCGGGCTTGCGGAAGGTGAAGAAGTCAAGTATTTCCTGAGAATAAGGCTTGGGATCGTACCACTCAAAGGAAGCGTTGCGCGCTTTATCGTCGGCGGGATCGGTGTAGGCAATTGCCAAGGGCTTGCCGTCCATAAGATACCACGCATCACGTAGTTCTTCCTTGATGTATATCTCGCGGTACGCCTGCCTTAAGGTCTGCATGCTTACCGTGTGAGTGTAATATGCAATGCGTGGCGGATTGAAGCCCTCGTTTTGCATTTGTATTATGATCTGGCATATCTTCCTTATTACCTGAGGGTAGGTAAAGGAGTTTGTGGCGTCAAATACTATGAAATCCACGCCGCAATATGTTAAAAGCTCAAGATGTCTGCGGATGATGTAGGGATCACCGCTGTGATAGTACCCATAAAGGGGCTCGCCCCAATATTGCGCATCATTTGTAGGATTGTATTCGTGAACGTTCTTGAGGGAATATTCTATGCCATATTGTTCTATGATCGAACTAGTGTTGACAATGGTGCTGTAGTGGCCGCCGCCATGCCAAGGCCAGTAGAACATACCCACCTGCTTTTCAGCGCGATCGCTCGTTTTGGGCGAGAGCACCCTGCCGAATTCGTCGATTCCCACAAGCAGATCCATGCCCGTGCCGTCGGAGTAGAGGTCAACGTCGTATTCCTCGGGGGTCTGCGAGGGCAGAGACGATGGTGATACCGTCACGTCGGGGGTACAGCCCGCCATCATAAGCAGTATAAGCATAATGCTGAGTGTTGCTTTAAACAACTTCATAATTTCTCCTTTATGTTACTTTATGATTTATATTGTTATATATTTTGATTTATCTTATCAATAACAAATATAAGCCTTCCTCAGCGACCCTACGGGCTCTCCTGCGTTCGCCCGCCGCGCTCATTTCATCACGCCGCAGGCGTATCCATCAACGCGAAACATTGTATATCATCATTGTGAAGGAATACATATCATCAATCCCAAAGGGATCGTATAATCTCACACGCGCCGCACTACCCTAAATACTGGTAGGAAAACCGTCCCATCGGCATACTTCTGCCCGTTACGTAATAATCCATAATATCGGTTATATTCTCTACCGAATCGGCAACCTTAAAATAGAAGGTGTCGCTTTGCATTTTAAGCAGGGACTTGGGAATCTCCACCTGCATGATGTTGCCGCTTACATTCATTTTGACGTTGCCCACGGCGCTTGTGTTACCGTCCGCGTCAAGAGACATAACCGACGCGGTATTGGCGGTGCGCTCGCGATTTATAACGTACTCGTAGCCCTCCCAGCCCTTGCGGGAAGGTGTGCCCGTGCCGATGAATATATTCATGGAGTTTTCGGCAGTTAATGTAATGTCGTTTGAGCAGGTTATAAGCATATAGATATTATTGCTGTCTGCGGTTATTTTTACCGTTTGCATAGCGTTTTTTGCGGCATCCACGGTATAGCGCAGATTGCTCGTTGCGCCCATGAACTTGCGTCCGCTGTTGTCGCTTCCGAAGAAGCGATAGACGGCGTCGACGTTGTCCCATACGGAAGCATCACCGAAAATATCAATTGTCTTTTTAACGGGGGTCTTTATTTTGACGTTGCTGTCCGACTCTGTATCCGAGAGAAATTTGCGAACGTTTATGGCGGTCTGCATAAGGAAAGCATCGTTATAGCCACCCTTCATGGGTTCAAGGTCACGGGAGAACTCCATATTGAAGGAATCGTAGGTCTCGTAGATATCGTACTCGGCATTATATTCCACACCGATGAAAAACTCGTTCCAGCCGCCGATAAAGATGTGCTGAGGGTCCTGAAGCAATGTGCTGTTCCACACCGATTGATAAAATGTACCTTGGGTGGCATTTTCGGAAACATTCTGCTTTAATGTGACGTCGTAGCCTCTGCCCCACGCTACCTTATCCTCGTAATAAGTTAAATGCGGACGCTCGTTCTCGGGAGTAGCGCCCCATGAGAACTTACAATAATTGTGAACCGCGGGAGAAACGCATATCATGTTACCGTACTGTCTTGGAGGGAAAGCCCATTCCACCCAAGGCCAGCCGTCTGCCTGCACCGCCTGACCCGCCCAGACCGGGACGCGGAAGGTGAAGAAATTAAGTATTTCCTCAGAAAGGGGCTCGGGATCGTAGTTTTCAAAGCCGGGGTTGGCTCTTGTGCGGGCTACGTCGTCGTCATAGTCGTAGACCGCCACCATAAAGGGCTTGCCGTCCATGCGAAACCACGCGTCGCGGTACTTCTCGTAAGAATATATCTCTTTATATATTTGGCGCACGGTCTGTACGCTTGCGGTATGAGTGTAATATGCTATTTGGGGCGGATTAAAGCCCTCGCTTTGAAGCTCCAGGATGATGCCGCATATCTTACGGACCGTGGCGGGATAGGTAAGGGTGTTGGTGGCATCAAACATTATGTAATCCACCCCCGCATATGCAAGCATTTCAAGGTGCTTGCGGATGACGTATTCATCATCACTGTCATAATAGCCATAAAGGGGCTCTCCCCAGTATTGAGGCCACATGTTGGGATTATATTCGGGCACGTTGTGCAGGGCATAATCAAGACCGTACTGCTCAATTATTTTGCTTGTGTCTATGACCTCATCACCCACCCAGGAGCCGTGCCAGAGCCAGTAAAACATGCCAACGGTTTTATCCTCGCGCCGACCGGTGCTCGGGGAAAGCACGCGATCAAACTCGTCTATTCCCACAAGCAGATCCATACCGGTGTGATCGCTATACATATCAATACCCTCGGTGACGCTTACGCTTGGCTTAAGCGAAACCACGGGCTGAACCGTACAGGAAGTAAGCAGAACAAGAATGACACATAGGTTAAATATTAAAATCACAGCTTTCTTCATAGATTATAACCTTTACAATACAATGATTTGCACAATTTACTCAGATAACATATTTGATTCTGCGCGCCTCAAAATAATATCTCTTATCGCAACCCTCACCCATGGAGAAGGTTTTGCGGGGTAGAGCACCACTGCTTATTACCGCAGGAAAGAGTTGACTTTTATCAAACTCAGGGAGAATGAAGCCCACGTTTCCTGCTTGAGAGCCAAGCTTTGCAACTGTTTCGGGCTCGTGAATATAATCTATTCTGCCGCCGTTTTTCTCCATATATGCATCAAGTGCATCCTGCAGGCTTCCTACTGCAAGCTCGTTTGTCTTTTTAACCGTGACGGTTTTTTCGCCGTTTTCAGTTATTACGGTTACGCTAACGCCGTCATTTACAGATATTTCCGAGATGAGCTTTTCTGCATCAACGTCAAAAACAACGCGGTGAATAGGCTCAAACTGTAAGGATTCGTCATAGAGGTTTACGATTTCTGCAAGAGCGTATCTTGCGGGATGGTTAGCCTGCTCCTCGGGTGAAAGCTCCTTTTTAAGATTTTCCCAGCATGCCTTTGCGCAGGCAAGGGAGTGGTTACCGTCACCCATGGCGTATACGAGGGGCGCGGTGCTTTCATCAAGGCCGTATTTGGTTGCAAAATCCTTTTGATCGGCAAGCCTTGCAAGTGCATCGGCCACGGTTTTGTGCTCATCAGGACTTAAAAGACTACCCTTAATGCTTCCGCCGTTCATTGCAAGAGGAGTATTGTATACCTCGGCTCCGCTTACGTTGCCAATTACCGTATTGTTCGGATCGTCGATAAGTATCATAATATGAGGAAGCTCAAGAGGAGCATCCTTTCTTATGGCAATTCTGGGGGGCAGACGGTGTACTATGGTGCCCTCGGTGGCACGGATCATGCTTTGCGAGCCGGCGCTGTAGTCGTACGCCTCAAGGTCCACCGCCATGACAAGGCCGCTTCTGACGCTTCCGTTTCGCAAGGTGCGCTCACATTTTATAATAGCACCCTTATACTCCTTGAAAATGCCCCTTGCAAGGTAATCCCTCATACAAGCGTTAATACTTGAGATGTATTTTTCATCATCCTTACCAAGATATATTTCGGGAAAGGTGATTCGCAAGGTACTTGGTGCATCACCCACGTAATCCTCCATTGCATCCCAATACTCACCGTCCGAGGTGAATTGGTCGCATGCAACACAGCCCCATCTTGTTATATCTCTCGTTTCAGGCAGAAGAATATCCGCAGGTCGCACACCAAGCTTATCCCAATTTATCATTTTGATCAATCCTTTATTTTTAATATCGGTAACCCTTATATTTTTCGTGACATATTTTATAAGTGTAATACCGTTTGCTGCGAGTTTAATATATCACGATTTTGGTAATTAAGCAAGCGGCAAACACGTATTATATAATTAAAGCATAATATATATTGAAACTGTAAATACATTTTATGTTAAGGAGGAAAAATAATGTCTTTTTATTCATATAGACAGGGCTCAGGCGACGTTTGCCCGGGGCGCATAAACGGCGACTGTACCCGCGGTCTGACCGAAAGGGTATGTATCCAGGTTAAAAAGGTCTACGATTCCTGCATCCAACAGCAGCAGCTTGACTCGGTAAACGTCCGTATTACCGATATCTGTCCCTGCGGAGTAAAATTTGATGCTCCCATCACCTTTGTAAGCTGCAGATCCACCACCACCAAGGGAAGAGTTCGCGACCTTTGCATCGAGCGCCTTTGCGACCGCCCCAACTTTGCCCGCGTACGCTGTAAGGTGGATATCCCCGTGGAGATCCTGTTTTGCGATTCCTGCTCAAACGAGGGCAAGGGAAACGGTGTTATAACCGTAAACAAGGACGTTATCCTGTTTGTTCCCGACGAATCCATAATCCCATTTAGCATCGAGAGCATCGCAAGCGCCATCTGCGTCCAGGGATGTTACCTTTGCGACAACACCTTCCGCCTTACCGTGTGCGTCACAGTTATCCTTAAGGTAGTTGCAGAGGTCGAGCTTCTTGTTCCCACATACGGCTTTTGCCGCATTCCCCCATGCGAAGAGTTTGCCTCAGAGGTGTGCGACGAATTCTTCTCTCTTCCCCTGTTCCCGCCCGAGCTGACAAGCGGTTGCTCCTGTGATTGCGAGTGCGATTCGGTATTGTAATTACTTTGCCATAAAAAGATCGAGGCACCTTTACGATGCCTCGATCTTATTTTTATTTTTCCTTCCAGATCATTGCGCGCATAGCGTTCAGCACAGCGAGCACCGATACTCCCACGTCAGCAAATACAGCAAGCCACATATTGGCGTATCCAAGCGCTCCAAGAACAAGAACTCCGATCTTTATTACCAAGGAAAATACGATATTCTGCGAGCATATCCTCATTATTCTTTTTGCCAGTCTGATGGCAAGCGGTATTTTGGTAAGGCTATCGTTCATGATGATGATATCCGCCGCCTCTATTGCGGCATCACTTCCTATTTTACCCATTGATATACCCACGTCGGCTCTTGCAAGCACGGGGGCATCATTTATGCCGTCTCCGACGAAGGCGCATTTTCCCTCGGAAAGCAGTTGCTCGATCCTTTCCACCTTCTCATCGGGCAAAAGAGAGCTATAGTGGTTTTTTATGCCCACCTTTTGTGCTATATCCTGAGCTACCGCCTCGGTATCACCTGTGAGCATCACCGTGCTTATACCCATTTTGTTAAGCTCGGCTATCGCCCTGACGCTATCCTCCTTAACGGTATCGGCTATATCGATATATCCCGCAAGCTCTTTATCAACACTTACAAATATTCTTCCTCGCGCACCCTCAGCGTTAACCCCGAGAGATGCCATAAGCCTTGATGAGCCCACCGCCACCTCCTTGCCCTTTACCGTTGCAACGCATCCGCCGCCCGCATGCTCGGTATTGCTCTCAGGCGGTGTCGCACGCTCTGCCGCTCCCACGATGCAGCGCGCTATAGGGTGTGTGGAGTAGTACTCAGCACTTGCCGCAAGGGATATAAGCTCCTGCTTATCAACCGTAATGCCCACCGCATCAACGATATCAAAGCGTCCCTTGGTGACGGTGCCGGTCTTGTCAAGTGCCACGGTCTGTATTTTTGACAGCACGTCAAAGGAGCTTCCGCCCTTTACCATGACCCCCGCTTTTGCAAATGCGCCGATGCCCGAAAAGAAGGTAAGGGGCACGCTTATTACAAGTGCGCACGGGCATGATACCACCAGGAAAACGAGTGCTCTTTGTATCCAAACCGTCCACTGACCGGTTATTATGCTCGGAATTACTGCAAGTGCCAACGCAGAAAACACCACTATGGGGGTATAAAAGCGGGCAAATTTTGTTATAAAATTCTCCGCCTTGGCCTTTTTATTGCTTGCGCTCTCCACCATCTCCAGTATACGGTTGACCGTGCTTGATTCAAAATCCCCCGTCACCCTCAGGGTGATAACGCTATCAAGATTTATACTGCCGCTTAAGACCTCCCTCTCCACCTCGCGGGGCATGCTCTCTCCGGTAAGGGCGGAGGTGTCAAGCACGCATTTGCCGCTTACCAGTTCACCGTCAAGAGGTACACGCTCTCCTACCTTAACAAGTATTATATCCCCCACCCTTACATCGTAAGGATCCCGCTCCTGCGTGGAGCCGTCGGGAAGTTGCACACGGGCAAAATCAGGTCTTAGGGAAAGCAGAGCTGATATGCTTTTTCTTGACCGTTCCACCGCATAGTGATTAAAACCCTCACCTATCTGATAAAACAGCATAACGGCTACGCCCTCGGCGTACTCACCAAGTAAAAAAGCGCCGACGGTTGCCACGGTCATAAGGAAATTTTCATCCATTACGCTACCGCGCACTATATTGCCGGCGGCCTTAATTATGATGTCGTATCCTACGGTAAGATATGCCGGAACAAATAAAATAAGCCTCCAATGGCCGCTTAGCGGCGCAAGCAAGCCCGCTGTGAAAAGCACAAGGGATATTATTATCCTTAGTAGGGTTTTTTGATGTTTTTTCATTTACGCTCTCCAAGAAAATTAAAATGTAGTGTCGGGATTCACCTTTTTGATGCGTTTCCTGACCTCATTCAAAAGAGACGCCGTGATATCGGGCCCTTCAATGACCATACGGCTTGTCATAAAGCTTATGGAAACGCTGTCTATTCCCTCTATTTTTCTTATGCTCTCCTCCATGAGTGCGGCACAGGTCGCACAGTCAAGATCTATAAGTGTATACGTCCTTTTCATATTTTCCTCCGCCGGTTTAGTATTTTATTCACAAATATGCTTCATTCCCTGGTTTACTATGCTCTCCACGTGGCTATCTGCAAGACTGTAGATCATGCTTTTACCCTCTCTGCGGCACTTTACAAGCTTTGAATGCTTTAGTATTTTTAATTGATGGCTTATTGCTGACTGATTCATATCAAGCACCGCAGAGATATCGCAAACGCACATCTGGCTTTGCAGAAGCACATAGAGTATCTTTATCCTGGTGCTATCGCCGAAGATCTTATAAAAATCCCCAAGTCTTGTGGTAACATCCTCGGGCGGCATAGCTTGTTTTATTTGCTCCACCGCATCCTTATGAAGCTTACAGGGTGTATTTTCCATGATATTCCTCCCAACATTTGAACGATTATTCATATGTTCATTATATCATTTAATATTGTAATGTCAAGTATATATCAATATATTTTGTAACCAAAATAAATATTCCGTCATATTTTGCAACTGCAGGGTGTTTTATTTAAAAAAAAAGCTACGACCTGCAAGGTGATAATATGAATTGGTTTTTACGGCTTTCTTCCCCCGTGCAGGGACTGATAGCCACTTTATTTACATGGGCATTAACGGCGTTTGGAGCCTCCCCCGTTTTTCTTGTTAAAAAAAGCACCGATAGACTTCTTTGCGCAATGGGCGGCCTTGCATCGGGAGTAATGCTTGCAGCATCGTATTTTTCTCTGCTTGCTCCCGCATTGGTAAGTGCCGACGCTCAAGGTCTGCCGGCCTGGCTTATGCTGGGTGCAGGTTTTTTCCTTGGGGGTATAGGGATATATCTTGTGGACGCTCTGATGCAACGTCGCGCAGAGACACAAAAAAGCAACTTTCTTCTTATACTGTCCATGACACTTCACAACATTCCCGAGGGCATGGCAGTGGGAGTGGCATTCGGTGCGGGAGACCCCACAAGCGCGTGCCTGCTTGCACTGGGCATTGGACTGCAAAATCTCCCCGAGGGCAGTGCAATATCCCTTCCTCTTTGCTCGGGCGGATATTCAAGAGGTAAGGCGTTTTTTGTCGGGCAGCTTACCGGTGCAGTGGAGCCCGTATTCGGCTTCCTGGGCGCTCTTCTTGTTGCTCAGTGCATGCCGCTAATGCCTTTTTTTCTCTCCTTCGCATCGGGAGCCATGATATATGTGGTTATAAGCGAGCTCATTCCAGAGAGTCACGGAATAAGCAGAACCGTATCCTCATTTTTTACTATTTTGGGATTTTTGATAATGATGCTGCTTGACGTCGCACTTGGATAGTCCTCGTCCGAGGAAACGAGCATAAAAAAAGATCGGAAGGCTTGCTTCCGATCTTTACCGTATTTAACTCTTAATAATCCGCCAAGCCGTTATAGATATCTATTTTGGCATTGACTGCATCGGCAACCGATGCAAAGTAAACGTCGGGAGTGGTCTCTCCCTTTACGAAGGACTCCGATGCATACCACATGTATTCTGCGCAAGTATTCTGATAGATAAGCATATTGGAGGGATAGGTATAATCAAGCGCATCTATCGCAAACTGAACGGAATCCTCATCCTGAAGCCTTACCGAAAGCTCAGACTCTAACAGCATGAGATTCTCCTCGGAGCTCATTGCATATGCGGGTCTGAAATAAAGGCTCATAAACTGCACCACGCCCTCGGGGTTTTTGATATTCTTAAAGATGCCGTAGGGCATAAACCAGTTAAGTCCGCTTACGTAGCTTTCCGCGCCGGGTGCCTTGGGTATAGGCAGAATACCGAACTCGAGCTCGGGGTAATTACTATAAGTATCACTTCTGTTAAGATGGGTAAGCATCATAGCTGCCTTACCGTTTCTGAACCAGATATCCTCGCCACCCATGCTCTTGGGCATTACAAGATTGTTCTTCTCAAGGTCCAGATAGAAGCTCCAAGCCTCCAAAGATTCGTTCTGATGGGCAGAGAAGCGATCCACCTCAAGACCGTTTACCGTTTCCTTTTTAACGTAGTCGCCGCCGTTTGAAAACATAAGGTTATACACAAGGCTGTTTTCCTGCCCGGTAAGAAGAGCGTACACCTGCTTGTCGGGGTCATTTACCGCCATGGCTACCTGTCTGAAGTAATCCCAGGTCCAATTACCCTCCTTAGCGGTCTTTACAAGGCTCTCGGGTGAATATCCTGCAGCAGAAAGGTACTTCTTATTATAGAAGGTATACTGATGAAGGTTTACCATGTTATCTCCGATAAGTCTGGGGATAACGTAATACAGCTTACCGCCGTAATAGCAGACGGCATTCTGAGCATCAACGTCCCAGTACTCTCTATCATCAAACTTATATACATAGTCGTAATCCGAAATGGGGAGCATAGCGCTTCCCGCCATTCCGTCCCACATATAAAGCTGACCGAGAGTATGGGGTCCGACGGTGTAGAGCATCTCCGCAAGAGGCTCTCCCGAAGCGGCGGCTCCGCAGTACTCGGTGAACCACGAGCCCTTCCACGGGGTATACTTGATGGTTACTCCATAGGTTTTCTGTATATACTGAGCATCCGCAAGATCGAGCTGATCGCGCAAGAGGCCTCGAACATAGTACTCCTCGGGGGTCTCCTCGTTCTCCAGGTTATACATATATATTCTGTACGTATCTCCCGGCTTCATATAGACCGTTTCAAGGTCGAATTTATCCTCCGTGCCCGAGCCGCCCGTAGGTGAGGGAACCGGAGTTTCGGTGTTTGACGGAGTGCAGGCGCAGAGCGAAAGCGCAAGAAAAATAACCGCCAAAATCAAGCTTATTCTTTTCATATTTATATCCTTCCTGAATTTTTCTATTATATTTATAATAACAAAAATCACGATGGCTTAATATGCTTTTTTGGTTTTAATTCTAGCAATTTCGTACTTTAATAAAATATTTTTACCCGATTTTACCCGTTTGAAGGTCTAGAGCTCAAGCAAAGCAGCACCAAGAATGCCCGCGTCACTTCCCATGGTGGCGCATACTATCCTTGCTCTTGGCAGTTTTTTATTTAAAATAAGCCGGTCCACCCTTTTGTTAAGGGGCTCAAGCAGGTACTCACCTGCCCCCGCAACGCCGCCGCCGAGGGCTATTACCTGAGGAGCTATAAGATTAATGATGCTTGCAATTAAGTGTGCAAGATAGTTTACGTAATCTGCAAACACCTTTGATGCAAGCTCGTCACCCTGTCTTGAGGCATCTACCACCGCCTTGGCGTTTAATTGTTCCACCTTATTGAGAATGCTTTCGGGATGTTGCGCAAGCTGCTCGGATGCCATCTTTACCATGGCGGTTGCTGAGGCATACGCCTCTGCACATCCTTTTTTGCCGCATCCGCACTCTCTGCCGTCGGCAACAAGGGTAACGTGACCAAGCTCTCCGCCGCCACTCATTCCTCCCGAAAACAGCTTGCCGTTTATGACCATACCTCCGCCGATACCCGTGCCCAGGGTAATGGTGATACAGCTTTGGCTACCCCTTCCGGCGCCCAACAGATACTCTGCCCAACCCGCGGCATCGGCATCGTTAGCCATCGCCACAGGTAGATCGATATACCTTTGAAGCTCGCTTCTTAATGGAGCATCATGCCAACCAAAGTTTGCACTGTAAACAATATTCCCGGTCTTTTCCTCTGCCACTCCGGGCGAGCCTATTCCGATACCGTCACATTGACTGAGCTTGACGGAATTTTTCTCAAGCAACGTGTTTATGGCATCAGCCATGGCTTTAACCGTTTTAACAAAGTCCCTGTCCTTTGGGGTATCGGTATAATAGGTACTAAGTATTTTATTATCCTTTACAAGTCCTACCCCGATATGCGTACCACCCAGATCCACTCCTATTTTATACACTTTGTTTTCCTCCAATTATGAAATAAGCATTGATCACATTATATCAACGCGTTTTTTGAGCTCATCAAGAGCGCTGATGCCCATTGATTTAAGACGCTGATTTCTCGCCGCCACCTCTATTATAATGGCGATATTTCTGCCCGGCATTACCGGAATAAGAAGCTTGGGCACCTCTACGTCAAGAATATTGGCAACGTCGCTTTCGTCGCCCAAACGGTCATACCGCTTGCCTTCATCCCATCTGTCAAGCTGGACCACCATATCCACACTCTTTTTGGCAATTACCGCGCCGACACCGTACATATGCTCTACGTTTATTATGCCCACACCGCGTATCTCCATAAGATGCCTGAGCATTGCCGGCGGCTCGCCAACGAGTCTTTTATCGTTGACACGCTTTACCATTACAGCGTCGTCTGCAACAAGCCTGTGACCGCGCTTTATAAGCTCAAGTGCGGTTTCGCTTTTTCCGATTCCCGACTGTCCCATTATCAGCACGCCCACACCGTAAACGTCCATAAGCACTCCGTGCATGCTTATCTGCGGAGCAAGAAAATCGCTTAAATAGTTGATGAGGTTGTGCTCCACCTTACTGGTAACAAGGCTGTTGCTCTTAAGCACCACTCTGCCGTGCTCGCGTGCGCTTTGAAGCATTATATCCGAGGGGTTGAATTTACAGCTTGCCACGGCACAGGGGATATCGTAGGTAAACAGTCTGTCAAATGCCACCTTCTGGTCGCGGGGATCCATTTGCTCAAGATAGGCGCGCTCTACGTTTCCGAAGACCTGAACCCTGTTATGAGGGAAATAATCAAAGAAGCCCGCAAGCTGAAGACCCGGTCTTGTAACCTCTGTGGTATAAAGCTCTATATCCTCCCTGCCCGACGCCTCGAGCAATTCAAAATCCAGCTCCCTTTTAAATTCTTCAATAGATATCTTTGCCATACAAACCTCCTTATTTGGATGTGAGCCTCATAATTTATATATTATACCTTATATACTATTGTATCATCTTCGCGGCAATTTTGCAATATCCAACCTTGCAGTTTTGAGCATATAATTATATTTTCATAAATATTCAGGAAAAATTCCCGTGCTTGAAATATAATGTGAAAAATTTTGATGCAAATGTACAATATTGTGCTACATTTTGTGAATTTTGTCCTATTGAATTAATGGCCGTTTTTTGCTATGATTAAAATGAAAATATATGGAGGTGATCTGATTGATCAAAAAAATACTTATTCCCTTATTACTTGTCGTTCTGATGTTGGGATTATGCTCCTGCTCCGATCCCATAACGACGCCTACCGAGGGTGGCACACCCACTCCCGCACCCAGCGAGGCCTTTGAGGCCAAATATATGAAGCCCGGAGACACTTACAAGCTTTTCTATTACTATCTTGCTGAGGATTGCGGCCTTGAAGGTGTCTTCACCTCTGCCACGGCGCGCGACCAGCTTTCCTTGGAGCTTGGCAAAAGGATGCAGACCGAGTTTGGCATCCAGATCAAGTTCCTTACCCAGACCGGCTCCTGGTTTACCGATTACTGCAACTCCGCCGCTGCGGGCGAGCCCATGGCAGACATGATGTTTGCAGGCGGGCCTCACCTTATGATGGAGCACTACATGTGGAACGGTATACCCGGAAGCGCCATTATTTCCTTAAGCGATTACGACTACGTTTACAAATTTGACGATGACGAATACTGGGACACCTCAGCTCAGGAGCAGATGTGTACCTACAACGGTGAGCTTTACTACTTCGTTACCCGTCTTATCGGCGAAAGCATGGTAAACCTTAATCAGTTTACCTTCTATAACAAGAGACTTTTAAGCGATGCGGGATACTCCGCGGAGACCCTTGTTCAGACAGCCAAGGAGGGCAATTGGACGTGGGATTACTTTGAGCAGGTCGCCCTTGCCGTAAACGATCCCGACAAGGACGTATACGCCCTTATTACCGCACAGGAAAACAGTCTTGCTTACAATCTTATGGCATCAAACGGTGGCGATTTTGTCAAGACCGAGACGGTTGACGGCGAGCAGGTGGACCGCTTTGCGGGATGGCAGAACGAATCCATCGAGGCATGGGATTTCTTCCTTGATCTTGCCAAGCAGGGTCTTGTGCGCCCCAACTCCATGGGTAATGAGATCAATCTCTTCCTTAACGGAAAAACTGCCATGATGATGACCTATCTTAACCGTGCGGATACCTTCTACGAGGTGGTTGAGGATGACGACTTCTTCGGCATTCTCCCCATCCCCAAGGCACCCGGTGCGGAAAGCTACGTTTGCACTCAGAACTGGTTTATGCCCTATTGCGTGTTTAATAACATTGAAAATCCCGAGGGAACGGTTGAATTCTGCAGCATCTTCTTCCGTCCTCCTTATGCAATGAGCTCTCAGGAAAGCATTATGCTTATGCAGGCTGAGCTGAGCACAAGGCTTCGTGACCAGGCATCGGTAGACTTTGCCATCGAGTCTCTTGATTACGTCTATCCCTCCAAGATGATGCTTTATAACAGAACCACCGCGCAGTACATGTGGGGCGCCACCGATTCCTTCTTAAGCGGCGAGACCACCCCCGCCATCTACTACGCTTCGGTAAGGGATGCGTATAATAACGAAATAGACAAATACAGGGTAAACGTAGATAATTAATAAGCCTGAAAGCAAAGCAGGTCGGGTAACCGACCTGCTTTTTATTGGTTACCGAAAACCACCAGCTAAGCTGGTGGTTCCAAAGAGGCTTTTGCCGATGATGAGTCCCGCCGCAGCGGTAGGCTCCCCTGTGTAAGGGGAGCTGTCAGCGAAGCTGACTGAGGGGTTGTTTGAGAGTG
>JAFXDC010000043.1 GCA_017516345.1 Clostridia bacterium | reverse complement strand
CGCTCCTTAAAAAACAAGCACTTGCCAAAGGGCAAGTGCTTGTGATGGTTTTATTTTTTGTGCTTGGTCACTTTTTATCTTCCCGAAACAAGGCTTACGCAAGGGGAGATATCTCCGATACCGAAATCCGCCTCAAAGGAGATCTCATCCAAGGTCTCTGCAGTAATATCCTGAGCCGCGGTCAGCTTAAAGGTGACGGTCGCCACGTTCATGGCGCCCACCTCCACGTTGAAGGAATCCGCCTCGGCTGTCCATCCCTCGGGTAGCTTAACGCTTACCTTCCCCGAAAGGGCATCGCCGTTATAGTTAAACACCTTTATGCTTACCTCGGCGGTCTCGCCCTTATCAAAGCGATATCCCGAGTTAACACCCTCATAGCCCGTAGTCAGAGTCTCCTTGGTGGGCATGTCGGGAGCGTTATTGTTGTTAAATACCGGAAGCAGAACCACACGCTGTGCCTCGGACAGGCTCTTTACGACCATCTCGTCTTTCTCGGGAGTAAAGCTCTCAAAGCCATCGGGGAGGGTGGTAAGGTAGATGGGAGCGCTGGTTATCTCAAGCGTTACCACTCCGTTTTCGGGCTGAAGCTCTCTGACGCAGCCGTACATATCGGTAACTGTAATAGCGGAATCTGCCGCGACGTTCAGAGTCTTTTTGCCGCTGAGGGAATAAAGTATAGCCACCTGCTCACCGTTATTGTCCACTCTGTAGCCAAGCACGCCGTCCCGATCGTATTTGCCGTTTATGTTGCACTCACCCAGCATTTTGATGGCGGTAGCATAGGCTCCGAAGCCCGGAAGGGCATATCCGTCTACGGAAAAGAAGGAAAGAGAATCACTGCCGCCATAGGGCACAAGCAGGAAGGGATAGTTGCGCTCCACGCCCATTGCCGCCGCCTCAACCGCGGTTATTACCCAGTATTTTGACTGCTGAACCATGGAGTCGTTGCCTTTTTTCTCGGCATCACCGTCGTGTACGGTTCCGCACTCGGTCTGCCATGCAGGAATACTTCCGCCGTACTGCTTGGCATACTCAAGGTGTGCCTTCATATCATCCACGGTAAGCTTAAGATCTATGCCGTAATTGGTAAAGGAATAGGTGTGGAAGTTATATACGTCCACGTAGTCCATTACACCGTTCTTCATCATCCAATCGCCGAACTTAGAATAATCGGGGGTACGGGCAAATGCGCCCAGCGCCTTTATTGCATTGGGGTTGCCGTCACTTATGGCAATGGCACAAGCCTTAAGGTATGCGCTGTACTGATCGGGATACATATCGGAAAAGTGGATAACGTCCTGCTCATTCCATATCTCCCAAGCCGTCACCTTGTCACCCGCCTGAGAGACAAGACCCTTAAGATGAGCATATACAGCCATCAGATCGTCGCCGTTCTTCGTGTTCTTCATTCCGTCGGGGATATCGTGCCAGGTAAGAATAACATCAAAGCCGTTCTTTTTAAGAGTATCGATCTTGGACTGATATTCACCAAGATATGCCGAAAGATCTCCTTTTGTGGTTTCGCTGATATTTATGCGCTCACGCACATTAACTATTCCCGCAAGCTTGAGCATTTCCATGTATCTGATGCGGTCCCCCACGTTGGTGTGCCAGAAGGAGGCAAAGTCCATACCGAAGGCATCCCCGCCCGTGGCCTCCTTGTCGATAAGAGAGGTCAGGAACATACGCCCCTCGGTCCTCGTGGTCTCGGGTCTGTAGGTAAACTCGTATACTCCCGAGGCAAGCTCGTACTCCACCGATACCTTTCTTTGCCCCGCCTCAAGGATAACGCTTGAGCTCCTCTGTTCCTTAGTGGAATAATTGGTTATGGTGTAAAAGATCTCCACCTTGCCATCAGGCACTACGGGGGCGACAAAGCTTATCTTGCATTTTTCGCCGCTTGTAAACACGCCGAAGGCATCACCCGCGCTTGCCGTAACGCTCTTAACGTTTGTTGCCACGCCGTTTGACGGAGTCGGGGTGGCGGTAGACTCGGTATTGAGCGGTGTAGTGGCCTCCTGGCTCGCCTGGGGCTGTGCACCGTTTTGTCCGATTATCACAAGCATTCCCGCACATACGGTGACCACCATTATTACCGCTATAATGACCACTGTCAGCTTTTTAGAATCCATAATAAATCATCCTTAAATACGTTATAGTTTTACAGATAGATCGATATATTTAGTATAACAAATTTGGCTCTTATTTTCTATGGTTTTTTTATCTTCTTTTTAGCGCTTTTGTTTAAAAAGCCAAAGGAAAAAGGAAAAGCCTGCAAAATGCAGGCTTTAGGCTTTTAGCTTGTTCCGATTACGCCTTCTTTGCCTTGAAGCAAGCATCGCAGTAAACGGGACGGTCTTCCTTGGGCTGGAAGGGAACCTGGGTTGCGGCGCCGCACTCAGCGCAAACGGCGTCGAACATCTCGCGAGGAGCGCGAGCGGCGTTCTTCTTTGCCTGACGGCACTCACGGCAACGGCCGGGCTCATTCTTAAGACCCTTCTCTGCGTAGAATTCCTGCTCACCGGCGGTGAAAACGAACTCTGCACCGCAGTCCTTGCAAACTAAAGTCTTGTCCTGATACATGGTTTTATCCCCCATATAATGATATTTTTGTTGTCCATAAAATAGGTACCTTGACCATCGGCTAGGGAAAAAACGTCAGGAAAAAGCTCCGAGCATCCACTTCGGCGGGTCGTGATATTCATTTTGCGTCAACAGACACATTATACCCCTTTAACAATCAAATGGCAATACTTTTTTTAATAAAATTACAATAAATCGCACATTTTCCCTCTATTTTAGTGCATTTTCGGCGATATTGTAAAAGTCGCGCCCATAGCGGACATCTCTGTACCGTTATGGGCGCTTTATGTGCTGTTATATGCGGCTTATTTTATCATTGTTGCAAGAATATTCTGTGCATAAACGCGGATGAGCCAATCGTTGGGATGGTTGATATTGTTACCCGTGGTAGCAGAGAAATCCTTATAGGCAAGAATGGATTTATGTACCGCATAGAAGTCCACCACCGCAGTGTAGGAGGAATACTTGCTCTCTGCCGCCATCTCCTTAAGCCATGCACCGTTGTGCTTCTGGTTTACGTCCCATCCTACTCTGGGGTTGGGATTCATGCAAGAGACGAGGATGACCTCAAGATTGGGATTCTTTGCCTTTATGGTATCAACTATCTGCTTGGTGCAGTTAAGGAAGAGCTCCTTGGATTCTTCTCCCGCATTTATATCGTTCATACCAAAGGAAAGTATAAGCAGGTCGTAGCTCTTGCTCTGGATCTTATCCTTATAGCTTGTGCCGTTTACGTTACCGGTAAGCGCATCGATACCGTTCTGTACCGTCCAACCGCCAACCGCGATATTGTCAACGGTAACCTTGCCCTTGGTCTCCTTCTGCAGTCTTGCCTCGATGAGCTTATGCATATAGGGCATAAAGGGCTCGCGACCGTACATACCCGAGGCGTCACAGCCCGAGAAGATGGAGTCGCCGTAGAACAGAACGTTGAGGTCCTTATTGCTGTTAAGCTTCTCCAGGGTCTTGGGAAGCTTGTCCCCCTGATACTCGGTATACTTAATATTCTGAGATTCTACCTGATTTATATCATAGGTATAGGATACGCAGATCTGCTTCTCGAAAAGGAAGGCACTTACGCAGTACAGGCAGTTACCTATCTTACATCTGCCAAGCTCGTCCCAGGTTCCATAGTTGGGGGCACCGCTACCGCTGAGATCGGCATCGGTAAAGTAGGGAATGGAGGAGCCGTTGAGCCATTTGATCTTATTTGTACCCTTTTCCCACTCCCAGTCTACGCCCTCCTTGTATTCCTTGTTAAGGTATACGTTAACGATGGCGTTGATCTTGGTGGGCACGAACAGAAGCTTGCCGTAGATGGAGCCGTCTGCACGCTTGATCATGGTCATGGACTCGTTATACATGGTGTTGCTCTCCCAGAAGGGGGTGATCCTCTGAGTATCGGTGTAGGAATAGTTCTCGTTCATAATCCCGCTTGCGATCTTATCGGGAGCTTGAAGCGCTGTATCACAAATGAACACTGCGCTTACAAGCAAACCGTTGTCACTCTCGGCTGCGTTTGCATAGTGGAATCCAAGCTTTTCAATAGGACGGATAGCTGTCCACTTGTTTGCCACGCTTGAATCGTTATTATCGCAAAGTCTGTTTACGGGAATAAGTATATTGCCACTGAAGTTGGCGGGAATCTTGATAGCGTATCTGCCGCTTACGTTGCCTGCGCCGTCAGCAGCATATACCTTACCTCCGTCTGCAGGAGCAAGAGCAATAGCATCACCCGTGGGATAAAGCCATAGCGTTTTGCCGTCGCCGTCAGTGCCCTGGGGTGCAAAGAGAACCTCTTTATTATCGTTATTGGTAACGGTAATACCTAAATATTTAGCCTTAGAGAAGTTAGCAGTCTTAAGGTTTGCTCCGGAATATGCATTATAGCTGTCAAAGCAGGTCGAGCTGCCCGCCTTAAGAAGCAGGCCGTTAGAGGTAACGATAGCTTTACCGTACACTCCACCCGAGGTAATGCCGGTAGCTCCGCCCTCGTTAAAGCGGGTAAGCGCGGTACCCTTGATGGAGGCATCGCCGTAGGTAAAGAAGTAATCCCATTCAGAGACCTCCTGGTGGGTAACGGTGGGGCCTACCACCACCCCGCTTGTTGCAGTTCCGGTGGGTGTAGGTGTGGGCTCCGCGGTGGGAGAAACCGTAATAACGCAGCCTGAGGTGCCGCCGGGCGCGGTGGTAACGGTGTCAGGGGTGGCGCTGTCTGCGGGCGCGGTGGGGGTCACCCCGAGGGTGGGACCTGTGGAAATGCAGTCGGGGGGCGGGGTATCGGTGGGGATGGAGGTCACGTAGTCCGGTGCAGGTGTATCTGTAACGTTCTGTGTTGCCGAATTCTCGGGGGTTATGGTGGTCTGAGGAGCCATACATCCGCAGAGCATGACCGCAACAAGAGCTATCACAGTAATGATCTTATATGTGGGTTTCATATTGATTTTCCTTTCGTTTTTACTTAGCCTTTATAGTATATCACACCCATGTTCAAATTTCAACCCTAAATACGAAGGTTTTTTATGTTTCTTAAGCCTATGGCTCGTCTTTATGTCGATATGAACGCCTCTTTTCTGCCCCGCCTTTAAGCACAGTCCTTATTTCCTCCCGCGTTCCTTTTTCGCGCCCGGGGTGG
>JAFXDC010000042.1 GCA_017516345.1 Clostridia bacterium | reverse complement strand
GGAGCTATCACCGAAGGTGACTGAGGGATTGTTTTGCTTTCTTCTGTGATTTTACAATCCCTCCGTCTCGCTTACACGAGCCACCTCCCTTTACACAAGGGAGGCTTTAGTAAGTTCACACCGACAAAAAAACACCACCAAAGAAAATTCCTTGGTGGTGTTCGTGTTTTCTCCGCTAAGAATGCAGAGACGAGCTCTTCTTTTTTTGTTTTTTTATTATTCCTTGCCGTTCCAGCAATAGGTGCAAAGCTTGCATTTTTCCACGCCCACGCTTTCCAGCATGCGGTCCAGGCTGTGGTACTCCAGGGTATCAAAGTTAAGCTTTTTGCGCACGTCGTTTACAAGATTGCGGTAGCACTTGGAGCCAAATTCGGTGTACTCGCTAAGCCTTTCGGGGGATACTTCTCCTCCTTCAAGGTCAAAGATGGAGCGGCGGGCGATATTTTCGCTCTCCTTGGAGGAGCGGGTAAAGTTAAGATACTTACAGTTAAACAGTATTGGCGGGCCGCCTATACGTCCGTGCAGCTCCTTTGCGCCAAGGTCGGCAAGAGCCTCCATCATACCGCTGAGCTGTGTGCCGCGCACGATGGAATCATCAATAAACAAAAGCCTTTTGTTCTGTATGAGGGAATCTATTGGGATAAGCTTCATGCGGGCGATGAGATGGCGCACGCTCTGATCCCTCGGGGTAAAGCTTCTTGGCCAGGTGGGGGTATACTTTATCAGGGGACGCGCAAAGGGGATGCGAGCCTCGTTTGCATAACCTATGGCGTGAGGGGTGCCTGAGTCGGGTATGCCTGCAACGTAGTCCGCCTCCACGGTGCTTGAGCATTGGATATCCTGCCTTGCCATGCTTGCGCCGCACTTGTAGCGCATGGTCTCGGCATTTATCCCCTCGTAATCCGAGGTGGGGAAGCCGTAATACAGCCAAAGGAAGGTACACATCTTCATTTCCTTGCGGGGCTGCTGAAGCATGGTGATCTTGGAGTCGGTCAAGAACACTATTTCGCCCGGGCCCAGCTCATGACAGGTCTTATACCCGAGATTAATATACGCAAAGGACTCCATGGAAGCGCAATATCCGCTTGATAAGCCGTTCTTTTTACCTATGAAAAGGGGTGTTCTTCCCATTTTATCGCGGGCGGCGTACAGACCGCCGTCGGCGGAGACCAGCATGGTGACCGAGCCGTCGATGACATCAAGCGCGTGCTTTATGCCCTCTGCTACCGAATCCTTGGTGCAGATGAGGGCAGAAACCAGCTCGGTATCGTTTATTTTACCGTCGCTCATTTCGGTAAAGTACGCTGTGTGGCTACGCACAAGCTCGCGGGTAAGCTGATCCTTATTATTTATCCTTCCAACCATTACCACGCCAAAGGTGCCGATGCGGGTGCTCATGATTATAGGTTGAGGATGACTGTCGCTGATGCATCCGATACCGATATTGCCATGCATATCGGCAAGATCGTCCTCAAACTTGGTTCTGAAGGGTGAGTTTTCTATATTATGGATGGCTCTTGTGTAGCGAGTGCCGTCAAAGACCGCAATGCCGCCGCGTCTTGGACCCAGATGGGAATGGTAGTCGGTACCGAAAAATAAATCGGTAACGCAGGGAGAGTTAAGACACAAACCGAATATTCCGCCCATTTATTTGCCTCTTTTCCGCTTTTTTGACCTTTTTACAGCGCTTTTTATAGCTTTAAGCGCCCATTTTAAGCAAAAAAGCTAAATATTAAAAGGATTTCAAATGAAATCCTCGCAATAAAATGATAATAGAATCCATGATTTGTGTCAAGTGATTTACAAAGCAAAATTTGCGAAAAAATTTTGTTATTCGGTTTTTTAAGGGCGGGATACAGTGAACGGGAGCAGCAAAAAGGACGGTCGCCCGTCCTTTTTGGGTTTACGTTATATGCTCCGATAAAAGCTAAGGCATCATCCGAGGTATTGGAAGGAGAAGCGTCCCATGGGCATACTTCTGCCGGTTACGTAATAGTCCATGATATCGGTGATATTCTCCACCGAATCAGCCACCTTAAAGTAGAAGGCGTCGGACTGCATATTAAGCAGAGCTTTGGGTATTTCCACCTGCATGGTCTTACCGCTTACCTTAATTTTGGCATTGCCTACGCTCTTTGTATTGCCGTCGGCATCAAGGGACATAATGCTTGCGGTGTCTGCGGTGCGCTCGCGGTTAATGACGAAGTCGTAGCCCTCCCAGCCCTTGCGCGAGGGGGTGCCCGTGCCTATGAAGAGGTTCAGAGAGTTTTCTGCGGCAAGGGTGATGTCCCCATAGCAGGTGATGAGCATATAGATATTATCCTTATCGGCGGTGACCTTAACGCTGTCCATTACGTTCTTTGCGGCCTCCTCGGTGTACCTTGTGCGCTTGAGGGCTCCGGTGGACTTTCTGGAGCCGTCGGTGCTGCCGAAATTCTTATAGAAGGCATCCACGCTGTCCCACTGTGAGATATCTCGGTTTATATCTATGGTCTTTTTGACCGGGGTCTTTATGGAGACCGTGGCGTCCTTCTCGCTGTCGGAGAGGAATTTGCGCACGTTGATGGCGGTCTGCATGAGGAAGGCATCCTCAAAGCCACCCTTGATGGGCTCAAGATCGCGGGAGAACTCCATATTAAAGGAGTCGTAGGTCTCGTAGATGTCGTATTCCTTGTTATATTGCACGCCAATGGTGAACTCGTTCCAGCCGCCTATGAACACGTGTTTAGGATCCTGCTGCAGGGTGGAGTTCCATACGGTCTGATAGAAGGTGCCCTTTGTGGCATCCTCGCTTATGTTTTTGCTCTGAGCGAAGCTGTAGCCTCTGCCCCAGGAGACTCTGCCCTTACGCCATGCGGGGTTGGGGCGCTCCTCCTCGGGGGTAGCCGCCCAGGAGAATTTGCACCAGTTGTGCGATGCGGGGGAAACGCAGATGACGTTGCCGTACTTGCTTGGCGGGAAGGTCCAATCCACCCATGGCCAGCCGTCGGCGGTTATACCGTCTTGACCTGCCCATGCGGGAGTACGGAAGGTAAAGAAGCTTTGGATGTTTTCCGGAAGAGGGTCGGGATAGTAGTTGGAAAGGTGGGCGTGCTGCCATCTTGTGCGCTCGCCGTCCTTTGCGGGGTCGGTCTGCGCAACAATGAAGGGCTTGCCGTCCATCATAAACCAGGTATCGCGAAGCTCCTCGTGGCGATATATCTCGTTATACACCTGCAGCACGGTCTGAATGCTTGCGGTGTGGGTGTAATAGCTTATTCTTGGGGGATTGAGTCCCTCGGACTGCATCTCCAGTATGACGTTGCATATCTTGCGTACGGTGGCGGGATAGGTAAGGGTGTTTGAGGCATCAAACATTATGTAATCCACCCCTGCATATGCCAGCATTTCAAGATGCTTGCGGATGACGTATTCGTCGTCGCTGTCGTAAAAGCTGTAGATGGATTCCCCCCAATAGGGGTTGGACATATTGGGATTGAACTCGTGCACGTTGTGCAGAGCATAGTCAAGCCCGTATTTTTCAATGATCTCGGTGGTATTTACTATTCTGTCGCCGATATAGTCGCCGTGCCACAGCCAATAGAACATGCCCACGGTCTTCTCCTCGCGGTCGCTGGTCTTGGGGGTGAGCACCCTGTCAAACATATCTATGCCCACCAGCAGATCCATTCCGGTGCCGTCTGCATACATATCTATGCCGTCGGTGTTGACCTCTTGGCTTGGCTGTGGAGAGGTCTCGGTGCTCGGAGTGCATCCGATAAAGAGCATCCCGACAAGGAGCAGGCTTAATATCATCTTAAAAAGCTTCATAAAGGTCTCCTTTAATAATTTTATGACAGTATTATATCATATTTTATTTGAAAATCAATACCTTTGCGCGTGGAAAACCGATATACTTCCTGCACAAAAAATATTTATTAAAAAAAGCAGAGACGTGCTCTGCTTCAGATCAGATATTTGCCTTAAGCTCGTCGGCCTTGGCGCAGCTCTCCCAGGGGAGGACGACGTCGGTGCGTCCGAAGTGGCCGTATGCCGCGGTCTGTTTATAGATGGGTCTGCGAAGGTCGAGCTGCTTGATGATGGCGGCAGGGCGCATATCAAAGGTGCGGCGGATGGCGTCGGATATCTTTTCCTCGCTTATTTTACCCGTACCGAAGGTGTCGCAAAGCACGCTGACCGGCTCTGCAACCCCGATGGCGTATGCAAGCTCTATCTCGCAACGGTCCGCAAGACCCGAGGCAACCACGTTTTTGGCTATGTAGCGTGCCATGTATGCGGCAGAGCGATCCACCTTCGTGGGGTCCTTACCCGAGAAGGCACCGCCGCCGTGACGAGCATAGCCGCCGTAGGTATCAACAATTATCTTTCTGCCGGTAAGACCGGTGTCGCCGTGAGGTCCGCCCACCACGAAGCGACCCGTGGGGTTTACAAGATATCTTGTGTTTTTAAGAAGCTCTGCGGGAAGCACGGGCTTTATTACACTTTCCACCACAGCCTCGGTGAGGGTGGCAAGGGATACCGTGTCGCTGTGCTGTGTGGAGAGCACCACGGTGGGGATGCTTATTACGTTGCCCATATCGTCATATTCCACGGTGACCATGCTTTTGCCGTCGGGACGAAGGAAGGAAAGCTCCCCGCTTTTGCGCACGCGGGCAAGATTTCTTGTAAGACGGTGGGCAAACTCGATGGGGGCGGGCATAAGGCTGTCGGTCTCGCGGCAGGCGTAGCCGAACATCATGCCCTGGTCTCCCGCGCCGGTAATTGCAAATTCGTCGGTGTCTCCCCCTCTGTTTTCAAGGGCGGAGTTTACACCCATTGCAATGTCGGGAGATTGCTTATCTATGCTTGTAAGCACTGCACAGCTATTGCCGTCAAAGCTTGCCTCGGCGCTGTCGTAGCCGATGTCGCATACCGCCTTACGGGCGATGGCGGCATAATCCACGTTGCCGTTGAAGGTTATCTCTCCCATTACGGTGACAAGACCCGTGGTCGCGGCGGTCTCGCAGGCCACCCTTGCCATGGGATCCTTATCCAAAATGGCGTCAAGTATGCTGTCGCTTATTATGTCGCACACCTTGTCGGGATGACCCTCGGTAACAGATTCACTGGAAAAAAGTCTCATAAAAATACCTCCTAAAAAAGAAAAACATCTGCAGGGTGCCTGCAGATGGGACGCATACGCGTAACCTCATCTGTCAGGAATTAGCACAGTAAAAACCGCTGCTGCAACGTCAAAGGGCCTGTCCCTCGGTTGCTCTTGATAAGGTGACTTTCGTCATTATTTATTATATACCATTTGTCGCATTTTGTATAGCGAAATTTTTCGCCGCAAGGCTTGCGGTCTGACGGGCTCAGTCAAACGGGAAAACGGCGGTCTCCTGTCTAAAGAATTCCAAAAAGCTTGCCGCGGCACTGCCAAGGGGGGTAAAGCGGGAAAGCACGTTTGTGGGGAAGGCCATAAAGTCCTCACTAAAGAAGGCGTAAGAGAGCCCCGAGTCCTTAACAGAGGAATACGGCACTATTGCCACCGCCTTTTTGCTTTTTGCCATTACAAGGGCGGTGGAGAGCTGAGAGGATATGCTGATGATATTGGGTACAAAGCCCTGAGAGATGCAGTGACCGTTAAGATCCTCCTGCATGGCGCGGATGATGCTCAGGGGCAGGGAGTTAAGATCATTTATACAAAGGGACTCCTTGGAGAAAGGATACACCTTAAGCTCGGGATGCCATGCGGCGACCAGGGGGTCTCTTATGCAATAGTGTACCTTATACTCGTCGGTATAGACCGAGTTTACAATGGCGAGCTCTACCTCCCCTTGCTTTATAAGGGGAAGTATTTCCTGAGTGTTCTTTTCATACATTTCAAAGCGCATATCGGGGTATTTTTGCAAAAAAGGAGAGATGACCTTATCCAAAAATACCGAGGTGTTATGCGGGGTCAGTGCGATGCGAAGCGGGAGATCCTTTCTACAGGAGAAATTCTGCATATTTTCCCGAAGCTTTTGTGCCATAAGCTGCAGATTCTCGGCGTCTGCCTTGAGTGCCTTGCCCGCATCGGTGAGCACGATCCTTCTGCCGCGCTCAAAGAGCTTACAGCCCATTTCCGCCTCAAGCTTTTGCATCTGACGGCTGATGGCGGGCTGGGCCACCATTAGCTTGCGTGCGGCGGCGGATATGCTTCCGCAGGATACCACGGTAAGAAAATTGCTTAATACCTCAAGATCAAGAGTATTCATAAGCTCTCCTTATTATATATAATGTATTTAAACGGTGCTTTGCAAGGAGTAACCCCTGCATGACCATTATAGCAGACGATCCATAACTTTTCAACATATTTATATGGGTTATATCCATATCTGAAAAATATATACTAACATAATATTTTTGTATTTGAATTTTGTCTTGAGGTGATGTATAATAATTATAATACTACGGAGGATCCGTTTATTAATTATAACAGGAGTGATATTATGAAAAAGATGCTTTGCTTGATGCTCTGCCTGGTACTTCTTCCGATATTTGCAATATCGGCAAGCGCGGCAGACAAGCAGCTTACCTACGGCTCGCACAGCGTAAGCGGCGAGATACTTACCGACTTTACCGACGGACAGATCATCGGCAGTGCAAGCTCGTCGGGTGGCGGCACCATGAGCATTGACGGAGGGGTGCTCACCATGGAGACCGGCTCTGCCTCATACGTTGAGAGCTACACCTATTATAAGGGCGGCAACATCGGCTCTGCAAACGTAAAGAACGCCAAATATATTTGCTTTGAGATCGAGAACCCCTCAAAGGGCGACATCCTCTTTAACTTCCAGGGCACCCGTCAGGGGGGCAGAAAGTTCCGTACCTCCCACGTTGTTGCGGATGATGACGAGCTGAGCCTTCTGCTTGTCACCACCGACGGCAAGGTATACAGGGCGGCAATGGAGGCCAGCAACGCCCGCCTTGCGGTAAAGCTTCCCGCAGGCTTCAAGGGCACTCTGGTCATCCCCACGAGCTGCGTTTCGGATGCTACCGCAAACGACCCTGACTGGGATAAGGGGGGAAATCTTCCCTTTGAGAGCCTTGGCTTCTATATTTTTGATAAAGGAGAGGGTTCCGGCAAGGGAACCGTAAAGGTTGGCACCATGTTTATTATTACCGATGAGCTTCCAAGCGTTACAATCAAGGATTATCCCCTGAAGCCCGACAACAGCATCAGCAATCCCGAGTATTCCTATACCGATGACGAGCGCATTCAGGCTTATTGGACAGATAAGATCATGCACAACGAGTGCATCACCTTCGTTCAGGATAAGGATGGAAGCATCACCGCACACACCCTCTTTGTTCCCAAGAGGATAATCTCTATAATTGACAACTCTCATAAAACGGAGTTTGAGGCGGGAGTGGATTTCGAGTGGACCGAGGGCACCAACGAGATAAAATGGCTCAACGGCTCTGCCATCCCCTACTTCTTTGACGGCGCGCTCAAGGGTCTTAAGGAGGAGGGCGGCACCGAGTACGTTAAAAACTGGGACGGCTCCTTTGATGAGACGGGCAGATGCCGCATGGGCGGATGGCTCTACTGCGTGGGCAAGTTCCTCTTTGAAAAGCAGCTTTCCATCACCTATGAGTACGACACCGAGCAGGCCAAGGAGGTCGAGCACGCCAAGTATCAGCCTCAGAGCTTTAAAAACGTAGCAAGGAAGATAAAGGACGGAGAGGAGCTCAACATCGTGTTCTTCGGCGCATCCAACTTCGAGGGCTGTGACGCGTCGGGAATGTACAACCGCGCTCCCAATATGCCCGTGCTTCACAAGCTTGTGGAGAATTATCTTAACGATAACGGTATCCCCGCAAAGGTAAAGAACATCGGCGTTGGCGGATGGAACACCGCGCAGGGTCTTGCCGCCCTCAAGGGACAGAAGGATTACACCTTAAACGGCGTTACCAAGCCCCTCAAGAAGGGCAACGGAGCCTCTGTAGGCCAGAGCCACAAGAGGGCCATCGAGTCGGGAGTGGACCTGTTTGTCATCGGCTACTTCGCGGGCAACAACATAGGCTCGGGAGTTACTGCTGATAATTACTACAAGCTTCTTAAGGAGACCGTGGAGCTGGTGCGCTCCAACAATCCCGACTGCGAGTTCGTAATTCTTTCGGGCTCCATAAATAATAATATCACGGTGGCTCAGTCGGATGCATACCGCGAAAAGACCAAGCAGCTTGCCGACGAGTATGACCACTGCATGGGATACGCCGACCTTGTTCAGGTATACAAGGACATGATGGCGCGCAAGGAGTACATATCCTTAAGCGGAAACAACATCAACCACCCCAACGACTTCTTTATTCGCGTGACCGCCATGGAGATACTCTCCTGCTTTGTTGAGGGCTACAGCGGTGAGTCGGAGCAGGTGGAGACCACCGACGGACCAACTGCAGAGCCCGGTGCGACCGACGAGCCGGGCGCTACCGACGGGCCGAGCACTAACAAGCCCGAGGGCGGCGAGGATCTCCCCTGGGCAGTGGTAGGAATTTCGGGTGGAGTGATCATAGCCGCAATTGCCGTGCTTGCGGTATTTCTTAAAAGGAACGGTAAAAAGTAAGTCGCCTTAGCGCTAAGCTATAATAAGAAACAGGATCACTCGGGAAGCACTCCCGAGTGATCTGTTTTTTGCGGGATGGTCTGCCGTGACAATGTGCAGAGCTTGCAACGGTGGAATACAGCTTGCTTGTATATCAAAAAAACATATATAAATATAAAATTTTTGTATTTGAAATTTATACTTGAGAGAGGTATAATAAATTATAATGCTACGGACAGAGTCCGTTTATTAATTACAACAGGAGTGATATTATGAAAAAGATGATTTGCTTGGTCCTCTGCTTAGCACTTCTTCCGATATTTGCAATATCGGTAATCGCGGCAGACAAGCAGCTTACCTACGGCTCGCACAGCCTAAGCGGCGAGATACTCACCGACTTTACCGACGGTCAGATCTGCGGTCAGGCAAGCGGCAGTGGCTCTATGAGCGTTGCCAACGGCGAGTTGCTTCTGGTTGCAGAGGCTAATAAGCACGTAGAGAGCTATGCCTACTACAAGGGCGGCAACATCGGCTCTGCAAACGTAAAGAACGCCAAATACGTTTGCTTTGAGATCGAAAACGCCACCGCGGGCGCCGTTCTGTTTAATTTCCAGGGTACCCGTGAGGACGGCGGTGCCGGCAAGAACTTCCGTACCTCCGAGCACAGCGACCTTAACCTTCTGCTTGTGGATACCGCAGGCAAGGTTTATAACGCCGAGCTTGAGTACTCCAACGCCCGACTTGCGGTAAAGCTTCCCGCAAACTTCAAGGGAACCCTGCTTATCCCCACCGCACGCGCTGCAAGCGCAACCGCAAACCAGCCCGACTGGAACAGCGGCGGAAACCTTCCCTTCAGAAGCCTTGGCTTCTATATCTTCAACAAAGGAGAGACTAACGGCAACGCTACCGTTAAGGTCAAAACCATGTATATTCTTACTAACGAGCTTCCAGGTGTTTCGGTAGCCCCCACTCCCTCAGCCACCACCCCTCCGGGAATAACCAACAAGGAATACTCCTACACCGACGCTGAGCGTATTGCACCGTACTGGAAGAGCAATATTATGCGTAATGAGTGCATCACCTTTGTTCAGGATTCCAAGGGCAATATCGTTGCAAAGACTCTGTTCGAGCCCAAGAGAATAATCTGCATAGTGGACAACTCACTTAAAAACGAGTACAAGGAAGGTGTTGACTACCAGTGGGTAAAGGGTACAAATGAAATAAAATGGCTCAAGGGCTCCTCTATCCCTTATTTCTTTGACGGCGCGCTTAAGGGTCTTAAGGAGGAGGGCGGCACCGAATACGTTAAAAACTGGGACGGCTCCTTCGACGCAAGCGGCAGAGCACGTATGAGCAACGTTCTTTACTGTGTTGGAAAGTTCCTCTACGAGAAGCAGGTCGCCATTACTTACGAATATGACATCAAAGATACCGAAGATATTTATCACGCCAAATATCAGGGCGCTACCCTTAAAAACGTTGCTAAAAAAATAGCCGACGGGGAGCAGATACATATCGCTATTTACGGTGCTTCCAACATGGAGGGCTGTGACGTAAGCGGCTACCACAATCGCGAGCCGTACTGCCCCACCATTGAAAATCTTATTAAGAACTATTTGAAAAGCAACAATATCCCCGCTAAGATATCCAATATCGCTGTTGGCGGATGGAACGTTGCGCAGGGCGTCAACTCCCTTAAGGGTAATACCTCCTTTGTTCTTAACGGTGCTCCCAAGACCATAGACGCCACCAAGGCAAGAAAGCATAACCAGGTTGCAACAAGCGGCGACATCGATCTGTTCATATGCGCGTACTATGCGGGCAACAGCATCGGCTCGGGCATAAACGCAACCCAGTACAAGGCATACCTTAAAGAGGCTATCGATTACGTAATAGAAAAAAATCCTGATTGTGAGATACTTTTCATTTCGGGCTCCATCAACCAGAATATATCGGTTGCTCAGGCCAAGCTCTATGCAGATAAGGTAAAAGAGCTGCAGAAGGAGTATGCAAGCAGAAGCGCGCTGTGCGATCTGTACAAGATCTACGAGGATATTCTTGCAGTTAAGGAGCATTACGTAACCCTTTCGGGTAACAACCTTAATGCACATCCCAACGATTGGCTTGCAAGACTGACCGCAATGGATATGCTTGCCTGCTTCGTTCCCGATTATGCCGGTGAGGCCGAGGCTGCACCCGGCGTGACCCCCACTCCTACTCCCACGCCCGCCCCCCGGAACTGGATCGAGAGCATTGTTAGCAATGCTGACGGTACCGCTACAATTACCTTGAGTGACGCCATCCCCGCAACCGGTACCTCTTGGACCGAGATCGCCATCTTTACCCAGGAGAAGGAAATCACCCATAACAGAGATATTTATCAGAACAAGCTTAACCGCACTCCCGGCAACTTTGCAATGTGCCCCGCTTCCGGAATAATGTCTGCAACCATTGGTCCTAACGGTCAGTTCGTATATAATAACTTTGTCGACGGTCAGACCTATTATGTATACATTACCCGTTGCGTAAATAGTGCTACATGGGAATATCAGAGCATACCTTACGTATTCACCTACACCGCTCATCAGGCTACTCCTGAGCCCGCACCTACTCCCACGCCCGCTCCGCCCACGACTCAACCCACCGATACCAAGGGCCCCGACTGCATTACCACAGGTCCCACCCTTGGGGTGACTCCCACCGCACCCACAGAGAGTGCTACTGCCGACACCGTTACCGCCGAGCCCGGCGGCACCTCCG
>JAFXDC010000041.1 GCA_017516345.1 Clostridia bacterium | reverse complement strand
TTTGTGAAAAAAATTATATGGATTATTAGATTTGTGCTACAAACAAGTTAGTATTGTGCATTGACTTTGGTATATCGGCTATGCTATACTGTAATTGCAAAAAGGGATTTTTTGTAAAATAAAAAAGGAGGAATTGTATATGAAGAAACTCATCAGTCACACCGAACAAAAGGTCATGATAACCTGCAAAAGACTAACTGCGCTTGTGCTTACTTTGCTTTTGTTTATTATGACAATTCCCTCCGCAATTGCCTTGGGAAACGAGTCACCCATATTACCCGATTCAGACATTCCCGAGACCTTGACCCGCGCACAGCTTGAAGCTCACGGTGCGGTGGCAAGGCTAAGAGCAGAAGAACCTGATGAGTTCACATTTGTGTATCTCAATGAGGACGGAACCCGCACCTCGTATAGCTACGGTGTAGCGGTAAAGTATGAGGAAAACGGCGAGTATGTAGACAAAGATAACACCATTAAGGACTTTAACAACGAGTACGGCAACACGGCAAGTGACGTCGAGCTCAGATTATCAAGTTAATAGATCTGTTCAAAACAACTTAGAGGTTGGATATATTAGCAATGGTACGTTTATACCGTTATCATAAAGTATAAGGAGCTTAATCAATATGAAAAAGAATTTTACCGTTATTAATGTTTCTTTAGCCGTTGCCATGGTCGTTCACGTTGTGACCCTGTGTCTTGCACATAACAATGCCGCGACATCCTTCCCCTGGTATATATGGCTGTTTATGGTACTGTTTTACCTTCCAGTGTTCGGACTTGCCAATCTTTTTACCTTTATATTTAAGGGTCTGAGCCATGCTCGGGTGCGGCTCATAGCCCTGAATGTAGGCATATTGGCGGCAGTAGCCCTTAACGTATTGCTATATTTTTTCTTGCAACTTGCGGGGGTTACGGTATATCCTATAGATGCCACCCCGATGGTTTTGGCTGTGATCTATCTTCCCATGCTGCTTATAAGCAACTGCGTGCTTGGAATATTTGCCATAAGGAAAAAAACGCACGAAGGGCGGATGCATAAAGCTAAATAAAAAAAGTAGGCGATAGTGAAATAACCCCCATTTAGTTCACAAAAAAGAAAAAGGCGCAAACACCTCTTAATGCAAGTTATCATTATGCTAAAAACAAGTTAATATTGTGTATTGACTTTGGTATATCGGCTATGCTATACTGTAATTGCAAAAAGTGTTTTTTGTGGGAATAAGTATTTAACCATAAATGATATAGGACTGAATCAGGGAGAGTGTGAGCATGAAGAAGAGGACGGTAATAACGATAGTATCGATATTGGTGGTTACGTGCGTGGCAGCTTTGTTTGTGCCGTTTAGCGTTAAAACTTATGATGACGGCGGCACATGTGAATTTGGAGCTTTAACTTATAAAATAGTTGCATGGAATAAGTATTCCATGACGGGGCAAGAAAAGTCTGTTTATAAGAAAACGGCAGTTTATTGGTATCCTGACAACCAAAAGGATATAAGCGAGCTGTGGATGATGGAAATGGCGGAGGATAACAATAATCATTATTGGTTGCCGATGGAATAATCGTACAATTACAAGCTAATAACATAATAAGCGCCAACCCAATGGGTGGCGCTTTTTTATGCTGCTTGTTGCGGGATGGTGATATAAGCGCCTAAGGCGCGAGGGGGCGAGAATCGGATGAAAAAAAGCCGCACCTTGGTGCGGCTTTGGACTTTTATGAGCGGTTTCTTTTATATCTTGCGGCGCCTGTAAGCTTTTTAGAGTCGGTGGGCTTGGGGGTTCTGTCCTCCGATGTATCGTTGCCTGAGAAGAGATCGAAATCGTAATCGGAGTCGGCTCTTTTTTTTCTTTCGTGTCTTGTCTCCACGTTTATAAGGGTATCAAGCTCCTGATCAAGCTCGGACTCATATGCGGCACCGCTACGGCGGGAGGGTTTTTCCTGCTTGGGAGCGCGAGGCGCGTTATCCTTTTTAAGCATATCAAAGACAAAGATGAAGCCGGTGACAAGGGAGAGGATGGCCCAAATGAGGATAAGCACAAGGGAGATCTCGTTATTCATAAAGTTCATGGCGTCGTTTACAAAGTTGATGATGGAAAACACCAGAAACATACCGCCGAGGATTATGAGTATATGACAAAGAATTTTTTTAAGAAAAGACATGGTGATGCTCCTTGATCTTATTGTGAGGATATTATAATACAATATCGCTTATAAATAAAGCATTTTTTAAAAGAAAATCAGTTTGTCAGGTACCATTTATCGATGTTCTGATAAACTCGGAGATCCCGATAGATGCCCGTGGGAACAAGGGTATCCTTATGAAGCAGGGTCTGAGAGATGCCCATAAGGCCTATCTGCGGAAGCTGTTGGGAGATATAAAGCTGAAGCTCGCCGTAAGCGGCGGAGTATTCGTCCCTTGTGCGGGCGGCGTTGAGGGTATCGAGCAGCTCGTTGCAATGGGGGTCGGAATAGTTCATCACGTTGCCGCTTCCCTGAGAGTGGAAGGCGAAGGAGAGGTCGGGGGAGTCGGAAAGATAGTAGCCTGTAAGCAGCAGGTCGAAATCTCCCCTTTGAAGGGCTTTTTCAAGCTCCGACTTATTAAGCACCTCGATGGTAATGGATATTCCCAGGGGTGCGAGCTGACGAGCGAGCATCTGAGCGCTGTCGCGGCGCACGGGATTGTCGTCATTACGGATGGTTATAAGCTTAAAGGAGAGCTTATGGCCGTTCTTATGGCGCAGGGAATCATCCCCCATGACCCAACCCGCGCTGTCAAGCAGAGCGGTAGCCTGCTGAAGTGAGTGATCGTAACGAATGATATCCCCGTTATCAAAGGCAAAATCCGAGGCGAAGGGATACTCCATGGTTATTCCGTGGTTTACGTATATATTGGCAATGATACTCTTTCTGTCTATGGCATAGGAAATGGCGCGGCGAACGTTTACCTCCGCAAGTGCCTTGTTTTTAAGGTTTGGAGCAAGGAAATCATAATAATTTGACATATAGCTATAGCAGGATACCCCGTCGTAGCTGTCGTATATATCGGTGGTATATATGGCGGTGGGAACACAGTCCAGCTCTCCGCGAATGAAGGCCTCTATGGCGTCGTTATTATCCTTAAAGCCTACGGCGTGTATCTTTTCGATGTAGGGCTGCTTTTTCCACCAATAGGCGTTGCGTACAAGCTCCATTTCGCTGCTTGGGCCAACGTCCAGGGTTCCCACCGCGAAGCTTCCCGTGCCTATGGGGATGATATCGGTCTTATTATCCACGCCTGAGTAAAGCGCCTCGGGGATGATGGGGACGTTGAGGGCGTAGTAGAAGGCGTAGCTTGCGATCCTGGGGGTAAAGACCACGGTATCGCGATCCTTTGCCTCCACAGAGAGCACGTATTTGTTTACAAGTGAGTAATATATCGAGGTGGGACTTGAGAGTATCTTATTAAAGGTGAATACCACGTCCGAGCTTGTGAGCTCGGTGTTGTCGTGGAAGCGGACGCCCGAGCGCAGTCTGACCGTGACCTCGCCCGATTCCGCCATCTCCCAGCCGTTTGCAATGCTTACTGCGGGGAGCATTTGAGCGTCAAGGGCGATGAGCGGGTCAAAGACCATGCTGTAGATGTTGCTCATCTCCACCTCCTTAAGGAAGAGGGGATGTGTGGTGTAGGGCTCCTGAGGCATGGCGATGGTGATGCTTCCGCCCTGCTTGGGCATGGCGGTCTGTCCGGGAGGATTTACCCCGCCGTGGGACGGCGTGGGGGAGGTGAGGATGGAGCCGCCTTGGTAGCATCCGCTTGCAAAGCATAATATAAATAATAAAGCAATTATGCGTTTTACAGAGTGCTTCATTGGTTTTTACCTTTCTGATGATTTTTTAAGAGCCTTGCTTATCAGTCTGTCTATGCGCGCGCGGGTGACGGAGGCATCGGAGCGAGTGTCGATGACGTGGCTTGCAAGCTTGCGCTTTTTATACTCGGGCATCTGACTTTTTATGCGGGCTCTTGCCTGCTCATCGTTCATTCCCGAGCGCTCGCGAAGGCGCGCGACCCTGTCCTTTATTGGGGCGCTTACCAGCCACACCTCGTCGCAAAGGGAGTCCATTCCGCTTTCGAAAAGCAGAGGGACGTCCAAAAAGCATAAATGCTCATCTGCGCATTCGTGCAAAAAAGCCTTACATTCGGCTATTACGAGGGGATGCAGTATGCTCTCTAACTGTTTGCGCTTTTGCGGATCGTTAAAGATGCTTTGTGCCATAAGAGCGCGGTCGAGCACGTTATTACGAACGAACTCGGCACCGAAGAGCTGCGCAATATGGGGTAGAGCCTTGCCGTTTTCCTCGGTGAGCTTATGGCAGACCGCATCGGCATCAAAAATTTTATATCCTTTTTGGGCGATATAGCTTGCGGCGGTGCTTTTGCCGCTTGCTATGCCCCCGGTAATACCTATTATCATAATAAGTGTCCTTTATCTTATTTTGTTTCGTACCAGCTTGTGCCGATGTTGCAATCCACCGTCAGGGGAACAGACAGAGCACAGCATTCCTGCATACATTTTTTAAGCAATGCCGCCGCCTGCTCCTGCTCGTTGATGGGTGCCTCGAGCAAAAGCTCGTCGTGTACCTGTAGTATAAGGCGGGTGCGAAGGCCGCTTTCCTTAAGCGCCCTGCTGACCTTTACCATGGCAAGCTTGATGATATCTGCGGCGCTGCCCTGGACGGGGGTATTCATGGCCACTCTTTCGCCAAAGGAGCGGGTGTTGTAGTTGGAGCTTGTAAGCTCGGGACAGGGGCGTCGGCGTCCCATCATGGTGCAGGCAAAGCCGTTCAGCTTGGCCTCTGCCTTGGCGCGGTCCATAAAGGCGCGCACTCCGGGGAATTTATCAAGATAATCCTTTATATATTTACCCGCCTCGCGGACCGAGACCCCGATATTCTGTGAAAGGCCGTAGTCGCTTATGCCGTAAACGATCCCGAAGTTTACTGCCTTTGCCGCAGAGCGCTGCTCCTTGGTGACTTGGTGGACGGGAACATCAAAGACCGAGGCGGCGGTGGCGGTGTGGATATCCTCATTATTTAAGAAGGCGTTTTTCAGGGTATCGTCGTTTGCCAGGTGAGCAAGCACGCGAAGCTCTATCTGCGAATAGTCGCCGTCTATAAGCACGCAACCCTCCTTGGCGGTAAATGCCTTGCGGATGTGCCGTCCAAGCTCGGTGCGCACGGGGATGTTTTGGAGATTGGGCTCGGTAGAGGATATCCTTCCGGTGGCGGTGACGGTCTGATTAAAGCTTGAGTGTATTCTTCCCGAGGAGTCGGGGAGCACCACCATGGCGTCGATATAGGTGCTTTTGAGCTTCTGAAGCTGACGGTACTCCATTATGGGGCTTATGATGGCGTGGCAATTTTCCAGGCTTTGTAGCACCTCGATATTTGTTGAGTAGCCCGTTTTGGTCTTTCTGCCGTGGGGCAGACCCAGCTTTTCAAAGAGTATCTCGCCAAGCTGCTTGGGACTGTTTATATTAAAGGTCTCCCCTGCAAGATCGTAGATGGTCCTGCAGAGCTCGTCAAGCCTCTCGCCAAAGATGACGCCGAGCTTTTTAAGAATGGTGCAATCCACGTTAAAGCCGCAGAGCTCCATATCGTAAAGCACGCTTGTCAAGGGGAGCTCGATATCGGTATAAAGGCTTGTCATGCCCTGAGAGGCAAGTGCGTTTTTTTCAAGCTCGTTGATATGCAAAAGTGCGCTCGCGCAAGGGGGAAGGTCGTACTTGGAAAGGATATCCTCAAGCGGATAGCTTCCCTTAAGGGAATCAAGCAGATATTCCGCCACCATGATATCCCCCTCAAGCTCAAAGCGGAAGCCAAGCTCGTGCATAAGGGATTTGCAATCGTAGGAGATGACCGCCTTATCCTTTAAGAATTGCTCAAGGATGGGATAGAGCAGATCGGGAGGCATGCCCTCGAAGGCGAAATTCAGCATGATGGGTATGCGAAGCTGGGTCTGCTTATCCTGCGCGATATAAATAGCCGACTCCTCGCTTGAAAAATACAGCGCCACTACTTTTTGGGGGAAGGAGGATCTCAGCATATCCGAGGTGACCTCGCTTTCCTCCCGCGTAACGGGGGGAACGAAGTCGTCTTTTAGCGTTTGCTCCTCTTGCTGTGCCTCGGGCAGCTTTGCAAGCAGGCTTTTAAATTCAAGCTCGGTAAAGAGCTTGCGCAGAGCGGAGGTGTCGGGGGCGCGATAGATGCAATCCTCCAATGTAAAGGTTATGGGGACAAAGCGGTTGATGGTGGCAAGACGCTTGCTTAAAACGGCGCTGTCCTTGTTTTCGCGGATGCGCTCGCCAAGCTTGCCCTTGACGGAGTCGGAATGCTCAAGGATGCTCTCCACCGTTTTATATTCGTAAAGAAGCTTAAGTGCGGTTTTTTCTCCCACCCCGGGAATGCCGGGAATGTTATCCGAGCTATCCCCTGCAAGAGCCTTATAGTCGATTATTTGCTCGGGGGTAAGACCCATTGTCTCTGAAAGGTAGGAGGGCGAGAATTTTTCTGTCTGGCTGATGCCTTTTCTTGTTATCCATACGCTTGTGGCGTTTGAAACAAGCTGAAGATTGTCCTTATCTCCCGAGAGAATGACGCATTCGCCATCGGAGCACTCGCAGATGCGGCTGAGGGTACCGATAAGATCGTCTGCCTCGTAGCCTGCAAGGTCGATGGTGGAGATATTCATGCACTCAAGCACCTCGCGAAGCAGAGAGAACTGCTCTGCAAGCTCGTCGGGCATGGGCTTTCTGCCCTGCTTGTAGAGGGCGTACTCCTTGTGGCGGAAGGTGGGCTCGCGGCGGTCGAAGGCAACGGCGGCATGGGTGGGCTGTATTTGCTCGATGGCGCTAAGCAGCATATTGGTAAATCCGTAGACTGCGTTTGTGTACCGTCCGTCGGGCGTGCTTAAAAGGGGCATGGCATAAAATGCTCTGTTAAGCAATGAATTTCCGTCTATAAGTAAAAGCTTCATAGGTTATCCTCTCGTGAATGTTGATCATTACAGTTATTCT
>JAFXDC010000040.1 GCA_017516345.1 Clostridia bacterium | reverse complement strand
GGTTTTTTCCGGAGATATTCCATCCCCTGCAGTTCTGTTGGCATTTCATAGCCCTCCTCATGATACTGATTTGAGGCGGCTCTGATGGTTTTGGCGTGTGTTTTTTTGTGCACGACCGCAGGGCGCGTAAAAATATAAATGCGCCAAGGGCGCATACCATAAAAGGACGAGAATTAAATTCTCGTCCTTAAATTAATGATATATCAAAGACAGATCACAGCTTGCGGGGAGCAAGACCCATCCTCTTTTGCGCCTTCCAAAGAGTTCGGTTGGCGGTGTAGCGTGCCTTATCGGCGCCTTCGGTAAATATTTTTTCAAGATATGCTTTGTCTGAAAGCAATTCCTTCTGCTTTTGCTGAATGGGAGTAAGTATCTCTGCGACAGCAGTTCCCACGGCCTCCTTGAAGGTACCGTAGCCTGCACCCTCAAATTCCTTTTCAACCTCCTTAGGTGTAACACCCTTACAGGAGGCGTAGATATCAATGAGGTTGCTGATGCCGGGCTTGTCGGGGCTGTAGATAATACCGCTTCCCGAATCGGTAACCGCACGCTTCATCTTTTTCATTACCACGTCGGCGGGATCCACCATGGAGATAAATGCGTTGACGTTTTCGTCGGATTTGCTCATTTTTTTGTTGGGCTCCTGAAGGCTCATTATGCGGGCGCCGCTTTTGCCGATGTATGGCTCGGGCACGGTAAAGGTCTGACCGTAGACGTTGTTAAAGCGCTCGGCAAGATCGCGTGCAAGCTCAAGATGCTGCTTTTGATCGCTTCCTATCGGAACAAGATCGGTATTAAACAGAAGGATATCCGCCGCCATGAGCACGGGATACGTTAAAAGCCCGGCTCCAATATTATTGCCTTGCTTAGCAGACTTATCCTTAAACTGCGTCATTCTGGAAAGCTCTCCCATATAAGCGTTACAGTTTAAAAGCCAACCAAGCTCAGCGTGTGCGCTTACATGCGACTGAAAGTACATGGTATTTTTCTCAGGATCAAGGCCGCAAGCGATATAGAGTGCAAGCAGCTCAAGACAGCGTTTTTTAAGCACCGAAGGGTCCTGACGCACGGTTATTGCGTGCATATCAACAATGCAATAATATGTATTATACTCCTCCTGGAGTTGTACCCAATTACGCAATGCGCCAAGGTAGTTACCTATGGTAAGTATACCCGAAGGCTGTATTCCGCTGAAAATGGTCTTTTTTGTTTCTTGTATTTGCATATTATACCTCATTATTACCGCAATGCGGTTGTTTCGTCGGATAATGTATATATTATATCAAGATACCGAATATTTTACAAGTATATTTTTCCTTGATGGAAAATAAGCTCCTCACCTTTTATATAGATCACAGCATCGCAAGTCACATTAAAATAAATGATCTGATCAAGTGTAGAATTTCCGTACACCGGTTTGTTGATGTCTGCGTTATAAAACGTATGCTCCCCTATTTTAAGGGCATATTTGTCATCGGTAAAGGACTGTCTTACGAAGTAGCACAGCATGCCGCCGATGGAATAAAAGGGGGTGTTTAAAAGGATATTTGGCACGAGGGTCTGTGCCGAATCCAGCTTGCGGATGGAGGCGGTGAGCCCGTCATCATTTTTATACACCAGGTACAGCTCGCCCTCCAGATATCTTACACGGAAGGGATCGCCTATGCGTGAAGAGCCGTCGTAGAGCCACTCCTCTGTTTTGACAAGGAGTCTGCCCTTGGTTCTGAAGGCACTTAACGGATGCCCCATCACGTTAAGGGGAGTGGTTTTGCCATCAAGAGAGTAAAATATACCCTTTTGATTACTGTACACCACTCCGCTCTCACCTTGAACGGGCTCAAGGCGCACGACGTCATCCAGTATGATCGGGCCGTTTGCCGAAAGGTAACAGAGCTTATTGCCTGAGATCACGTAGCCGTTTATGCACCAGTCACCTTCAAGATAAACATCGGGGACGGTATAGCTTACATCATCCTCCGGGAAGAATACCTTGATACTTGATGCCCCTGCTTCGCATGTGATGCCATCACCAAAGGCTCCTAACAAGCTTTTACAGCTTCCGAGTGCAGTTGCCTTATCATCCTTCAGATGGTAAAGCTCCCCATTGCTCGTATATATTACGTCATCCTTAAAAAACAGGCAGGCATCAGCGCCTCCTACGGTTGTTGCAGTGCCAAGCGAATGCACAAGCAGTGTATCGGCACCCTCTGCAATCGAGATAAAGGAAACGCCCGGCGAGATGCTTGAGAAGGAAATGCTATCCGCCACCGCCTTTTCCGCAATGACCGACTGACGAGCGCCGCTATAGCGATAAAGGGTGCACAGTACTCTGCCATCCTTTACCGAATAATCAGCACCGAAAAAAAGCACATCCTGCTCGCGATAATACTTTAAGACAGCGTACTCCTTGCCGCCGTAATGATGGACAAAATCCTCGGTAAGTATTCTGCTTGTCGGCTTTGAATCCGAGAAATAAACGCGATAGAGAGCATCATCCACACCCACGTGAACGGGAAGAAGATCATCCTTTGATGCCTTGTCCTCCTTTATTGCGGGAGCGGAGGGTGACACGGTAGGTGCGGATGTCGGGGTGAGCGTAGGAGATGAGCACCCGCAAAGCAGGAGACACACTAAAATGCAGGTCAATATTCTTTTCACCTTATTCCCCCTTTTTATTTATCAGTCGGCAATAATAACGCAGAAGCTGTAGGTATCAAGCAAAAGATACATACCCTGCTCTCTTACAGAGAGAGTGCAGCTACCGTTTGTAAGCTCAAGCTTACCGCTTTTTAAAAGGGAGATATCCAGCATTTGCTCAAGCTCACAGTCTGTGGGATTAATGATGCCTATGATATTTCCTCTTTTTATGCACAGTGCGCTTCCGCACGGAATTATGGCAAGATCGTTAAAGTCCTCTGCCCTCTTATGTATGCGGGCAAGCTGCTTTAACAGCTGCTGCATTCCCTGCTTGCTCCAGCTTTTAGGCGCACGGTTAAATGGATCTGCATAGCCCTGAGCGTAGTCCTCATCCCCATAATAAACGCAAGGGATGCCCGGAAGCAGGAACAATATTGCATATGCAAGCTGAAGGCGCGCCTTAGCGACCGCCTCTGCATCCTGACTTAAAAGAAATTTGGACTGAAAATGCTTATCCACCGTATCCTTATGCGGAGCCTCGCCAAGAAGGGTGCAGGCTCGCTCGGTATCGTGGGTGGAAACAAAGTTCATAAGTCTGTTAAAGACCTGCGGGGGGTAATTCTCCCTAAGGGAGAGCACGCTTCGCGCGAATTTTTCCGCATCACGGTTAAGGAGATAATCAAGCACCGCCTTACGCAAGGGATAATTCATTACACTGTCAAGCTGAGCGCCCTGAAGATAGGGACGAAGGTGTCCGTAGCTTTCCTTTTTGGAGGCATCCTCCCAAACCTCGCCGATGATGAGGGCTTCGGGATCCTCCCCCTTTATCTGCTTGCGAAGCTCGAATAAAAACTCGTCGGGGAGCTCGTCGGCAACGTCAAGTCGCCACCCCGAGGCCCCTGCGCGGAGCCATCTTTTAACGATGGAGTCTTCATCCCTAAGGATATAGTCCATATAGGACGGCTCGGTCTCGTTAACACAAGGTAACGACCAGACTCCCCACCAGCAATCGTACTTGTTCGGATAGCTTTCAAAGCTGTACCAGGGGTAATATTTACTATCGGTACCGTTTAGCGCGCCCTTTTCGGGATAAGTGTTCTCCCTATTAAAGTAACGGCTGTCGCTACCTGTATGGGAAAAGACGCCATCAAGAATTATGCGGATATTACGCTCATTTGCACATTTGCACAGGTGTGCAAAGTTGTCATTTGTGCCAAGCAATGGGTCGATGGACTCGTAATCTCCCGTATCGTAGCGGTGATTCGAATAGGACTTAAAGATGGGATTCAGGTAGATGATGCTTACTCCCATATCTGCAAGGTAATCAAGCTTTTCCTCTATGCCCTTAAGGTCGCCGCCGAAGAAATCGTCTGCGGCATAGTAATCCTTTGGCGCTATGGGCAGATATTCGGGGGCTTCGTTCCACCCCTTATGCATGCGCTTACCCGTAGGATCTCCCTTTCCCGCGCTGTTGAATCTGTCGGGGAATATCTGATACATTACCCCGCCCGCGCACCAATCGGGGGTCTTGAAATCTTTATCAAAGACCGTAATGCTGTACGAGCGCATGGAGTCGCATTGCTCTGCGTGCTCCCCTACTCCGCCCAGCATATCGGGGGCGTTAAGGTAAAATTCATCACGGTTATCGGTATGCAAGATAAAATAATAGCAGAGCAGACATGGCTTTGAGCAAAGAACGGTGGCGGTAAACATACCGTCGTTAGTCCTTTGCATCTTGACAAGCTGCTCGCCGTTTTCCCACAGTCGGAGGGTGACCCCTCCGACGTACGGGGCAAAAATATTGATAGTTACGCTTGTTCCCGCCGCCACGGCGCCCTGCGGTGTGCGAAAGCGCGCGGATCGGGAATCGTGAATTACAGTTGGGTAAGCTTCCATATTTTCTCGTTATACTCCGCAATGCTTCTGTCCGAGGAGAAATACCAGGAACGAGCAATATTTATAAGGCTCTTTTGTAACCACTCCTTGGTGCCGTAAAGCTTTTCCGCCTCCTCCATGACCGCGGCATAGGAGCCGAAGTCGCGCAGGCAAAGGTAGGGATCGGCATAGCCACCGTCACCGTTAAGGAGATATTCCTTCATGCTGGCAACGTTTGAGCTAAGTGTTCCATCGGCAAGGGCATCCACAATACGGCGGATACGGATATCATCCTGATAGTAATCCTTGGGATTATAGCCCGAGGCATAAAGACCGTTTACCTCATCGGTCCTGAGTCCGAAGATGAAGATATTATCATCGCCCAGCAACCCGTGCATCTCCACGTTGGCGCCATCCATGGTGCCCACGGTGAGAGCGCCGTTCATCATAAACTTCATATTACCCGTACCGCTTGCCTCCTTACCTGCAAGGGAGATCTGTTGGCTGATATCGGATGCGGGGATGATGATCTGGGCGTTGCTTACGCCGTAGTTTTCTATGAATACCACCTTAAGAATATCCTTGGTGCGGGGATCGGAGTTTACAAGGTCGGCAATGGTGCAGATAAGGGAGATGGTCTGCTTTGCGCGAACGTATCCGGGGGATGCCTTTGCACCGAAGATGAAGGTGTGCTTTTTATGCTTTGCGCCGTTTTCGGTAATATCAAAATACAGATGCAGGATATGAAGCGCGTTGAGAAGCTGACGCTTATACTCGTGCATACGCTTGACCTGAATGTCAAAGATGGAGTCCACATCCACCTCTATTCCGTTATTTTTGGCGATATAGTCTGCAAGGCGCTGTTTGTTTGCGCGCTTGATGGCGGCAAGCTGAGAAAGAAAAGCATCATCGTTGATATGCTCCTCTATGCGGGCTATCTGAGGCATATCGTTGACCCAATCGGTGGTGCCAAGGGTACCGCTTATAAGATTTGCAAGACCGGGGTTTGCCTGAAGCAGCCAACGTCTTGGAGTTATACCGTTTGTAACGGGCATGATGAGCTCGGGATCAAGAGCATTGAAATCCTTAAAGAGATTGTTTCTTAATATCTCGGTATGCAGACCCGAAACGCCGTTGACCCTGTGGCAGGTGGCAAGGCAAAGGTTTGCCATACGCACCTGAGAGAATGCGATGGGCGCCATCATGGCAGACTGCTCATCGGTAAGGCCTGCGCAGAAGCGGCGATTGATCTCCTTGATTATCATATATACCCTGGGGAGCATATTTTCCACCAGGTAACAGGGCCATTTTTCAAGAGCCTCGCTCATAATGGTGTGATTGGTGTAGGAAAATACGTTACGGCAGATCTCAAACGCCTCGTCCCAGCCGAATTTTTCCTGATCGATAAGCAAACGCATAAGCTCGGCTATAGCGATGGCGGGGTGGGTATCGTTTATCTGCACGGAGGCGTAATCCGCAAGCTTTTCCACAGGCAGACCCATACGCTTATGACGTGCAAGCATATACTGCAGAGTAGCACTTGTGAAGAAGTACTGCTGTTGAAGCCTGAGGGATTTACCCGCGTTATGGGAATCGTTAGGATAGAGAACTCTTGAGATGGTCTCCGCAAGCTCGCGCTCTGCGCTTGCGCGGATGTACTCGCCCTGACCGAAATAGGTCATATCAAAATACTGAGGGGAGCGTGCGCTCCAGATACGCAGGGTATTTGCCACTCCCGAGCGGAAGCCCATAATTGGGATATCGTAAGGCATTGCAAGCACCTTATGAGCGTTTTCAAGACTGTGGCAGAGTCTGCCGTTCTCGTCGGTGTACTCCTTGACATTGCCGTAGAAGAGCACCTCGAACTGCTCCTCGGGGCGGGCAATTTCCCAGCTGCAGCCGTTTTCCAGCCAGTTATCCGGCATTTCTATTTGCTGACCGTCCACTATCTTCTGACGGAAAAGGCCGTAATCGTACCTGATACCGCATCCGATGGCGGGCAAGCCCATGCTTGCCAGGGAGTCCATAAAGCAAGCGGCAAGTCTGCCGAGGCCGCCGTTACCGAGGCCGGCATCCTGCTCCACGTTTTCCAGCTTTTCAAGGTCTATGCCCATTTCAGCAAGAGCCTCTGCGTAATGGTCGTATTTTTCAATTGCCACAAGGTTGCTTGCAAGGAAGCGACCCATAAGGAACTCAAGCGAAAGGTAGTAGACCACCTTATTCTTATTCTTTTCTGCTTTGCGGGAGGAGGATTGCCAATACTCCATTACCTCGTCGCGCACAGCAAGGGCCACTGCCTTATAAAGCTGAAGGTCGGTTGCCTCTGCGGGAGTGCGGCCGAAATGGCGTTTGAGCTTATTTAGCACTCCTTGCTTTATCGCTTGTTTTTCATAATCGTATCTGTCACTCATCTGTGAGCCTCCAATGATGGTTATATTATATTGATATCAACGTTCCGAATTAAACCGAAACGTTGATATTTTAAAGCTTATTTATCTTTTTTTGCCAAGCACCTGCTTATAGAGCTGCTTGTACTCCTTGGCGCTGCTCGTCCAGGAGAAGTCCGCCGTCATGGCGTTGCGGATAAGTCCTGCGCGGACCTCGTCATCCTTCATGCAGGAAAGGGCATAGCGGATGGTATAGGCCATATCGTGGGCATTGAAGTTTTCAAACGAGAAGCCCACACCGCTTCCGTCGTACTTATTATAGGGCTTGACTGTATCTGCAAGTCCGCCCGTTTCGCGCACTATGGGAAGTGTACCGTAGCGCATTGCGATGAGCTGGCTTAAGCCGCAGGGCTCAAAGAGGGAGGGCATCAGGAACAGGTCTGCGCCGGCGTAGATGCGGTGAGCAAGAGCGTTATCAAAGCCGATGATGGCGCGCACCCTATCGTTATAGCGTCCCTGCGCATTCTGGAACATGGTCTCGTAGCCGTGGTCGCCGCTACCTAGCACCACAAGTCGGAAATCGTCGCTGAGCAAAAGCTCGGGGAGCATTCTTTCTATCAGCGCAAGGCCCTTTTGATCGTAAAGTCTGCCCACCATGGCGATGATGGGGCTATGGGAATGCGGCAAGCCAAGCTCCTCCTCAAGAGCGTAACGGCATTTTTCCTTGCCCGAGATATCATCAGCGGAATATTTAAAGGGAATGAGCTTATCGGTAGCGGGGTTATACTCCTTATAGTCCAGACCGTTAAGGATACCGCAGTAGACATCGCTACGGCTTCTGAGCACCCCGTCGAGGCGTTCGCCGAAGAATTCGGTCTGAGTTTCCTTGGCATAGGTACGGCTTACGGTGGTTATACGGTCGGCAAAGAGCAGACCGCCCTTCATATATGAGGCGCCGCCGTAAAATTCGAGGGTCTGTTGAGTAAAGAAGGAATCGTCAAAGCTGAGAAGGTCCTTCATCATTTCTATGCCGTAGATACCCTGGAATTTAAGATTATGTATTGTAAATACCGTTTTGATGCCAAGGTGAGCATATCTTGTTTTTAAAAGCACGGGAATGAGACCCGTTTGCCAATCGTTGCAATGGATGATCTCGGGGGTAAAATCCATAAGAGGTAAAAGCTCCAGCACCGCAAGACAGAAGAAGGCAAACTTTTCCGCCTCGCCTTCAATGTAGCCGTAGACCTTATCGCCGCCGAAATAGTACTGATTATCCACAAAATACACCGTAACGCCGTTATAGACCGTGCTGAACAGTCCCGCGTATTGATTGCGCCAACCCATCTGAACGTAGGTATTGCCTAAAAATACAGCGTTATCCAACAGCTTTTGATCTATTATGCCGTACTTGGGCATGATTATACGCGCATCCACACGCTCCCTTTTAAGTGCTTTGGGGAGGGAACCCACAACGTCGGCTAGTCCGCCCACCTTTGCAAACGGATTTACCTCGCTGGCTGTAAATAAAACCTTCATATGCATGCCTCCTTTTTATCCGTTGCTGCCCGTGCTTGAAGAATGGACTCAAGGCACGGGCATTTATATAAACGGTATAATGATTATATAATAATATATAATATCTTTATTTTAATTTAAGTATAATACTGTTAAAATTGATTTTAGTCAACCTATTTAGACGAATATAGAGATCAAACCGTGATATTCTTACCGATTATCACCGGGAAGGTCTCCTGACCCGCGATACGCTTGCCTGCACCCACGGTAACC